>USEX01000004.1 GCA_900553755.1 uncultured Clostridium sp.
GTAATATTCTATATATTCAATTATATCATTTTCTAATTCTTCTATATTTTTATATGTCCAAAGATTCACCTGTATAAACATTTCCATCAACAAAGCAAAACTCTTCTGGCAGATTGTGAACTAAACAGCTGTCTTCCCCGACAAAATAATTATGATTATCTTCTACTTCAAAATTATACACAGTAATTTTTTCATTTTTTACTATGTTCTCTACATCTTTAACTATAATCTCCTGATTGTCTTGTGATAATAATATGTCTCCTACTTCTATATAATAAGCCTTTGTCCATCCTTTATTTTTAGTATATATTTCGTGCCCTGTTGTAGCTTCTATAATAGATTTTTCTGTATATAATTTTGTAACTTTATAATCAGCATCGTGTTCAAACTTTTGCAATACTCTCTTAGCCTCAATTATATCCTTTTCTATATTCTTACTATAAACCAAATCACCCTCTTTTATATCTTGTATCTTAATATGTCCATTAGGAGTTGATACTAAAGTGTTTTCTTTAAAGCATAATTGATCCACATAGAAATGAAAATATTTAGACTTATTTCCAAAACTATCATTTAACACATAAACCATATCTGTATATGCCCTAGTTTCAGCATTTTTTTTATTTAAATCATTCGGGCCTCCTGCAACATGATAATTGGCTTCTCCTTCTAGACAATCATATGTTATTTCTCCCGCTCCAACATAGTTGCTCCATATATCTAATACACAATTATCTGGAATATCTTTAAAGCATAAATCTTCGAGATTTATTCCTAAAGCATAAATTTCCGTTCCATCAATTACTTTAAGAGCACAAGTTGCCATCAGTTCCTCTTTACCTTTTACTTTACAAGTAATTGTAGTTTCTCCATTCTTTATTCCTGTTATTCTACCATTACTAATAGTTGCAACTGTTTTGTCAGAACTATCCCATATAAACTCTATTTTACCTTCGCTATTATCTACATTTACATTTATTGTTCCGACTCTTTCCATTTATTAGTCCTGATTTTTCACCACAATCTAATGAGATAGAAGTTAAACTAGCATATGGATCAAATACTATTATTTTTGTTCCTATTTGAACCTTCCCAGTAGTTTCAATTTCTGTTTTTTCTTCTGAAGTAATTAAATTTCTATCTAGTAATGAAGTCAGCATATCATCTAAACTTTGAGCTTTACCATCATTAGTATTTTCTGGCAATGTATTATACATTTTCCATAAATCGCATTCTGTTGCAACACTATCCGCTCTCGTCTCTAATTTTGCCTCTTTTGCTTTTGTTATTATTCCATTGTTGCTAATCACAAGATTAATGCTTACTCCTGCTAAAATTAATAAGACAACGATCGTTACAACGAGTGCAATTAAGGTTATTCCTCGTGTTCCTTTCTTAATTTTTTGCTTTTCATCTGTTCTCTTTCTCATTCTTTTACCTCCATTTTTTATTTTTTTATAAAGCTATTGGTTACAATTTACTATAATTTATGGATCTATGTCAAGTTTTTGGACACTTTTTTTGAGAATTTTTTGTATTTAAGGAATGTTTTGTGAAATTGTAAGTGCTTTCTTTAGGCTACTTCACTCTCAACTTCACATGGTACTTTATATCCAATTGATGAATGGATTCTCTTTCTGTTGTACCAACCTTCTATAAATTCAAATATCGCTAATTTTGCTTCTTCAAAAGTTTCGTACTCATGTAAATTCACTTCTTCTTTCTTTAATATGGCATTGAAGCTTTCCATACTTGCGTTATCATACGGATATCCCTTTTTGCTGTAAGAATGCCTTAAATTTAATTCTCGTAAGTATTCTTCAACTTTATTTGATGTATATTGTGAACCTAAATCACTATTAAATATTGCTTTCTTCCTAAATTTTCCTTTTTTTCTTGCATTCTCTATAGCCTTGATTACTAAATCTGCATCCATATTTTTCCCATAACTATATCCAATTACGCTTAAACTATATAAATCCATTGCTATTGCTAAGTATGTCCAACCTAGCTCTTTGGTGTATATATATGTAATGTCTGAAACTAGTTTTTCTCTAAGATGTTTAGCTTTAAATTCCTGTTTTAATAAATTGGGTTTATTTGTATCATCAACTTTACTTTTTGCTGGTCCTGGATTATATTTTTTTATAATCGCAGATTTAATTCCTAATATCCTCATTCTTCTTGCAACTCTTTTTTGACTAACTTTAATTCCATCTTTTTCTAGTTATTTCTTTATTTTAGGAGATCCATATCTTCCTTTTGAATTATTATATTTTTCCAGTATCTTCCTGTCTAATTCCTTGTTGCTTTCTTCATAGCTGTTTACTTTTCCTTGTTGATGATAATAATATACTGAACGCGGTACTTTTAGTACCTTGCATAGCAATCTTACATTATGTTTATCCTTATTTTTTTCTATGAACTTTATTCTTTCTTCTATTTCTGCGTGAATATGGCAACCGCTTTTTTTAGTATTTCATTTTCTTCTTTAGCTTTAGCTAATTCCTTCTTTAAACGTTTTATTTCATGATTTGTAGTTGTTTCATTATTTGCAACCTTTATTTTTCCATATTCCTTTATCCATCTATATAATGTTGCTTCTGCAATGCCATATTCACGTTTGATTTCTACTACTGGCTTTTTATTTTCGTATAATTCTATAATCATCTTCTTAAAATCTTCATCATAACTTTTTTTCATAGCCACCTTCGACACACTCCTTTCTGATTAGTGTACATAATCTATTATGCACCCTCTCATAAAATGTGTCCATATATCTATTCTAACACCACCTATTGTATTCTGCAATTCATCTTGATTATAATAACCCATACAAGTAGTTAAATCTCCCTGTGGATCTGCATCAATAAGTAAAACCTTTTTACCCTCTTTTGCAAGAGCTACACCTAAAGAAAAAGTGGTAGTTGTTTTTCCAACTCCACCCTTTTGATTGGCTATGGCTATAATTTTACTCATCGTCTTCCTCCTGTTCTTCTGTTATTTGAACATAGTCATCACCAAATTCACTTGAATAATCTCCTTCTGCTTTTATACAATTTATGTAATCAAATATTGATTCATTTAATGCCATAAAGATAACATCTAAATTTATATTGTTTGAATTATATGGTTTAAGTTCTCTTAAATATCCATTTACTAGAATCATGTCTTCCATTTCTAAAACAATATAATCATCTACATCAATATCATTTTCAAATATAAAGCAAAATGGTGGTTCACTTATAGCACTATAAACAATGTTCATTAAATCATTAACAGACATTAGATATTGATTATCAAGTAGTTATTTTAATTCTTTATTGTTAGTTTCAGAAATCTTATTTCTAACATCTCGAACATCTAGCACCTTTTGTGTTGCTAATAATAAATGTTTCTTAAATAAATATCTTTCTTCCATCTCATATATTTTTCTTTGTATATGATATGAATTTTTTAATTTTTCTTTTGTTATTTCTTCTAAATCTTTTTCTTTCATCTTTACCTCTCTTTCTTGGAAGCATAAAAAAGAAGATAACTTATTACAGTATGTCGCAGTTTTAAGAATATATACTTTATGAAAGGACGGTTGATGTTATGGCTAAAAACTATAACTGGAGAATCAAACGGGAATATTACAATCTTATCAACAAGGGAATCAATACCCTTGAAGTAAGGGTTGGATATCCTGATATTAAAAGAGTTCAAAAAGGTGATACAATCACTTTTAAGGACTATTCTAATATCAAGTTTGAGGTTATCCGTGTAACTCGCTATGAAGATTTCCCTGACATGCTCGACAATGAAGATTCTTCTAAGGCAATTCCTGGCGTTACCAAGTATAAAGCTTTGGAAATGTATCAGGAAATTTATCCTGAAGATAAGGAAGCTTTGGGAGTCTATGTGTTTGAACTTCGCAAACAGACAAACGATATGAGGATTTACACATTAAGCTCTCTTATCAACAACCATAATCTCTTTGGTAAATTTGCACAGGCTGCTTATTCTGTTACGGATTACATCTGTAAAGATTATCCTAAGCATTTTGAGTGGTATTGGGCAAAAGAAATTCCTAGAGTATTTAATGGTACTGGCGAAGTCGTTATTTGCACAATTAATAACAATGTAGCTGGTGTAGCATTTTTGAAAAAGGATGATACTGAAAGCAAGATTTGTACTTTTCTCGTAGTAGAAGGCTATCGTGGGAAACATGTTGCAACAAAGATGTTAGAACAAGCTTTTAAGTATCTCGGTACTACAAAGCCTCTTATCACAATTGCAGACTACAAAATCCCAATGTTTGAGCCTATCATCAAGAAATATAATTGGGAGTTGACTCAAACTATGAGCGAAGGCTACTATAACAACTCTTCTCGTGAGTTAGTGTACAACGGAGAACTTCCCGAATAGTTTTCAATCTGTCAAGGCAAAACAAAACACACTCTTAGATTCAAATGAATTTTTGAGTGTGTTTTTATTATATTTTTTCAATTCGTATTCCGACAACACCATATTGTTTTTGTTTCTCTGGTGTATAAAATTCTTCTAATACACTTAATAATTCTTGCTTTGTCATTGATTTATCAGCCATCATTTCTATATCAAAATCCTCTAATAATTCTTCAAATGTATTATATCTTAACAAACCTATAACTTTGACTTTCATAGTCGTTTCTAATTCAGGTTCTTTTTGAAAAATTATAGTATCTCCAATAGCAATTTTTTGTCTTTTTTCGTCATATAACCTCAATTCTATTCTTTTTGTGCCATTGTTAATATAATCGAAATATTTAGGTTGTAATTTTAATATATGTTCCATTTTTTTACCTCCAGTTAGTATTGTAACACAAAGATTTTTTTTGTAAATAGCCATTCCAAGCAATTTTTATTTTATAAAATTTCATTAAATTTTAAGTAATATATTTTCTATGCGAATTTTTAACATTGTTTTGATTAACCATTGCATATTCCATTGTTGTGTCTATTTTAATATGTCCCAATAATTTTGGTACTTGTTCTATTGGCATCTCTTTATCAATAGCCATAGTCGCCATTGTTCTTCTTATATTGTCTATTGTTACCATACCAGCTTTTGAATTGCTTTTATAATCAGCTAAATAGTTTCTTAATATTTCAGTAGTAATTTCATTTATTGGAAGATTTACAGTATCAAGCATTTTATTTATATTATCTCTGTAGTAATTTAAAGTTCTTGTTGAGCACCCTTCAATTTCCTTAGATGCTATAAATCTATCTAAAATATCTGTATTATTCTTTTGAGTTTTTTGCCTTTTAATTTGTTCTATTATTTCAATTTGATAATTTAAACATATTTCTGTAAGTATTTCTCTTAATCTTATTCTTTGGTTATCATCTAAGAAGTCTGCCATTTTAGTAGTTACTTCTTTGATAAATAACTCTTTCACTTACATTTCTCCTTTCTTTGTAATTAAAAGAAGAATAGATTCTTATTTCTATTCTTCTTTGGCTATTATTCATTTACTATATAACCTGTTGTATCTGGTTTTACAATATCGCTATCTTTTACAATATTAAATTTATATTCATAATCAACTACTGCATCATTTTTTCTTGTTATTTCTTTATTTGATTTTTCTATATTTCTAACTGCCAATCCTGTTTCTTTATCTATATACCTTTCATAACTATTTCCTTTAATAACATAACACTCTTTTCCATTACAATAAGTAGAATCAATTCCTGTTATTAAGGCATATTGGAGATTTGCTAATATTCCATCTGCTACATAAGTTACAGGCAATATATGTCCACCTATCATTGTCTCTGCATTTAGTACATATTTTTTTCCCTCTGATTCTGTCATAAATAGTTGTTCTTCGCCTTTTCTATAATAAGTTATTTTTTGAATATTACTTCCATTAACAACTTTAGTAAGTGTAGTCAAGTAATCTTCTCCTTTATTATAACTTTCTGTTATAGTTAAAGTATCTCCTTGATATGAATATAATCTCACATAATAATTATCGTTTATTCTGTTTTCAGTTGCTTTTCCAGAAAGCGAAGACATTATAATTGTTCTTCTTCCTACAGCTATTACATATATTAATATTATAATTAATAATGTATATTTTAAAATTTTTAATTTCTTATTATATTTTTTAATATATTTTACCTCTCTGTCATCTCTTTTTGTAGTACTTACTTTAATTTCTTTTTGCATATTTTCTAATACTTTTTGACATTCCGGACACTCTTTTAAATGTTCCTCAATAAAACGATTGGTTTCTTCATTTGTTAAATTTTCAATGTAATTTGGTAATAAATCTTGGACAATCTTACAATCTCTTTTCTCTTTCATATCAATCAACCTCCTTTAATTGATTTTTTCCTCGGTAAAATGTTACTCTAGCCCAGTTTTCTGTTTTATTCAAAATAATTCCTATTTCTTTAAAACTAAGTTCTCCTGTTATCCTTAAATACATTACTTCTCTTGTTTTCTCATCTAAATACTGCATTTTTTTATATAATGAAATTTTTTCATCATTTGACATAACCATACTGACATCTTACATTCGCCCTTATATGTATCAATTTTCTTTACTGCTTTATAAAAGGTTTCTTGGGTAAGTTCTTCAGAAATATCATTATTATGAGTTAAACAGAATAAGTATGACGTATGAAATTTCATTTCGTTACAAAATTTCCAAAAAAATTTTGTATATTACATTAAAAATGTTCCTATTTTTAATTGATTTATTCAAATCATCTCCTATCTTCAATTATTTCTATATCCATTCCTTATATTTCTTTATATAAATTTTCTTTGCATAACTTGCTACAATACAATATAAGAATGTGACTCCAAATATCATGAAAATATATTTTAATGCAATTGGTGCTAAGCCTATCGCAGTTCCTAGAGGCGTAAATGGTACTAAAATTCCTATTATAATTAACAGAATTGAAGATATATAAACAGCCTTATGTGCATTGCTTTGTATAAATGGTGTTTTTGCCGTTCTTATAATGTGCATTCCTATTAAATTTGATACTATACTGTAAGTGAACCATATTGTTTGAAAGTGCGTAACATCTCTAACTGTGAAAACAAACCATAATAGTAAAAATACAACTATATCAAATAGTGAGCTTACAGGGCCCATAAAAAACATAAACCTTTTTAAGCTTTTTATATTTAATTTTTTTGGCTTTCTAATCAATTCTTTATCTACATTGTCAAACGGAATTGTCATTTGACCAAAGTCATATAATAGTCCTTCTACTAATAGTTGAATTGGTGTTTCAGGTAAAAATGGTAGTACAATGCTTGCAATAATTACTGAAACTACTTCCCCAAAGTTGAAGCTTGTTGCCATTTTTATATATTTCATTAAATTTACATATGTTTTTCTTCCGTTCCATTACACCATCTAATAGTACATTAAGGTCTTTTTCAAGTAATATAATATCTGCAGTTTCTTTTGCTATATCAACTGCAGTATCAACAGAAATTCCAACATCGGAATTTGTTAATGCTGGACTATCGTTTATTCCATCTCCCATATATCCTACAACATTTCCATTTTGTTTTAAGACTCTAACAATCCTTGCTTTTTGTATTGGAGAAAGTTTCGCAAATACATTATTTCTTTTTAATAATCTTGATAGTGCTACATCTGATAATGTATCTATTTTATTTCCAGTTATGATTTCTTTTGAATTTATCCCTGCTTTATTGCAAACACATCTTGTAACTTCAACATTATCACCTGTAAGAACCATAACTCTTATTCCTGCATTGTTTAAGCCTTCTATTGCTTCTTTTGCACTTTCCTTTGGTGGATCAAGAAAACCAATAAAGCCTAATAAAGTCATGTTTTTTTCATCAGTGCTATTAAAATCTTTTTTATTATTAGTTATAATTTTTTTACAAATTGCAACAACCCTAAAGCCTTCCTCATTTAAGTTTTTACAAATTTTTCTCATGTTTTCTATTTTTTCATTTGTAAGCTTTTCCGTTTGTCCCTTATATTCAAATGTTGTACAAATATTTAGAATTTCTTCAACAGCACCTTTTGTTATTAATTCATCTTTATTATCAATTTCTACTGCTACAGATAAACACCTACGAGAAAAGTCAAAAGGAATTTCATCTATTTTTTTATATTTTTCTACACTATTCTCAATTCCAATAGTTTTAGCTTTAGCAACTACTGCCTCATCTATATTACTCTTTAGCCCTGTTTGCAAATAAGCATTTAAAAAAGCATATTTTAAAATATCAAAATCTTCTTCTCCATTTACATTCAAGTATCTTTCCAGAACAATCTTATCTTCTGTCAATGTTCCTGTCTTGTCTGTACAGAATATGTTCATTGCTCCAAAGTTTTGAATTGAATCTAACTTCTTAACAATAGTCTTCTTTTTTGACATTCTCACAGCACCTTTAGATAAACTTGAAGACAGAATAACAGGTAACAATAGTGGTGTTATGCAAATGGCTATTGCAACAGCAAAAGTAAATGCTAGAATAATATCATGTTTTTCCACATTTATTAAAAATACTATTGGAATCATAAATATCATAAGTCTAATTAATAATTTACTTATACTTTCGATCCCTTTTTGAAATGCTGTTTTTTCTTTTCCAGAAGTTACGGTATTTGCTATTTTCCCAAAATATGTTGAATCTCCAACTTTTATTACAACACCTTTTGCCGAACCAGATATAACATTTGTACCCATAAAACAAATATTATCAAAGTCTGATATGCTGTCTAATCCTTCTTGATTGTTTTCTAATTCAACGGTTTTCTTTATATTATCTGATTCTCCCGTTAATGAAGCCTGTCCTACATATAAGTCTTTTGATTCGATTATTCTTAAATCAGCCGGTATAATACTTCCAGCAGACAATAAAACAATGTCTCCTAAGGTTACATTTTTAACTGGTATATTTATTTCTTTGTTATCTCTAATAACTGTAGTAGTTGTTTCAACTATTTCCCTTAATTTTTCTGCTGCCTTATTAGATCTATATGACTCAAAAAAATCTAATAAAGTACTTGCAGTAACTAAAATTGCTATGACTATTATATTTGCATAGCTTGGTTCTATTGCTAAATATATATCTGTATATATTAAGATAATTGAAATACCAATTAAAATGTAGTTAAAAGGTGTTAGTAAACTTTGTAGTAAATAATTATACCACTTCTTAGGTTTAGCCTTTTTTGTTTCGTTAAGACCAAATTTCTTAATATTAATTTCAGCTTGTTTACTAGTAAGCCCCTTTTCATTTAAGTTATGCTTTTTTAAAAATTCATCTCTTTTTGTAGTACTGTCTTCTCCATACATTTTTAATACATCAACATTTTCTTTTGAATCACTCATATTCACACCTCTTTACAAAAAAATATATAATCTAAACATAATAAGTTTCCTAATATAATTAATAATATTCCTGTTTTTAATTTTTTTATAATCGATCTTTCATTTCAACAAATTTCTAGTTGCCTTTAACCTTTTTCTTTAAATCTTTTGAATAATATATTAAATCAGTACAAGTTAGTTCTCCATCTTTTACTTCTTCTTTATAATTATCAATAAAAAAATTCTTTATTGTTTTTTCATATTTGTCAAAACCTTGTTTAACATAAAATGGAATGTTATTCTCTGATGTTCCAACTAACATCTTTTTATATTTTTGTTTATAATTATCTGCTAAATATTTTAGCATTTTCTTTCCATATCCTTGTCCTCTATATATTTCTTTGGTTGCTATATTCTTTAATTCTATCGTTTCATCATCTATTCTTATAACTACTGCAACACATGCCACATCATCTTTATATGTTAATACAAATAGTTCTCCATCTCTCAAATAATCGTTTATCATATCTTTACTTGGATCTGCTTCAAGTAATAAATCCATATACTGCTCTTTATTTTCTTTTTCTTTCTTTATAACAATACTTCTCTTTACTGGAAGAAACTCAAATCCCTCTGGTAATACTGGCTTTTCATTTGTGTGGGTTAAAATCATTTGTTCCTCGCTGAAAATGCAACCACAATAATGCTGTAAATATAATTGTAATTTTTTTGCTTCTTCATGTCCCTTCCAGAAACCAACTCTAAAATCTCTATATAAAAACTTTATTCCATATTCCTTACTTAAATCTTCCATGAGTTTCTTTATAAAATCATGCTTCTGATATATGCTATATAATAAAGTGGTTGTTACTGCATCATAACCATGTTCTTTTGCATATTCAAATGTTTTCTTTAACCTTACAGGATAACAATAGTTCACACATCTTGCATTTAAATCTTTTACAGCTTCTTGGCAGAAAGCATCTAAGCCATATTCATCATCAAATACGGCTTGTACGTTCACTAATTTTGTATAATCTTTTAAACAATCCCTACGTTTCTTATACTCTGAATATGGATGTATATTGGGATTGTACCAATATACTGTTGGTTCCATCCCTTCTGCTCTTAAACTTTCTATGCAAAATACACTGCATGGTGCGCAACATGTATGCATTAACAATTTCATTTCGTATATTCTCCTTTATTCCCAAAACATCATGCTTTGAGATATATTATCATATTGCTCTGATGAAAAATATTCAGCATAGCTTGATTCAGATTTTATGGCCATAGCCATTGCTACACAAATACATGTAATTGTAGCTATCGTGCATACTATTTCAAATATTTTTCTAACTAATTCATTTTCTTTAATTAAATCATATATTAGTAGCATCATAGCAATTGCAGGCCATACTACCATCCAAGTATAATCTAAAGAATATCTTTCATAGCTTGCCGCTAATAAGGTTATCACAATTATCATTATTAATGCCACAATTAATGAATTTCTTATTAATCTCCATAATTTTACATTTGTATTCTTTATATGCTTTCTTAATATTGGAATAAATATTAGCAGTAATGTTATTGGTGTTGCCCAAAATGTTCCTACCCCTACATATCCGCATCCATAAAAGCCTAAATAAAGTGGTGTTACTGGTTGCATATGAATAAATGGAAAAGTAAGATTTATTAAAGGTGGATTAAATAGGTAATGCCATATTCCTATTGGAATAGTAGAATATCTATAACCTAAATTTATCATATCGTTTGACGTTAATTGATATGCAGCACCAAATTCTGTTATACTACCAAATCTAACGTAATTTAGTATCATCATGCTAATTCCTATAATTCCATAAGGTAGAGCTATAGACAATATATATTTTACAAATTCTTTTTTAGTTGTTTTTGAATTATCATTCTTTAATTTCTTTATAAATTCTACAAACTTTTCTATAAATATCGGCAAAAATAGCAATGAGACTATTAATAAATTTGGTCTTGCATTTACTGCTAAAGCAGCAGATATACATCCTATAGTTAAACATTTATAGTTTATTTTTTCTTTGTCAAATGCACAAGCTAAGAAATATACTGCTTGCATTATTAGCCAATATCCACATGAAGCAACAACTTCATAAACCAAAGTTCTTCCTGTTAAATATAACAGAACACTTGAAAATAAAGCCGTTATCATTGAAAGTGTCATCATTCTTAAATTAACATTTTTAAAGAATTTCTTTATAAGCTTTTCAACTGCTAGCAATGTGAATAGCGTACCTAGCAATGCAAATAATAAAACTTCGTATGCCACATTTATGTATTGCCCTGTTATAAGTCTAAATGGTATATTTACTAACAATTGTGGTAATATTGAAAAATACACATAATAATTTCCATCATAGTAAGCATAATCATATAAATAATTTATATTTTCCTTACTTCTAGCAGTTTCATCATATACATTTTCCATTTTGTCAAGCCTGCTATCTTTTTCAACTTGTAAACTTAAACTGCCATTAATTAATGAGTCCGTATAATACTTTTCGTATACTATTGTTCTTGTTGTATCAAGATCAGTTACTATATTTTTGTTATCACTTTCCAAAATAGTTATACTTACCATTGCAATTATATAAGTTAATAAAACAAGACTAACTACCATTGAATGATTTTTGTTTTTTGCATCATATTTTTCATTGAATACTTTTAAATTAAAGAATAAATATATTGCTGCTATTACTAAAAATACTATTAAAAATCTTGCGAAACTGAATCTGTAAGGCACACTAACATTAAATTCTATGTCTTTTAAGTTTATAATTTCATCTTTTTCTGCTTTTATTCGTATCATAATTGAATTAGTTTTTCCTGAAAGATGCAATATTCCAAATTGGCTTTTAGCAATTTGTTCATTAATAGTTTTCGTTGGTGTTTTTCTAAGATATTTGGAAGTTGCATCCGAATAGTATATAGTTACGTCCGTCTTTCTTTTTCCAATCTGATCATTTTTATGCTCTCTTGATATATCTAGCTTTATAGTGCCTGTTTGAATGTTTACGTTTTTTATTAGAATCAATGGATTATTCATTGTTGTCTTATACCTATTGTCACCTAAGCTTTCTAAACCTTCTAGAATATCATCAGATATTTCTATTTTCTTATATGGATATTCTCCACTCATAAGCCTAAATGAATTAATATTAAAAACAACACCTTCTAAAAATATAGAAAACAATAATATTATCAATAATCCTATAACAATTTTCTTATTCCAATTAATTTTCATACTTTTCCCCTTTTGTTGACTCTATCTAAATTCTAATTTGATGCTCTGCCCCAATATGTTCATATGCATCTGGTAATGGTACTCTACCTCTTGGAGTTCTCGCTATAAAACCTATTTGAATCAAATAAGGTTCATAAACATCCTCAATAGTATCAATATCTTCCCCTACAGTAGTAGCTAATGTTTCTATTCCGATTGGTTTTCCTTCATATTTATTAATCATTACATCTAGTATTTTTCTATCTATTTTGTCCAGTCCAAGGCTATCTATTTCAAGCTTATCCAATCCTAATTTTGCAATAGATATATCTATTTTTCCATCTCCTACAACAATAGCATAATCTCTGATTCTCTTTACAAGTCTATTTGCAATTCTAGGAGTTCCTCTTGACCTCCTTGCAATTTCTTCTATTGATTCTTTGTCTATTCCAACATTCAAAATCCCTGCTGTTCTTTTAATTATTGTTTTTAAATCTTCCAGACTATATAATTCTAACCTTTCCACTATTCCAAATCTATCTCTTAACGGTGTA
Source organism: uncultured Clostridium sp. (assembly GCA_900553755.1). GTDB lineage: Bacteria > Bacillota > Clostridia > TANB77 > CAG-508 > UMGS1901. The sequence goes on from USEX01000004.1 coordinate 13,186, forward strand.
GTAAGAGAACCAGCTTTTGTAGTAGCTCCAACTATTGTAAATTTAGGAAGATTTATTCTAATTGTATTTGCAGTTGGACCTTTGCCTATTATTATATCTAACTTATAATCTTCCAATGCTGGATATAATATTTCTTCTATATTTCTATTTATTCTGTGTATTTCGTCTATAAATAAAATATCATTTTCTGATAATCCTGTAAGTAATGCTGCCATATCTCCAGGTTTTGTTATTGCTGGACCAGATGTAACTTTTATGTTTGAATGCATTTCATTTGCAATTATATTAGCCAAAGTTGTTTTTCCTAAGCCCGGTGGTCCATATAATAAAACATGATCTAGAGGCTCCCTTCTTTTCTTTGCAGCCTCTATATACACCTTCATATTTTCTTTAACTTTATTCTGTCCTATATATTCTCTCAAAAATTGTGGTCTTAAGCTTATTTCAAGCGTTTCTTCTAGCCCATCTTCTACTTCAGGATTAATAATATTTTGCTCTCTCATATATTATAAATAACCCTTTCTAATCATTATTTTCTCTTTTATCATTATACTCATTTACCAAATATAATGGTCTGTTTTTAGATTCGTTGAATATTCTGCCTAAATATTCTCCCATGATTCCTATCAATATTATTTGTACTCCAGAGAAGAATAATATTAATAAGATAATAGCCTGAAACGCTTGAATAGCAACATTTAATCTTATGCATTTAATTATCACATATATAAAATATACTACTAAAGCTAAAAAAGTTGGTATACTAAGATATGTAGAAATTCTAAGTGGAGATGTTGTAAAAGCTGTTATTCCATCTATTGCTAAATCTATTAATTTTTTATAATTCCATTTTGTTTTTCCTGCTATTCGTGGGTCTCTATCATAATAAATAGCTTTTTTATTGTACCCAATCCAGCTAAACATGCTCTTTGAGCATCTGCTTGTTTCCCTCATCTTTTTTAATGCATTCACGCATCTTCTATCTAGTAATCTAAAATCTCCTGTATCTTTTTGGATTGGCACTTTTGTTAAGCTTTGCAACACTTTATAATACATTTTAGATGTAAATTTCTTTAGCCATGTTTCACCTTTCCTAGACTTTCTTTGGGCATATACATCATCGTATCCTTCTTCCCATAGAGCTATCATTTCTGGAATTAACTCTGGCGGATCTTGTAAATCTGCATCCATTATTATTACACAATCGCCTGTTGCATAGTCTAAACCTGCAATCATTCCTATTTCTTTTCCAAAATTTCTAGAAAAATCCACATAACTAACTCTATTATCTTTACTTCTTAATTCCTTTATTTCTTTTAATGTATTATCTTTGCTTCCATCATTAACAAAAAGAAGCTCAAATTCATAGTTTTCCATTTTATTCATAATTTTAGAAACTCGCTCATATAAGAAAGGTAAAGATTCTTCCTCATTGTATGCAGGTACTAATATTGTAATTTTCTTCATATTATTCTCCTTTGCCCTGATTGTTTTCCTCATCATTAAACAATCCTAGTTGTTTTATATCTTTATATCCTATTGCTATAATTGCAACTACAAGTAAAGCAAATGATATTGCTTTCCAAATTCCGCTATCTAAAAGTATTACAGCTGTCATACCTAATATTGCAGTTATTCCATAGAGGATTAGCACTGATTGTTTTTGTGAAAATCCTTTTGCCATTAGTCTATGATGTAAATGTCCCTTATCTGCTTTGAATACACCTTTTATTGACTTTGTTTTTACTATTCTTCTAATAATTGCCCACAAAGTATCAAATATTGGCAAGGCAAGTACTATGATAGGAGCTATTAAGACTATAGCTGTATAAGTTTTAGCTACTCCTAATATTGATATTATTGAAAGTGCAAAGCCCATAAAGTTCGAACCAACGTCCCCAATAAATGTTTTCGCTGGATTAAAATTGTATGGTAAGAATCCAACTATCGAACCAGCTAATGCTGTGATTAATACTATAGCTATTAGAGGAGATTCATTTAATGCAAAAATTATTAATAGAGATATACACGAAATTAATGTAATCCCTGAAGATAATCCATCAAGTCCATCTATTAAATTTATCGCATTTGTAATTCCAACTATCCATCCTATAGTTATGATATAGCTAAATACTTCATTTAACACAATACTATTTTCTTTAAAAGGTATTGTAAAATTATCTATAAGAACCCCACTCTGAACAACAACAATAGCAGCTAGGGTTTGTCCTGCTAACTTGGTTAATGGTTTTATTCCTTTCACATCATCTATATAACATGTGATTCCAAGAATAATCATTCCTAGCAATACGCCTATCAATTTTATATATAAATTATCTCCTAGAAAATTAATTTTCCCTTCTATTGCCATAGATATAATTAAATATATCATGGATACTAAAAAGCCTGATATAACTGCTAGTCCGCCCCAGCCTTGGCATTGGTTTTTTATTTACTCTTCTGTCACTAGGTACGTCTACAGCACCTACTTTTCTAGCTAATCTTATTGTATACGGTGTTATTACAAATGCTGTTATAAATGCTAATAAGAATGCAATAGCGATATCTCCCCACATACATTATTCCTCACTTTTAAATTTAATGTTTTCTCTTTCTACTTTTCTTGGCAAATAATAATATAACCATTACCAAAAGTACTACAGCTATAATCCCGATTACTATATTTTTGTTGTATGGTTCCTTATCAATTGCTCCATTTGCCATCAAACTATACTGTTTATTTACTTGCACTTTGTAAATAGTTTCATTGCCATCATCATCTGTTACTTTTATTCTTATTGTATTTGGACCTTCCTTTAACTCTTCAGGATTATCTTCAATTGTTATCTTAGAATTTGTTTTATTAGCTACAGCTTCTACTTCTATTTTTGTAATAGTGTAAGAAACTTCGCAACTATATGCAAAAATATCTGAAGAAAAATCTATATTTAAACCTACATCTTGCTTTTCTCCGTCTTTATCAACAGCTTTAATTTTTAAAGATGAAAGTTTTAATTCCTCATTATCTATTTTCTTTATAACTTTAATAAAATATGCTCTTTCAGTTCCATTTTCTGCTTTTACACTTATTCTAAAATTATTTTCACCAGTTTGTAACTCTACTTCACCTGTTCCAGTAACTGTCGCTCTATCATCATCTGTTTTAGCTTGTATATTAATTTTCTTTGCCGTTATTTCTCCATCTATACTATAATTTATTGTTTGCTTATCAAAAGTTGGGCTTATTTTATAACCTTCTACAGATAATTCTGATAAAAAGTTGTTACTAGATTTTCCCGCATTTTCTTGGTCTTCTTTTTCCTGTTGTTTTAATTCTTCATTAGCCTGCTCATCTGCCATCTCATCATCAAATTCCACCATGCTTGTTGCAATGATATTACTTGAAAATACAAGTAATATCATTGCACATATTATTGATATTATAAACATTTTATTTATATTTATTTTTTTCATTTTTACCTCTCTTAAAATATGGTTAGTTTATTTTTGTTAAGTATCTACTTGGTATAAATACCTGTGTTCCACTAGAAAGTACTACTCTGCTCCAATCATATCCATCTATATTTTTATAAGTAGAATCATCTATAACCGTTACTTCAACACCATCTGAAAGTGCTGTTACCTTATCTAATCTAGTACTTGGACCAATTCTTACATTGCATCCATCTCCATCGTTAGTCTTTACTTTTGCTTTATAGTTGCATGTCTTTACATCATCAATTTGTTCTAGATATGTTCCAGATACATATCCAATTAATCCATCTGTTGTAATAATTTGTTGCCAATTAGAATTAATTCCTCTTTTTACTGATAATAGCACTGTTCCAGCATTTGGTAATTCTCTCAATATCTTTGAATCAGTTGAAGCATCTTCTCTTATACGGATTGATGTACCTGTTGTTTTTACATTCATTGCATAGCTTTCTTGATTATTTTTAGGAATAGGTGAAAGTTCCTTATCCATTCCCTCATATAAAGGTATTTGGAATGTAAAATTAGATCCCAATTTCCCTGTATTAGCATATGAGCTTCTTAGTATTCTTGCTTCACTATATGCTCCCATTAGATTTTGCATATATTGGTGAGTATATAATGATGTTCCATTTGTTGAATCTATATCAAATCTATTTTGATACAATGTATTTTGATAATTATTTAACCAGTTTTCTTTGCATATCTTAATTCCACCTTCAAGAGCTTTTACCATTGTATCCCAGCCATTTCTCTTAGCTGTGGCTAGCGCATTGTTATAAACTTCTGTTAAAGAATCACCTGTAGCTCCTATGTTAAATGGATTATAGTAATACTTACCATTTCCTGCATTCATTTTATGCGTTCCACTCTTAGGATTTGTTCCATTTTCTTGGAATAATCTAGCTATTATGTAATATGGATTTACATTTTGGTTTAGGCAAGCTGTATTAATATCTGTTGCATAATCTGCTAAAAATGAATTAGCAACCTTTGATTTTAAGCCTTCTAATGTGCAAGCTCCTTCTAAGTATTCATTAACATCTTGGAATTGGAATACATCTGTATCATTTAAGAAATTACGTGGATCCATGTAGTATGCTATAGCCTTTTCAGATGCTCCATACCATCCTGTATCATATAATGTTGTTCCAGAAATCCATTCTCCACCATAATCTGTTGGAACAAGATTTCTTTTTCTTACTTGATATTCTCCAGCTACTGCATCACTGAATTTTATTCCTGTATATAAAAATTCAAAATTCCAATTTGGATGTGCATTCATAAGTGCAGATATTTTTTCTTTGTATCCAGGATATTTGTTTTCGTCCAGACTTTCAAGTACATTTATTGGTTTCACAAATTTAAATTTTTGTGCATTTGAGTTATTTCCGTAGCAAACCTGTATATTTGTACCATTTGCTGCTATTCCATTTGCTGCATCAAGATATAATCCATTACATTTTGATATTAAATAATAATATCCATTACCTGCATTTTTTATTATCCATTTTTGTGCATCTGAATTATTTGGTGTGCATTGCCATACATTCGTACCTGCCGTTTTTCCCCCATTTGCTACATCTAAAACTTTAGAAGAATGGGCAGCTGTTATTGTGTAATATCCATTGCCTAAATATTTAACTGTAAAACGTTGCCTTGTAACAGACTTTTTTGAATATAATTGAACATTAGCTCCACTTATATTAGAACCATCTGCTACATCTAGTACATATCCACTATTAATTCCAGACTCTATCTGATAGGTACCATCTTCTATTGTTTTTGTTCCTGCTAGCTCTGAATATTTTTCAAATTTAAATTTCTGTGCATTTGAATTATTTCCATAGCAAACTTGTACATTTGTACCATTTGCTGCTACTCCGTTCGCTACATCAAGATATAATCCATTACATTTTGATATTAAATAATAATATCCATTTCCTGCATCCTTTATTATCCATTTTTGTGCATCTGAATTATTTGGTGTACATTGCCATACATTCGTACCTGCCGTTTTTCCTCCATTTGCCACATCCAATACCTTGTTTGAATGCTTAGCTGTAATAGTATAATACCCATTACCTAAATATTTCACTACAAAACGTTGTTGATTTTTAGAAGCATTTTTATATAATTGAACATTGGCTCCACTTACATTTGAACCATTTAATACATCCAATACATATCCATTATTTATTCCTGATTTTATTACATATGTTCCATCTTCTATTGTTTTTGTTCCTGTTGGAGTATTACTTGTAGAATCATTATTGCTTTGTACTTTTTCAAATTTAAATTTCTGTGCATTTGAATTATTTCCATAGCAAACTTGTATATTTGTACCATTTGCTGCTACTCCATTCGCTGCATCTAGATATAGTCCATTACATTTTGATATTAAATAATAATATCCATTTCCTGCATCCTTTATTACCCATTTTTGTGCATCTGAATTATTTGGTGTGCATTGCCATACATTTGTGCCTGCTGTTTTTCCTCCATTTGCTACATCTAAGACTTTGCTTGAATGCTTAGCGGTAATAGTATAATACCCATTATCTAAGTATTTTACTATAAAACGTTGTTGGTCTACTGAAGCATTTTTATATAGTTGAACATTGCCCCCACTTACTTTCGAAGCTCCCACTACATCCAATACATAATCGTTATTTACCGCAGATTTTATCACATATGTTCCATCTTCTATTATCTTATTTTCTGCCACTACTTTTTCCAAACTTATATCTCTTGTTTTGTAATTTGCATTGCTAGTAGCTCCTGCCACAGATAGTAATATTAACATTATTGCTATTACTTTTATATATCTTCTCATATGTATCTCTCCTTTTGTCTTATTCTCGCTTTATTGTATCATGAAACTTGTAAAAAAGGAACATATTTTGTCATTTTTTTCTTGCTATTTTTTACTAGTTTTGCAAAAAATATCTACCTAAAAATTATTTTCTAGGTAGATTTTTTTCAATTAATTTTGTTCTGTTTTTTTTACTTCATGATATTCTTTATCTGTATTTACATTCCAAATATTTGACTTATCTGCTATTCCATTACGTATATTCTTAGCTGCTTCTATAGCTGTTACCATAGAGTGATCCATGTTGTTATATCTGTGTTGTCCATTTCTTCCTACGCAGTATAAATTATCTATATTATTTACGTAGTCTATTAATTTATCGATATCTTTGTATGTGTCGAAATATGCAGGATATGCTTTCTTAATTCTTTCACGATGAGAATCTTCAACTTGATCTTTGCTAATTATATTCATTGAAACTAATTCATCTATTGCAAAGTTAATAAATTCTTCATCAGACATATTCCAGTATTCATCGCCTTCACTGCATGTATATTCCAATCCAATCCATACTTTGTTTTCTGCATCTTTTACCAAGTATGGGGACCAGTTATTGAATATTTGAATTCTACACATTTTAACTTCTGGTTCTTGAACATAAATCCAGCAATCTGGGACTATATTTCCTAAAGTTTTAATATCTGTTTTGTTTTCTAGGTTTAGCTTGTCTACTAATAATCCAACTGTTATAAAGTCTCTGAAAGGCAATCCTTTAGCTATATCTTTTATTTCTGTTGGTACATCTATTCCTGTAAATCCTGCTACTAAATCATTCATTGGCATAGAAGAAACAAATATATCTCCTTCTATTGTTTTAATTCCTTCAGGTGTTTCACATTCGGCAGAAACTATTTTTCCATCTTTAAAGTTCAATTTTTTAACAGTATATCCTTTTAATATTGATGCGCCTTCATTTGAAACCTTATTAGCTAAAGTCTCCCATAAATGCCCTGGTCCATATTTTGGATACCAAAATTGTTCTATCAAAGAAGTTTCTGTATTTTCGCTATTTTTCTTGCCAAATGCTTTATGGAACATATCTTTTATTACTGCTTTAATAGATATTCCTTTTACACGTTGAGCACCCCAGTCAGCAGATATTTCACTTGGATGTCTTCCCCAAAGCTTTTCAGTATATTTTTCAAAGAACATGCTATAAAGTACTTTACCAAATCTGTTGATGTAAAAATCTTCTAATGATTTTTCTTCTCTTTTAAATATCAATGATTTTAAATAGCTAAAACCAGCTTTCATTGTACGGCCAAAGCCCATATTCTTAAAAGTTTGCATCTTCATACTAATTGGATAATCAAAGAATTTCTTTAAATAATAAATTCTAGAAACCCTTTGTCTTATAAGCATTACATCGTCTTCTTTTTCAGGGTCTGGTCCACCTTCTTCAAGAGGTTTTACTCTTCCTAGCTTTTCATCATCAAATGAATTTTTGCCTTGTACTGGCATTAAATCATGCCAGAAATTCATTACTCTTTCATCTTTCGAGAAGAATCTATGTCCTCCTATATCCATACGATTTCCATTATATTTTACTGTTTTAGAAATTCCTCCAATTTCTTGTGTTTCTTCTAGCACTGTTACATTATATTGCTCATTTCCTTTTTCTTTTAATAGTTCATGAGCCATTGTTAATCCTGCAGGACCAGCACCAATAATAACTACGTTTTTCTTTTCCATCTTTTTATCCTTTCTTAATTTATTTTTTATTGTATATTCCTTTAGCCACAACATATCCTATTAATAATAAGACTTGCACAATTGATGAAGCAAAAAGCCTTTGAGACTCAAAAGGTGCACCTACTATTAATGTAAATATATTAGCAGCAATTAGTACCGTAAAAAATGCTAAATACCAATTTATATTTTTGTTTTTAGCTAAATCATATAAAATATAAATTATAGCTATTCCTACTATCATATATACCATAGCAAAGTTAATTGGTAAAATTATATTTCCAATTTCAGTATATATTTGATTAGCATATTTTTCATTTATAAACACATCATTTGGTATATATGATGCGGTACCTATATTTGATGATCCTAATTGTACTGTTTTTGATATGATAAATTTCAAATAATTTTTATCATTCTTTAGCGATGTATTAGCAAAATTCTTTATTTCTTCAACAGAATACTGCTCTTTTAATTTATCTAATGCAGTCCAACAGATTTCACCATCGCTTCTATCGCCCTTTATTTCATCTACAACCTTTATCATTTCTTCATTGCCTGATTGTTTGTATGAATTACTGTTTATTGCAGTGATTGTATTATTTATATATGAAACTGCAGTTATTGAAAACTCCCCATATTGCATCTTCATCAATCCACAATATCCCAGTAATATAACTGAACAAACAGCACAGCTTATAATACCTGCAATTACCTCTTTTTCTTTTTTATTAAATATTAATCTTAATATCCAGAATAAGAAATATATTGGTAATAAATAAATAAATGACGGTCTTGTTAAAATCATACCTAATACTATAATGCCCAATATTATTGCAGTACTTTTTTTAGGTTTTTCCAAGTATAATATTGTTACAAAACTTAGCAATATGCTTTCAAATATTGAAATTGCTTCTGTTAAAATCATTATATTCCACAATACTATAAATGGACAAATTCCAAATACTATTGTTAATACCGATGTGATTATATTACTTTTAGTTATTTTTTTCAAGCAAAAATAAAATAATATTAGAGTAATTATAAATAGTATTTTTTGTGCCATTGCCACACTATTGTATAAATTTTCTTGTCCTGAAATCTTTCCAATCGCTTTAATAAAATATGGATACACAGGCGTTCTTAATTCATTAACTTGACCTCGTAAAATACTTGTATTATATTTCTCTGCATATGTATAGCTATCAGAAGTCATAACATAATTTGGAACTGTATTATAAATTTTTACTTGAACAAATATGCAAAACAATAAAACATATATTAACGGTTGCTTAAAAATATTAATAATTTTTTCTTTTATATCTTTTTCCATTGTTCTTTCCTTTCCATATTCTTATTTAAAAATATTCTGTACTCCATGCTTTATTTTTCTTAATCCTCTATAAACTTTTCTCGCTGCTCTACCTGGTAAAGAATTAAGCATTCTTTCTATTTTTAATATTCTTTCATCTGGTTGTTGAACTTCCCCAGTTGTAGGAATATATACAGGCATAGTAGGATTATTCCAATAATAAGGTTGTCCATTTGTAAGTAATAGCATATATATGTCTTTAGAATATTTTTCAAATAATTTTTCATGTCCTTCTCTAGATATCTGGTATAAGTACACTCTCATTTTTTTATTAAATTGCCTTGACATTGAATCTTTTCTTATTCTATATAAATTAAGTTTTTCTGGAATAGACACTCCTAAACATCCGTGTTCTGCTAAGCTTACCCAGCCATCATAATCTTCCATTCCATATTCCATTTTTATTCTATTTTGGCCAAAATTCAAGAAATCATTTTTTCTTATTACTACAAAGGCTGCAAGCATATTTGCACATAATAAATATGGTATATGAACATTAAAAGTTGGCCATACCGCTGTGCTTCCTTCAAAATATTGAACCCAGCTATAAACATATGAAACATTACTATATTGATGTAATATTTTTATTGCCTTGTCATAAAATGTTGGATCAATCTTATCATCTGCATCTAGGAATGCTACAAACTCTCCTCTTGCTTCCTTTGCTCCTACATTTCTTGCATTAGCTAATCCTTTGTTCTCTATGTTTACTACTCTTACCTTTTCATCATCTTTATATTGTTCTAACACCTTTACACTTTCTTCATCAGTGCTTCCATCATTTACTATTATTATTTCATAATTCTTATAAGTAGTGGCTTTAATACTTTCTATTGTTTCTGGTAAAGTTTTTCCTAAATTGTAATATGGAATTACCACTGACAATAAATCCTTCTCTTCATCATATTGCTTTATATATTCATCTTTAGGCATTTCTTCAACAAATGGAAATTTCTCTTTAGGTTTATTTTTATTTTTTATTACATCTTTAAAGAATTCTCTTCTCATCTTTAAGTTATCTTCCATATTGCACAAGTCATGAATTCTTGATTTTGCATTGTCTCCCATTTGTTTTAAGTCTTCATCAGACATATTTAATAATTGTTCTAGTTTTTCTTCAAAATCGCCATCTTTCTCCCAGTCAAAAATCAATCCATTCTTTCCGGAATCCTTTACCATTTCTGCCTGTCCACCGCTTCTTGAAACTAGTACAGGCTTTCCTAGCCACATTGAGTATATACATGTATTAGGAAAGTTTTCATACAGTGATGGAATCGTTACTGCTGTAGCTGATAAGATATGAGGAATCAAATCTAAATGTGGTATTGGGTTCATCATTTCTAAATTGCCACTTTCTATATACTTAGCATATTTCTTTTTTAGATCCTCTCCAACATATGTGCCTTTCGATTCTAGTATTGTATCTCCACCAATAATTTTAACCTTAAAGTCTAAGCCTTTTTTCCATAATTTTTCAGCGCCTTTTAGCATTTGCACAACGCCTTTTCTATACTCTGTTCTTCCAAAATATAATATAGTTTTCTTTTCAGGTTTTTTGATATCCTCTTTTTCATATTTTTCTAGCTCTTCTTTATCTATGTCAAAAGGTAAATTTATTACTTTAATTTTTTCATCTACTAAATATTGTAATTTATCTGCTAAAAACTGGCTTGGACATACTAATGCATCTGCACCTTTAATACAAAATTTTTCCATCTCTCCAATCCAATAAAATGGTAATTCATACGTATTAAATTGATTAATTTTTAAAGTTTCAAAGCTTGGAGTATGAAGATGTACAACTAATGGAATATCTTTCAGTTTTTCATTCAACATCAATTTATTTTGTATAATATATTGTCCATACGCATTATATTCCTGCATTTCTATAATATCAGGTTTTCCATATTTATCAATCATCTTCATTATCACTTCATAGTATTGATAAGCCAATGCATTATCATATCCTAAGTATTGATAGTTTTCTCCTTCTCCTTGTTGAAATCTTTCAATTCTGTAACCTTCTTTTGCTTTCTCTGATTTATTTCCATTAATGCTTCTTACTATTACTGTTACATCATCTCCAGCTTTAGCAAACATTTTAGCGCAATTTTCTACATATGTTCCAATTCCGCCTCCAAAATCTGGTGCAAATTCACCTGTTAAAAACCAAATTTTCATCTACACAATCGTTCCTTTCATATTAGCTTTTTAATAGTCTTATCGCTTTCCTAATAGCCCTTACTATAATAGTATGGTTTAATTTATATTCTAATATTTTAAGTATATATACAAATTTGCTATTCCTATATGTAATGTTATCCGTTATTTTAAATTTTCCTTGTATTATTTGACTATATTTGTTTTTTGCCATATAAATTTCATTTATATTTCTTGTTTTTATTATATATTCTATAAATCCCAAATAATATTTAGATGGTAAAAAAGTTGTTAAATTAAATACTGTTGCAAATTTTTCATACTTTTGCCTATACACATATTCCGAATATTCTGTTTTTTCTAATGTTATTACTATTATGTTAAATTTATTGTTTTTTTCTTTTATTTGTTTATATAATTTTGCATCACAGCCAATTTGTGGCAATATATACAATATTGTTTCTTTGTTTTCCTTCGGAAAGGTTTTATCAAAATTCAATTCATTGTACTGCAGTAAATCCTCTGTTTTTTCTTCAGAATATATCACAGGCTCAACTCTTTTAGTTATCTTATCTGCTTCAATTTTAAGATCCCTCAGCCTCAATTCATTTTCTTTTTTCTTGGTATCATTTACTTCTGTAAGTAAACTTTGCATTCTTCTTCTATACCAAAATCCGTAATACGTAACTTGAACAGGATAATCGCCTTCTGCAAGCATTCTAAGCCATAAGTGCCAATCTTCATTTACATACCTCTTTGCCACTCCATATCCACTTAGGTTCAGTATCTTATCTTTTCTTATTAATGCTGTAGCAGTTATTTGGTTCTCTGTCTTCATTTTTTCACTGTCAAATTTATGGTCAACCAAATAAATATATTTTCCAAATCCTACAGAGTTAGTAAACGCCCATGATGCTTCTTTATTACTTTCCATTGTCCAATACAATGTTTCTATATAAGTTGGTTCAATCAAATCATCTGCATCTAACGGTAGTATGTACTTTGTCTTTGAATGTTTTATAGCATAATCTCGCCCCTTAGCCAAGCCTTCATTTTCTTTATGATAAACTTTGATTCTATTATCCATTTTTTCAACTTGTTTTAGGTAATCTAATGCTTCTTCTTGTGTGCTTCCATCATCTACGATTATCCATTCCCAATATGGAAAAGTTTGATTAAACACACAATTTATTGTTTGCCACATAAATTCTTGAGCATTATAAAACGATGTTACAATTGTTACTAATGGTTCAGCATCTTGACTTTTATAGTAATCATTATTCAATTTCATACCTGGTTGTAATTGATAATCCCAAAAATATTTATCGTCTTTCATTTTCCTTCCTTTACACATTTAATACTTTATCAAAAAATTCTTTATACTGCTCTGAGATTATTTTCCAATCCCATTTTTTTATGCTTTCTAAATTTTCTTGTGATAGTTTTTTAAATTCCGAATTGTTTGAAATCAAATATTTTATTTTTTCTTTTAGGCACTCTTTGCTTCTCTCTTGTAAAATATAGTTCTTTTGGCAATCTCCAAATGCTTCTTCTACAATTCCTACATTAGTTGATATTACTGGTATTCCCATTGCCATTGCTTCTAGTACAGTAAGTGGGCTTCCCTCTGCCTTTGAGGCACAGACATATAGTTCCAAAGAATTATAAAAATTAGGCATGTCCTTTTGCTCTATCATTTTAATATTTCTATCTGCTAATTTTAATTCTATTTTATAACCTTCATCTTGTAATTCTTTTATAGCAGGCTTTATTACTCCTTCTACACCTTTCATGTCACAATCATTGTCAGAGCCTTTAAACTTGCTATTTCCAACCCATCCCACATTAATATTAGTTACATTCTCAAATCTTTCTAAATTTTGTGGCTTATAGTTATTTAAATCAACACCATCATGGATTATCATCATTGGTTTTTTATTTAATTTACTATAAATATCACACAATCTTTTAGAAGTTACAAAATATTTATCAGTGTATTCTAAAATTTTATCTGTTCTCCATTTTTCTTCGCCCTCTAAATATAACTCGTCACAAACAGAAAAACTTATTTTTTTATTATATATAAATTTCTCTTTAAATTCTTCTGTTGTCATACCAAGCGATTCTATATATGAATACATTTCTTCTCGATCAAACAAAGATATATATCCTCTCCATATGAAATGTATTAAATCGTAATTCTGGCAAAATATAAATAATTTTGCCATATTACCTTCAAAAATTCTTCCCGGAATTATATCTATATCATAACAATCCAAATTTTTCTTTACTTGATGAGCAATATTATCAAAAGCCCAATTTTCTGTATCTATTATAAGAGCTATCTTCTTTTTTTGCATAACCTCTCCTTATTTTTTTATTATTTTTCTTAGTTTCTCTGCAAACTTATAAGTTCTTGAATGCAAAATAGAATCCAATTGTTCTCTTATTGCCTTATTTTCTTCAGCAAGTCTAGCACTCTCCTCTATTTTTTCTTTATTTTTCTCTTGAACTTTTTTAATATTCTCTTTTAAAAGTTTATTCTCCTTTTCAAGAGTTTCTATCATAATCTGATTATTATCCATCTTTTCCCTCTTTTATTTTCTTTTACTTTTCTACAATTCTTCAGCAAATCTTCTTTCTAATTTTTTGAATATAAAATATCCCGCTATGCATAATACAATTCCCATTCCTAATGCAATTGCTAAGCCTTTAAAATCAGGCATTGTTTTATTATAAAATATATTTCTATAAGCTTCTATCAAATAAGACATAGGGTTAATTTTTACTATCCATTGTAAATTAGCTGGTACTGATGAAATTGAATATACAATTGGTGTGGCATAGAATAATAATTGAATCATTATTCCTAGTAAATGCAATAAATCTCTAAAATAAACTGTTAAGCTTGACACTATAAAAGCAAATCCTATAGAAATAACATATTGTATAGCCAAAATAATAAAGTACCAAAATATATTAAAAGATAATCCTATTCCTCCAAATATTACAAATCCTAATATGATTATTGTAGATATTAGAAAATTAACACCTTCACTTGTAACAACTGATATAGGTAATATTTCTCGTGGAAAGTATACTTTTTTAATAATATTTCCATTATCTATTATTGTAGCAGCTCCTCTTAGTACTACTGCCGAAAAGTATTGCCATGGAATTAATCCACAACATAGGTATACCGTATAATTTGGTATATCACTCTTTAATATAACCTGAAAAACCAAAGCGTATACAGCTATTTGTAAAAGTGGATTTATAAAAGACCATAAAACTCCTAAAACTGAATTTTTATACTTTCCTCCAACATCTTTTTTTATGTTTGTTTTTAGTAACTCTCTATAATTGTATAAATCTTTTGCTAATTTCATCTATATTTTCCTTCCATTTCTATATATTTTATCTTGTTTCTTTCAAATATTCTTTTATTACTGAATCTGGATCCCCATCCATTTTTATTACACCTTGGTTTAACCATATAGCTCTATTGCAAAAATCCTTTACAGTACCTAAACTATGTGTAACAAATACCATTGTTTTTCCTTGCTCTTTCAATTCTTTCATTTTAGCAATACACTTTTCTTGGAAGTGTTGGTCTCCAACGGCTAAAACTTCATCTACTAATAAAATATCTGCATCCACATTAATTGCAACGGCAAATGCTAGTCTCATATACATTCCTGATGAATAAGTTCTTACTGGGTTATCTATATAAGCTCCCAACTCAGAAAATTCTATAATATCATTTAATCTCTCATCTATTTGCTTTCTAGTAAGCCCAAAAATAGAAGCATTAAAATATATATTTTCCCTACCAGAAAAATCAGGATGAAATCCTGCCCCCAATTCAAGAAGTGAAGTTAATTTTCCATATGTTTCTATTTTTCCTTGATTTGGGTATATTATCTTAGTCATTAATTTTAATAATGTAGATTTTCCGCTTCCATTTACTCCAATTAATCCTACCGCTTCTCCATTTTTTATAGTTATATTAATATCTTTTAATACTTCTCTTTTTTCTTTTCTATTTCTTTTCCAAAATAGCATCTTTTCTTTTAAACTATTTGCCTTGTCCATATATATGTTAAATGTTTTATATACATGCTCTACTATGATTCTATCTTCACTGCTCTTTTGCATCATTATGATCCTTTCTTTTTTTCACAATTATATTATATAATACTTTAAATATCAATTCATTTTTTCAACTTTATATTTGTCATTATCTTCCCTGGAAGGTATAACACCATTACCATTATTTTATTTAAGATACCCTTTACATTCTTTATTGGATGCTTCTGTCCAGTTAATACTGAGAAAAGAATATAATGCTTATATACATACAATCTTTTTTTAAATGTAACATTTTTCATATCCTGATTAAATATTTCTTTAAAATATTGATAATAGCCATATGGATTATTCAAAAAAAGTTTATTTATATTTTTTGAATATCCATCTTCCTTGTATTCACAAATCATTATTGGTTCATTAAAGCATTTAATATTATACTCCAAATCCATCTCGTGGTGCAACCTTGCTTCTGTTACAAATTTTTCACCATTTTCTAATTTGTAACTATATTTTCTTCTTATTACACCATTAAAAACTAGCGCTTTTTCTCCTGTAATTCCTTCCTTAAAATACAAATTAAACATCGTGCTTTCATAATTATCCTCTGGAAAATTATTCCCCATATTTTTACCGTTTTGATCATATTTTAAGAACACCATAGCATATGTATTTCCCATATCTTTGCATTTTTCTAAGGATTCCTCTATTATCTTAAAAGCTCTTGTTGTAAAGAAATCATCAGAATCACATTCTAAAATTAAATCTCCTGTAGATTTTTTTACCAACTCATTTATTGCAGCCATTTTGCCTTTATTTTCTTGATAAAAATACTTAATATCAATTATTCTTTCTTTTATATAATTCTCAACTATCATCTTAGTATTATCACTAGAGCCATCATCCATAATTAACCATTCTATATCGCAATTTGATTCATTTTTATTTATCAAAATGCTAGTATATAGCTTATCTAAAAGATGTGCTCTATTATAAGTTGATGTTAGTATTGATATTTTCATTTTTAAACAGTCTCCTCTTCAATTACTTTCACTATTTTATCAATAATTTTGTTGTTTGCATATACAAAATCATTATTTTTTTCCAATATTTTTTTCTTGTTCTCAATTATATATTTTATTCCTTGCTCAATTCCTTCTTCGTCATTATTTACAATTAAGCTATTTTTTGCATAGTCGAATAACACTTCTCTAGCAGATGTATTTGTTACTACCACAAACTTTTTTAATATTTTAGCTTCTTCTACCACCATTGGATATCCCTCAAAAAATGAAAATAAGCCAAAAGCATCAGCATCTTTTATATAAGGATATGGATTTTCTTTTGCACCCATCAATGTAAATGTACTACCAACATTGTTTTCTTTTATTTTCTCTTCTAGCCTTACTTTTAGTGGTCCATCACCAATAATGTATATATGATGGTTATAACCTGCCTTTATTAATTTTGTATGCACGTCTATAAGTCTTTCTATCCCTTTTTGCTCAACCAATCTTGATACTTGAACTATATTAACTTCATCATTATTAAATAATTTTTCGTTCTCTTTTTGGGATAAGGCTATTATTCTCTCTGAATTAATATAATTTTTAATTACCTTTTCATGTGGTAAAAGCATATCATCATAAACTTTATTAAACTTGTCCAAATTATCCACACTAACAAAAGCTAATACATCATATTTTTCATAAGCATTCCTATCTATAATTCTCTTTATTTTAGACTTTATACTCTTTCCAAATACTTTTGATATATCATTATGTATCCAAGCAATTTTCTTTGTGCTGTGTTTTGATCTTACACTAAATATTCTTGTTATCGCTCCTTCTAGGAACGCAATTTGCGCAATATAATTATCATCATCTATATAATTTTTATATATTTTTCTTTTATTAAATAAAACTGATAACGGAATTAATATCTTCTCTTTTTTATTTAAATCTTTATATCTCTTATTATATAAAGATTTTAGATGTATTCTTTCATCTAGCTCTTTTTCTAACTCACCATTAGAATATAAAATAAATATTGTAATATCAAATTTTTCTACTAGCTTGTTTGCTAAGTCTATTAAAACTCTCTCCGCTCCACCTAATGTTAAACTAGTTATTCCAAATATTATCTTTTTCATTAATTTTCACCTTTCACTTTTATGCTCTCTAATATCACTATTGTTGCTATTATGGTTATTGTTGTTGCAGCTGACGAGTTAAAGAATGTATAACCTGATAAAAATGATACCACTATTGCAAAGCATAGTGATAATATGCTCATTGCAAATTTTATATTTATCCTTTTTATATATTTTATTCCTATATAAACTCCATAAACAGTAATTATAAAAAATGGAACAAAATACAATATAAAGCCATAAATACCAAAATTACATAAAAACGCTGGCACTTCCATTTCAAAAATTAATTCATAAAAATGCGACATATATCCATTTCCAAACAATATTAATCCGATATCTTTTTGCTCCTTTACTAGTTCTGTATGGTAAACAAATTGTAAAGTTCTCATATTAGTATATGGGATTTTGTGTTCATTATTGTAATTATATAAATCTATTAATGCTCGTTGAGTTTCCTTAGACATGTAATCTTCATCTATTTCATTGTTGTTTATCTCTTTTACTATATTTAATATATCACCTGTAACATGTGCACTTTCGCCTATTTGATCATCATATATCAAATCTTCTCTTTCATTTAAAAGTTTTCTTCTTGTAAGAGTTACACTTCCAAATAATGCAACTACAATAGACATAATCAAAAATATTCCAGCTGCAATTGTAACAATTTTCTTGCTAATTTTCTTATTGTGATATGTATTTATTAAAATAGAAACAACAGCATATATAAATATTACAAGCAAAAATCCAAATAATCCAACTCTAGTGCCTAATAATGTTGTTAAATATATTCCTGATAATATAAGGTCTATTAAAGCCCATATTCTTATTACTTTATTATTGTTTTTACCAATTAATGGTAATATATTAAAAAACATTAGTAGCATTATAGCACCCACACTATTGCCCGATTCAAACCATCCTTTATATCCCATCTTATCTTCTAAATATGTATGTGATGAAGTTCCACTCAAAATAGCAATAAACACTAATACTATGTATATTGTAAAAGAAATCAACATAGACATTCTTAATTTTTCTATATTGTTTTTTCTGTTTATTTCATCTTTTTCTCTGAATACAAACACATATAAATAATTAAACAGATTTATTATCATAAATGTATAATTTACTAAATATTGTAATTCTCTAGTAATTCCGCCATATGAGGATTCTGTGATAAGCCCTTTAAATATGTACAAGTGTATAACTGCATATATTCCATATAGCATACCTGAAATTATTAATGGTATTTTTATTTTATCTTTAAAAAACAAATATATTATAACTATAATTGGTATGATTGGTCTTAAAATTGTTGAAATTGATAAACTTGTATTAAAATAATTTCTAAATATAAAACTTGATGCATCTAATATTGGACAAATTATCATAAAAAGACATAATAAATTTTTTACAGTAATTACTTTTTTTAGTCTATTATTTGATTCCATATTTTCTCCATTTCTTTACAAAAGTTGAAACACTTTTATATATATTGGGTAAGTAAACTTATTAATAGATTTCATATACATATTTTTTACACTTCTATTATTAAGTATTTTATTTTCCTTCCAAAGTGGAAATTGTTGATATAGTTTTTCAAAGGTTTCTTTTATTAATTTTTTTCTAGTTTTGCTATCTTTTATTTTGCATATTCTTTTTAATGAACTGCATAATAAAATTCTAGAATAGCTATATTCTAATTCTTCCTTATATTCTTCATAAAAGTTTTTTTCCTGATAGTATTTTATAATATTATCAAAAATCGTAAATACTTCAGCAGTTCTTTCATTTTGAACATTTGCTATAGAATTATTTCTTTGAACATAATGTACAAATTCTTTGTTTACATATGATGTTTTATTTAAATATGGAATAAGTTTATAAGTAAACTCAATATCCTCATATCTTAGTCCTTTTGGAAAAGAGATATTATTTTTTTCTAATATTTCTCTTTTTATTAATTTATTCCATGTTACAACCCTAACATTTGTAAGCATTTCTTTTTTATTATTATATGAAATTCTTTTATCTTTTTTTGTTTTGCCAGGATACTCCCACAAAAAATCACATTCCACATAATCGCTATTCTCTTGGAGTGCTTTATTATACATCTCTTCATACATAGTATTTTCAACATAATCATCTGAATCTAAAAAAGCAATATATTCTCCCTCTGCATATCTCATTCCAAAATTTCTGGCATCGGATAATCCACCATTTTCTTTTTCTAAATAAATTATTTTATTAGGGTACTTGCTTGCATATTCTTTTGCAATATTACCAGATTCATCTGTAGATCCATCATTTACAAATATTATTTGTATTTCTTGCAGCGTTTGATTCACAAGTGAATTCAGGCATTTTTTTATATATTTTTCCACATTGTATATTGGAACCACAACACTTACCTTGGGCATGAGTTTCTCCTTTTTCTATCTTAATTTTAAATATAATTTTATATTACACGTTAAGATTAATTTTTTTATAAATTGCTTTAAACTTCTAGCTTTTATGTTATTTACCATTTTTCTTTTTCGTATTTGCTTTATATATCTTCTCTGTTCTTCGTCATTTAGATTATTTAACTCAAGTATTATACAATTCGTATAATAAATTTTAATGTTCTGTTTTGTTATTTTTGAGACATTATATTTTTTTATTTTTTCTAGCATGTAGTCGTAATGTTTCAGCAAATCTTCTGCTCTTCTATATCTTAATTCTTCATTACCTCTAGTTATGCTAGTTTTAGTTTGAACATAATTGTATCCAAACACATCTGTTGAAGCTACTTTACTAGCCTTTATCAATACTAGCGGAATCAAGCCAAAATCCTCGTGATAAAGTCCTTTCGCAAATTCAAAATTATTATTCACAAAAAATTCTCGTTTATATATATATCCCCATGCAACTTCAGTCATCACATCTGATTTATAAAGAATATCAAAAGCTTCTTCTCCTGATTTATTTTCAAAAATCGGACTATAATTCTTATTTATAACACTTCCATCTTCATTTATAACAGAAATTTTAAATTTCACCATATCATAATCTGCTTCCATATATGGTTCTAAATCTTTAAATAAATTTTCTGTTATATAATCATCTGAATCAACAAATGCTAGATATTTTCCACTTGAATGTTTAATTCCAAAATTTCTAGCATCAGATAGTCCACCATTTTCTTTTTCAAAATATAATATTTTATCAGGGTATCTAGTTGCATATTCTTTTGCAATTTCACCCGAATTATCTGGACTTCCATCATTAACTAATATAATTTCTAGGTCATTCTCTTCTTGTTTTAATATAGATTCCAAACATCTTGATAATTGCTTCTCTACATTATATATTGGAACTATAACACTAATTTTCACCATAATTTAGCCTTTCAAATCTATCAAATCTTTTATCTTTTCTAATGCTTCGCAATTATACTTTTCTACATCAAATTTTCTTTCAATTTTGAATCCTTTTTCAATAAATAATTGCATTGCATTTGCAATTGCATCTACGTCTTTTCCCACTACATAACCAAACTTTCCTTCTATTTGTTCACTACCAGCTACATCTGTTGTAATTATAGATTTATTTAATATCATAGTTTCTGTAAATACAACTGGTGATCCCTCATATTCAGATGTTAATAACACACAATCAGATTTTTTAACATATGGAAATGGATTCTTTTTTCTTCCCAAAAATATTATTTCTTCTTCCAAGTCCAATTCTTGAACTCGTCTTTTATAATTATTACTGTCTGCCCCATCACCTATGAATATTATCTTAAATTCTGTTCCTAATTCTTTTAGTTTCTCAGCAGCTTCTATTATTCTATATAATCTTTTTTGTGATTCTTCCTGTCTTCCATAATTTAAAAAGATTGTTTCATCATTTTTCTTTTCAAACAAATTCTCTTCTGGTATGCTCTCTTCTGCTTTTCTTTCTATCTCTTTATAATCTATTAAATTATTTATAAACTCTACTTTATCTTCCATCTCTGGAAAGACTTCCAAAAATGTTTGTTTACTTTTTTCAGATACAAAAACTAATTTTGAAAACTCCTTATAATGTTTTTCCTCAAAAAATTGTTTTACTTTTTTCTTATCTCCACCATATTGTGATAAATAATCCATATGGCACCATAACACACTATTCTCCGAAGCAGTCCTTGCAACAAATGACGCTGGATTTGAATATGTTGCATAGCTACATGCAAAATCAAATTTATTTTTATATTTATTTTTAAATTTCAATTGTTTTAGTAAATTAATGAACTTTCTAATCAAAACAATTTTATTATTGCTTGGTGAATATTCTATTATTTTAATTCTTGAATCTAATTCATCAAGAAAAATCCCCTGCTTTTTCTCTAATACAAGAGTAATTTCATACTTATTCACTAAACAATTTAATAAAGTTACTAATGCTGTCTCAATTCCACCAACATCAAGTGTTACAGCCGAAAAAAGTATTTTCTTCATATTTTATTCCTCTATTTTACAATTTGAACATTATATCCTATAAATAATCCTGATTCTATTACACCTGTAATATTTTTTATATTTCTTTCTAAGTCTTCTTTTATTTCATTAAATCTTACATCTAATATCAAATTTCCATTTTCTGTAATAACTGGTCCATCTTTCTTTACTGCTTTTCTAAGCTCTATCTCGTTCGCTCCTAATTTAAATAATTCTTCTTTTACTAAATTAATCGCTTTTGGATTGCACTCAACTGGTATAGGAAACTTTTCTCCTAATCTATTAACAATCTTGCTATCATCAACTAATATATAGTTTTTTGTAGATGCTGCTATATTTAACTTTTCATTAAACATGGCAGCTCCTCTTCCTTTTATAAGCCAATTATTGCTGTCAACTTCATCAGCTCCATCAAAGCACCAATCTGGTCTTTTTTCTTCTAAAGTTGCAGTTGGTATATTTAAATATGTGCATAGCATTTTTATTTCATATGATGTAGGAATCGCAGTTATTTTTATTCCTTCATTTTGAATTCTATTTTCTATTTCTATAGCTGCCAAATAAGATGTAGAACCAGATCCAAATCCAATCACATCACCATCATTGGCTATTTTAGCTATCTCTTTTGCAATCTTTTCCTTTTGCTCTCTATTAGATATCTCATTGTCCCACATTGGTTTTTGTAAAAATTCTTTATTCCACTCCATTTTATATCTCCTTTTCTAACTCTTTTATCTTATCTCTTAATCTTGCTGCTTCCTCAAATTCCATCTTCTGAGCATGTTCAACCATTTCATCTGTTAATTTTGCAATTATATCTTCAATGCTTGAATCTTTATTCAACTCATATTTTTCAGAAGCTTCTGCAACTATGCTGGCTTTTATTGTGTCTCTTACAGATTTCTGTATTGTTTTTGGTGTTATGCCATGCTGCTTATTATATTGCATTTGGATTTCACGTCTTCTATTTGTTTCTGATATTGCTTTTTCCATACTATCTGTTAGCTCATCAGCATACATAATTACTTTTCCATCTGTGTTTCTAGCTGCACGACCTATAGTTTGAATTAACGAACGTTCTGAACGTAAAAATCCTTCTTTATCTGCATCTAAGATTGCTACTAATGAAACCTCTGGTATATCCAAACCTTCTCTTAAAAGGTTAATTCCTACTAAAACATCAAACTCTCCTAAACGCAAATCTCTTATTATTTCCATTCTTTCTAATGCTTTAATGTCTGAATGCATATATCTTACCTTTATATCTATTCCAGATAAATACGCTGTCAAATCCTCTGCCATTTTTTTAGTTAATGTTGTTACAAGAACTCTTTCTTTTTTCTCCACTCTTTGCCTAATTTGTTCTATTAAATCATCAATTTGGTTTTCAACAGGTTTAACCTCAATCTTCGGATCCAATAATCCTGTGGGACGTATAATTTGCTCAACCACATTCCCTTTACTATGTTTTTTTTCATAATCAGCTGGAGTCGCACTTACAAATACAACCTGATTTATTCTTTCCTCAAATTCCTCAAATTTCAATGGTCTATTATCAAACGCTGATGGTAATCTAAATCCGTATTTCACTAAAGATTCTTTACGTGCTCTATCCCCATTGTACATAGCTCGCACTTGTGGAATTGTAGCATGTGACTCGTCTATTAATAACAAGAAATCTTTTGGAAAATAATCAAATAATGTATATGGCGGAGACCCTGCTGGTCTGCCGCTTATGTGCCTAGAATAGTTTTCTATTCCTTGACAGAAGCCTGTCTCCCTTAACATTTCCATATCAAAATTTGTTCTTTCTTCTATTCTTTGTGCCTCAATAAGTTTTCCTTGTGATTTAAAGTATTCTACTTGTTGCTTCATTTCTTCTTCTATTGTTGTAATCGCTTTAGCTATTTTCTCTTTGCTAGTTACATATTGTGAAGCTGGTGGAATTAATATATGTTTTCTTAATCCTATTATCTTTCCTGTTAAAGGATTTATTTCATTTATCTTTTCTACTTCATCGCCCCAAAATTCTATTCTTACTGCAGATTCACTTTCTGAAGATGGATATATCTCAAGCACATCACCTTTTGCTCTAAAAGTTCCTCTTTTAAAGTCTATCTCATTCCTTGTATATTGCATGCTTATTAGTTTTTTCATTATATCTTCTCTTGATTTCTGCATTCTTGGTCGCAATGATAGCATCATTTCTTGGTAGTCTACTGGATCTCCCAAACCATATATGCATGAAACTGACGCCACAATTATAACATCTCTTGTTTCAAATAAAGATAATGTTGCAGAGTGACGAAGCTTGTCTATTTCATCATTTATAGAAGCATCTTTTTCTATATACGTATCTGATGATGGTATATATGCTTCTGGTTGATAATAATCATAATATGAAACAAAGTATTCCACATTGTTTTCTGGAAAAAATTCTTTAAACTCTGAATACAATTGACCTGCTAATGTTTTATTATGTGCTAATACCAAAGTTGGACGTTGTACCTTTTGTATTATATTGGCCATCGTAAAAGTTTTTCCAGAACCGGTTACTCCTAGAAGTGTTTGGAATTTTTTGCCTTCTTCTATTCCCTTTGATAAATATTCTATTGCCTGTGGCTGGTCACCAGTGGGCTTATAATCTGATACTAATTTGAACATTATAATTCACCTTTTATAAATTAATCAATCATTATAATTTTTTCAATTACTGGTTGATTTTCTTTTAATACAGTTCCATTTGAATCTTCTACTTTTGTATCTTCACATATTTTATCTACTATTTCAATTCCTTCTGTTACATGACCAAATGCAGCATAAGAGCCATCTAAATATGGTGCATCTTCATGCATTATAAAGAATTGTGAACTAGCACTATTATAGCTTTGAGCTCTAGCCATAGAAATTACTCCTCTAGTATGAGAAATTGTGTTTTTTACTCCATTAGCTAAAAATTCTCCTTTGATTTCTTTATCGCTTCCTCCTAAACCATTTCCTTCAGGATCTCCACCTTGAATCATGAATCCAGATATTATTCTATGAAAAGTTAATCCATCATAAAATCCATCATTTACTAAATTTGCAAAATTTTCCACTGTAATTGGCGCCATATCTGCATCCAATTCTAACGAAACTGTTCCATAATTTTTTATTACTATTTGAGCATGATGTTTTCCACTTGAATACATACTTTTTTCCTCCTTATTTTCTTCTTTTTGCTCTGTTTGAGCACCTTCTTGAACATTTTGTTTCTCATTTGAGTTTCCACCCTTTTTTGTAATAAAATATACTGAAATTGCTAAAATAATTAATATTACTACTAAAACTGATATTATAATCTTTTTGTTCATAATTTTTCCTCCATCTATAATATTTTTAAAAAAAGCACTAGACTTTTTATGTTATTTTGTGTATTATTATATCGTAATGTTTTTAATAAAGCAATTAATTTTATATATTTTTTAACAAGAGAGGATTGATTTTAATGAATCATAATTTGAAAAATTTACTAAATACTGTTATACTTACTTTTTTAATTTTTATAGGAGTATATAATACTGCTTTTGCTGTTTCTTCAGTTGATATGAATTTAGAAACTAACTCTCAAAATACTAGTGCAGAAAATTCAGTTACAGAAAATACTACTACAAATTCAACTTTATCGAACACTGCAGTTGGAACTGTTAGCAACTTATCTCCACTTCCTGAATCAGATTTAGGTTTTGCTAATGTTTTAAATATTATACTAATAGCAGTTGGAGTTGTTTTAATATTATTAGGAATGGCCATATTAATTAAATTAAAAAAATAAAATTTATATATTTACAAAATAAGCCTTATTAAATTAAGGTTTATTTTTTTCTTCCATTTTTTTATTGTATATTTTATATTTTTATGTCTAATAATAATAATGATATTTTTTTAGGAGGTTCACATGAAAAAAGTATTTTTAACTTTTAGTACATTTTTCGCCTTAACCCTCTTGTTTTCTTTTTCAAAAGTACTTGCAACAAATGGTGATTTAAATACAGCTGGTCAGGCTGTAAAAAACGTTACACAAGGTGCTGCAAACGTTGTTGAAAATGTTGTTAAAGATGCTGGTACTGCAGTAGAACAAGGTGCTTCAACTATAAAAAATGCAACCGGAAATATGGTAAATACAGCTGAAGCAAGAACTACAAATAATGGCTACACTGCAACAAGAACATCTACAGCTCAAGATACATTTATGGGAATGAATGCAACTGCTTGGACATGGTTAGTTATCGGCGTTTTAGGTGTATTAGTTATAGGTTTAATCTGGTATTATGGAAAAGATCATACTCCTATAACACAAGATTTAGACGAAAAATAAAAAATATTAGGCATTCCAGATTAATCTCTGGAATGTTTTTTTAATTTTGGGTTACAATATAAATAAATTTTGATTGGAGGACTATTTATGAAAGATTTTTTAGCTATAAGTTCTATAACTGGTTTAGAAGTTTTAGATTCAAGAGGAAATCCCACTATACAAGTTGAAGTTGTAACTGATGGCGGTTTTTGTGGAACAGCTATTGTACCTTCTGGTGCATCTACTGGAAGCTTTGAGGCTTGTGAACTTCGAGATAACGATCCAAGCAGATATGGTGGAAAAGGAGTTTTAACTCCTGTAGAAAACATTAAAAAAATTGCAAGAAAATTAGTTGGTTTCAATGTATATGAACAGAGAAAAATTGATGAATTACTAATTAAATTGGACGGAACCGATAATAAAAACAATTTAGGTGCAAATACAATATTAGGTGTTTCTTTAGCATGCTGTATAGCAGCTAGCAATTCTTTAGGCACTTCTTTATACTCGTACATTGGTGGAATTCAGGGAAATCAATTGCCTACGCCTATGATGAATATATTAAATGGTGGAAAACATTCAGATAATAATTTAAGTATTCAGGAATTTATGATTGTTCCTTACAATGCTTCCACTTTTTCTAAGAGATTAGAGATGGGCAGTGAAATTTATCATTCTTTAAAAAGCTTATTAAACTCTAAAAAGCTTTCCACTGCTGTTGGCGATGAGGGAGGCTTCGCACCAAATTTATCTTCAAACGAAGAGGCTTTAGATTTAATTGTAGACAGTATCAGAAAAGCTGGATATATTCCTGGCGTCGATGTTGGAATTGCCTTAGATGTAGCTGCCACTGAAATGTTTGATGAAGCAAAAAAGGCTAATAAAGAAGGATATTTATTCTGGAAAACTGGAGAATTAAAATCGGCTGAAGAAATGATAAGCTATTTAGAAGAATTGTGTAAAAATTATCCGATTATATCAATTGAAGATGGTTTATCTGAAGAAGATTGGAATGCTTGGAAACAGCTTACAGAAAAGCTAGGAAATAGTATAAAACTTGTTGGTGATGACTTATTTGTAACAAATATTAGCAGATTAAAAAATGGTATCGGTTTAAATGTTGCAAATAGTATTTTAATAAAACCAAATCAAATAGGAACATTAACTGAGACACTTGATGTAATTAATTTTGCTAAGGAGAATGGATATACAATTATTATCTCTCATCGTTCCGGAGAAACAGAAGACACAACTATTGCAGATTTAGCGGTAGCTACTAATAGTAAATATATAAAATCCGGTGCCCCTTGTAGAACAGACCGAGTTGCCAAATATAATCGATTACTAAATATAGAAAATGAGTTACAATAAGCACTTAAAAAATCCGATAATTTAACTTATCGGATTTTTTGCTATATATTATATTTAATTATTTTTTGGTTTTCTTCTTCATCTATTCCAGTTGCAATTACTGTTACCATTATTGCATCATGTTGAATACTTTCGTCTACTATTGTACCAAAAATTATATTAGCTTCTGAATCTAAGTATTCCTTTATAAGTCCTACTGCAGTACTTACTTCGCTTAAGCCTAAATCAATTCCACCAGTAACGTTTACAATTAATCCTTTTGCACCATTTATTGATGTTGATAAAAGTGGGCTATCAATAGCTTTTTCTGCTGCTTCAATTGCTCTTTGGTCACCGCTTGCAATTCCAATTCCCATGTGTGCAACACCGCTATCTTTCATAATTGTTTTAACATCAGCAAAATCTATATTTATAAAACCTGGTATTGTAATTAAGTCTGTAATTCCTTGAACACCCTTTTTCAAAACTCCATCCGCTTCTCTAAATGCGTCTACCATTGTAGTTCCTTTTGATACAGTTTTTATTAGGTTGCTGTTTTCTACTACTATTAATGCATCAACGTTTTTTTTCATTCTTGCAATTCCGTTTTCTGCATTTTCTCTTCTTCTTTTTCCTTCAAACACAAATGGTTTAGTAACTATTCCAACTGTTAATATTCCCATATTTTTAGCTAATTCACATACTACAGGTGCAGCACCAGTTCCTGTTCCTCCACCCATTCCGGCTGTAACAAATACCATATCTGCTCCTAGCAACAATTTCTTTATATTTTCCTCATCTTCTCTTGCTGCCATTTCGCCTAATAAAGGGTTTGAACCTGCTCCTAGTCCTTTTGTAGTATTTTTTCCTATATGAAGTTGGGTATCAGCCTTTGATTGTGTTAAAGCTTGTTCTTCTGTATTTATTGCAATAAATTGTACATTTTGTATTCCTTCATCAATCATTCTATTTACTGCATTATTTCCAGCTCCACCTACACCAATAACTTTTATCTTTACTAAATCGTTGTTTAAATTTTCTTGTTCTGTATAAATCATATTTTACGTCCTTTCCCATCTGTGCTATATGCTCTTTTTGCATATATATTACTACTTTTTTTAGTATTAATCAACATTTTTTATTATTTATAGCCTATATTTTATTATTTTGTTGTTCGTTAGTCAACCTTTTTAAAATATTTTCTGCACATTTAATTCCGTCTACAGCAGCAGATGTTATTCCTCCTGCATACCCAGCACCTTCCCCGCATGGATAAATTCCTTCTACATTAGCCATCAATGTTTCTGGATTTCTTAATATTGTTACTGGTGAAGAACTTCTTGTTTCCACTCCTGTTAAAATGTTATCTTCATCTGCAAAGCCTTTAATTTTTCTATCAAAATAAACCAATGCTTCCTTTAAAGTTGCAGTTACAAAATCAGGTAAAATTTCTTGCAAATTAGAAAGTGTAACACCTGGTAAATATGTTGGTTTAACTTTGCCTATCTTGGTAGATTTTCTATCATTAAAAAAATCTCCTACTTTTTGTATTGGAGCATAATAGTTTTCTCCTCCCAGTTTAAAAGCCTTCTCTTCTAATTCCTTTTGAAAATACATTCCTTCTAACGGCGAATCTCCATGGAAATCGTTTGGTGTTACATTTACTAGTATAGCACTATTTGCATTTTCTCCGTCTCTTGCAAACTTACTCATTCCATTTGTTACTATAGTACCTTCTTCACTTGAAGATGCAATTACACTTCCACCTGGGCACATACAAAAAGTGTAGCAATCTCTTTCTTTTCCGTGATATGCTAATTTATATTCTGCAGGAGGAAGTTTTAATTTTGTTTTTTCTCCATACTGTGATTTATTTAGCATATCTTGCTTCTGTTCTATTCTTAATCCTACCGAAAAATTTTTCCTTTGCATATTAATTTTCTTATTATACAAAGTCTCAAACATGTCTCTTGCACTGTGCCCTATTGCTAGTACAACTGTATTTGCCTTAATTTTTTTGCCACTTTCACAAATTATTCCTTTTATTTTGCCTTCCTCAATTTCTAAATCTTTTACTTTTTCTTGGAATAGAATTTCAGCACCATTATCTAGTAAATAATTTCTAATATTTTGCAATATTTTAACAAGATTATCAGTTCCTATATGTGGTTTATTAATATATCCTATTTCGCTTGGTGCTCCAAATTTTATAAATGTTTCTATTACTTTTTTGCATAGTGGATTATGCAAGTTCGTTGTTAATTTGCCATCCGAAAATGTTCCTGCTCCACCTTCACCAAATTGAACATTAGATAGTGGGTTTAGCTTTCCATTTTTTATAAATTCTTCTACATCTTTCATTCTTTCTTCTACTTTTCTACCTTGCTCTACTATTATTGGCTTTACTCCATTTTCAATTAATGATATTGCACAAAACAGCCCTGCAGGGCCAGCACCAACTATTACAACTGGCTCTTCAATATTTGTTACTTTAGGTCTAATAATTTCTTTTTCTTCTGGCTTGTCCGCTTCTTCTGATGTGCTAATTTCAATTGAATAAATATAATGCACATCATCTTTATTTCTAGCATCTACTGATTTTTTTAAGATCTTATATTGCTTTGCCTTATTAAAATTAATTCTATTCTTCTTGCATGCATATTTAACAATTTCCTCTTCGCTTAAATCTTGCCTTATCTTAATATTTTCTAACTTCATTACATTCTCCTAAATATTTTTTACTTTTATATTATATCACAATCCTTAGTATATACAAAATAACTCTTTTGCTTTTATTCAAAAGAGTTATTTATAAATTTCTAACCTAATGCTACATCTAAAATCATCATTATGATAAATCCTAATGTTAATCCCACTGTCCCTATATTTGCTTTTGGACCTTCTCTCATTTCCGGCACAAGCTCTGATGTTACAACATACATCATTGCACCAGCTGCGTATGATAATAAATATGGTAATATTGGAACTACAATTTCTGTTAAAAGAACTGTAATTATTGCTCCTATTGGTTCAACAATTCCTGACAATACACCTCGAAGGAAGGCTTTGCCTTTAGGCATTCCATCACTTTTTAATGGCATTGATATTATTGCTCCTTCAGGAATATTTTGTATTGCTATTCCTATGGCTAATGCTAAAGCTCCGGCTATTGTTATTCCTGCATTTCCTATTATTAGACCTGCAAATGCAACACCTACAGCCATACCTTCTGGTTGATATAAAAATAGGCAGTTTTGATTTTTATTTTTGACTAATTTTATATTAAATTAGCCTTATATTTTTTCTTTTAAGTTATTTAATTGTTTAAAATTGAAATATAAATCTACCTGTTTATCTTGATGTATCTCTATTCTATTAATAATTACTTTCACAATTTCTGATGTTGGTCTATTTAGACTTATAAAATCTTGTACAACACTTTTTATTTTTTCCGTATCATCTTGTTTTGCTTCTTCTTTTTGCTGTTTAATTTCTATGTATTCTTTTTCTTTTTGCTTTATTTCATTTCTAAATTTTTTTAATAATCTCTCATACATTTCTTCACTTATTTTATTATTTAATTTGTCTACATACATTTGGTCAATATTGTTATTTATCAATTTTATTTCGTTTTCTAGTTTTTGAAGTACTTTCCCATAATCATATTTAGTCATTCCCTTTTTTACTTCTAATTCTATTTTTTCACTATCTATTTTTTTGAATAAATTTTTAATATAATTAATTACTGTATCTTCTAAATTAGAATAGCTAAAACCATGTGATGTGCAAAGTTTTAATTTTGAATTTCTGCGATAATTATTACATACCATATAGTAATTACCATTCTTTTTTCCTCTTACTCCTATTTTGTGTTTGCATTCGTAGCAAAAAAGTAAACCATCTAATAAAAACATATTTTTCTTCTCATTTCTATTGTAATTTTGAACTATTACCATTTTTTGAACAGAATCAAATACTTTTTTATCTATTATCGATTCATGTGTATTTTCTACAACTATCCATTTTTCTTTTGGATTTTGTCTAATTTTTCTATTTTTATAACTTATTCTACTTCTTTTATTTTGTACAGTTATGCCTATATAAGCTTTATTTTTTAATATGTTTTTTACTGTTTTATTGTCCCAAAAAGTCTCTTTATTGTATCTTGATTTATTTGCTGTTGGAATATTGCTATTGTTTAAGTAATCTCTTATTGCCCCAACTTGATTCCCTCTAGATGCCATATTAAAAATAGTCCTTACAATTTTTGCCTCTGGTTCATAAATTATTAACTTATTTTTGTCATTTGAATCTTTTATGTATCCAAGTGGTGTTTTTCCACCTACCCATTTTCCCTGTTTCTGCATAGTGTGAAGTGCTGTTCTAATTTTTTTAGATAAATCTTTAGAATACATATCATTTAATATTGATTTGAAAGGGGCTATATCATTATTACCATTTGATGTTTCAAAAGTATCTATTCCATCTGTTACTGAAACATATCTTACATTATTTTCCGGAAACCATTTTTCTATATATTCTCCTGTTTCTATATAATCACGACCTAAACGGGATAAATCTTTTGTTACAACCATATTAATTTTTCCGTTTTCTATATCTCTTATCATTCTTTGAAAATCTGGTCTATTAAAATTTGTTCCAGTAAAACCTTGGTCTATATATGTATCTATTAATTGGTACTTCCATCCTAGTTTTTGAACATATTCTGTTAGTAATGTTCTTTGATTTTTTATACTTTCACTTTCATCATATCCTCTATCTACATCTTCTTTTGATAGTCTTATATAAATTGCTACCTTGTATATTGTTTTTTCTATTTGTTTAAGCATTGTTCCTCCCTTCTATGCTTGATAAAAACAATTTTAATTTAAGTTTTATTATATCTTATTTAAGACAAAATTTTAACGCTCAAAAATATCTTTTTTTAAGATATTAATTATTAAGTATTTTATTAATCCTTCTAACTCTTCACCTTTTTCATCGAAGTATATATTGATTTTGAAAGTTTCACTCATATCAACTCACTCTCCCTATACTATATATACATCTGCTTTCTTATAAAAATTCTCCCTTATATTAAAATTTATTTTTTAATTTTTTAAATATGTCCTCAGCTGTTCATAAATAGTTTAAGGGTAGCTATGCGATAGTTTTTACTATCACACACCTACCCTAGTTAGTAAAATATCTATTAATAATTATTAGTTCTAATTTGCTTTTTGCAATTCTATTATTTGATAATATTTTTTAATTCTTCCTGTCTTTTAACTTTTTTCGTTGATGTTTTAATCAACTCTTCACTGCTTAAAAACATTTTTTGAATATGTTTATATTTAGGAAATGTTTTATTTAATTCTTTTATTTGTTCCCATATAATCTTGTATAATTCTTTTTCTGTTTTACCAGGATATTTCTCTGATACAATTTCTTTATCATATACTATCTTCACTGCTAATTTAACATCGTTTTTATCATCTTTTTCAGGTAATCCAAATACCATTGATTCTAAAACTAATTCTTGTCTATTTAATATGGTTTCAATTTCCTCCGGAAATACTTTCTTACCATTTTTTAATACAATCATGTTTTTATTTCTTCCAGTAATATAAAGATATCCCTCTTCATCTTTATATCCTAAATCTCCTGTATAAAACCAGCCATCTTTTAAAACTTTATTTGTTTCTTCTTGCATTTCATAATAGCCCAGCATAACATTAGGGCCTTTAACTCTTATCTCTCCAATGTCATTTTCATCTTTGTTTACTATTTCTAGTTCAACATTTTTCATAGGAATTCCAATTGAGCCATTTTTCATGTGTTTATCATCTTCTGCTGCAATTACAGGTGATGTTTCAGTTAGTCCATACCCTTGAACCGTTTTAATTCCAAAATCATTAAACCCTTTTGAAATTAATGGATCAGCAGGAGCTCCTCCAGAAATAATAAATCTTAATTTTCCTCCTAAAGCATCTATTATTTGTTTAAATAATTTTCTTCTAACATCTATATGAATTTTTTTAAATACCTTACTTATTTTCAGTGCACTATTAATAATCTCTGTTTTTCCTGTTTTATCTATTTCTTTCATTATAGTTTTATAAATTGCTTCAACTAAAATCGGCACTCCAACAAACACCGATACTTTATACTCATTCAAATTTTTCTTTATATATCTTAATCCATCTGGGAATACTGTCTTCGCTCCACATGCAAGCATTACAAGCATACATGTTGAGCCAAATATGTGATGAAATGGTAAAAAAGCAATATTTACATCAGTAGGTCTTATGTCTTCACAAGTTTGTAAAGCATATACATTTGAAGCAATATTTCTTTGAGACAACATTACAGCTTTTGATTTTGAAGTAGTACCTGATGTAAACAGTAATATATTCATCTCATTATTCTTAATTTCAAAATTTACATATTCATTATTATTTCTAATTTGCTTTTTCCCTTCATTTATCAAATTAGATACTGTTTCATATCCACTAATATTTGACATGCATATGTAGTCTTTCAAATTTGTTTTATTATTTTTCTTTATTTCTTCAATTCTATCTACTATTTTTTCATCAAAAACGATGTAGTCTGCTTTGCTTCTTATTAAAGAATTTTCCAGTTCCTCTAACTGTAAATCCTTATCCAATGGTATAGATACTATTCCTCCAAGTAGATTAGCTAAATGAGTAACTATCCATTCATATCTATTTTTTCCTATTATCGCTACTCTTTTATTTTTTGCGCCTTTCAAATACATTGCTGTTCCTAATGCATTTATATCATCTAATAATTCTTTATATGTAATATCCTGATATTTTATTTCTTTTTCATTCTGATGTTTAATTGTAAACGCAACATTGTCCTTATATATTTTAGCCGAGTTATAAATTATCTCTTTAATATTGTTAGATTCAATTATATCTTTGTTTTTCATTTCTGTCTCCCCTTTTGGTTATACATTTTTTATAACATATTTCTTATCAATTGTCTTTAATTTGGGAGGTCAGTACAAAAATTTTATGCGTTTTTACTTAATGTTCTTGTTACACTATCTATAAATCCTTTGTAAACGCTCTCCACATCTACTTCTCTATTTTTCTTTAATCTATATAATAAGCTAGAAACCGTAACTCCAAATATAGCAGATGCCGTTGCTTCAACATCACTTTCATAAAATTCTCCATTGTCTATTCCTTCTTGCACAATTCCTTCCAGAATTTTTATATATTCAAAAACAGCACATTTACATTTCTGGCTTCTTTTCTCTGAACCCCATATCTGAGAAAGCACCACATTTACAAAATCTTCATATTTAAACATTACTTTTATTTCAATTAAAATTACTGCTTTTACTTTTTCTAATGCCGTATTGCATTTTTTTGTTTTAATCTCTACACTATTTTTTAATAAATCCATTCCCTCTTTGAGCATCGTATCAAATATATCTTCCTTTTTTGGGAAATGGTAGTATAAAGAGCCTTTGGCAACGCCTGCCATAGCTGTTATCTCTTCTGTGCTAGCATTATCATATCCTTTTTCTGCAAATAATTTAACTGCAGTATTAAATATTTTCCTTTTAGTTTTATTCACTTCACCTTCTCCTTTCGATTGCGCTCCTCCAGAAACTTAGTTTACGCTAGCATACCCCACATTTTTTTCTTTTAACCTTTTTAATATCGTTTCTACCGCTTCTGGAGATTTTTCTTTTAGTCTTAGATTTATTATATGTCCTCCATTTGTAAGTTCATGATAAGGTGCTTCTATTTCTATTTTTTCTTCTAATTTCTCTCCTTCTGGAATATAAAAAGACTCTGTATAAAATTCCTTATCTGTTACCTTTTCTAGCTTTCCGTATATTGCTTTATCTAAAGCCATAAACTCTTCTGATACTTTCTTATCATCCACGCCAATTAATACAAAATTAAGGTTATATTTATTACTATACTCATTAACTTTATTTCTCATAAAATCAATTATTTTTAGTCCTAGCTTTTTTGTTTGTTTATTTTGTGTACGGGTATATCCAGTTAAAGCAATTAAACATTCTTCTAACCCTAAAAAACCAATTCCCATACTACTTTGTTTTATTACCTTTCTAATCTTGTCCTCTGGTTTCGCTTTTTCACCATCCAATAGAATTCCTTCACCTATTAAAAAAGGAAATTCATAAACTTTTTTATTTCCCTGCTTTTCAAACCTGTCCAATAATTGGTCTTTTACTATATCCATTTTTTCTTCTAGCTCATTGAAAAAACTTTCATAATTATCCGATTTATTGTTACTGTTTTTTATTCCTATTCTAGGTAAATTAATTGTTGTATATGATATAATTCCCCTTTTAGACGCTATTGCTCTATCATCATCTATTACATTATCCATTACTCTCAAATTCATTGTGTTATATGCAACTTCTCTATCGGGATTATTAGTCATATAAAATTTTTTATTATACGTTGAATCTAAAAAACTAAAATTCGGATACAATCTTCTGCTAGATATATCTATTGCTTTTTTATACAAATCATAATTTGGATCTTCTGTATTAAAATTTATACCCTCTTTTACTTTAAATATTACAACTGGTGAAGTTAAATCATAATCTATTGCATCCAATATCTTCTTTGTAATCAACCTGCCTTCTGGCGAAATATCTGTTCCGATATTAATGCTCGGATATAATTTTGATTTCATTCCTCTTGAATCTATTGTATTTATATTATGTACAAATGCTTCAACTGCTTGTACAACAGTTTTTTCCAATTTTCTTAGTGTTGATTCATAAGCAATTCTAAATACTCTCTTTAACTGTTCTGAGTCTCTTGAGTATTTGTCGAAAATTGCTATGTCAAACTTTATTGTTTCTAGCCTTTCAATTTCTCTTTCTATTCCGTTTATAGCAGCAAATTTATCTAAATCAGTATACGCTAAAATATCATTTATTGTTTCTTGAAATTGCTTTTTAAATGTCTTTAATACTCCTGGCGCCATATAATAATCAAATGCTGGAATAGATTGGCATCCATGCTGTTCTTTTTGGTTTAATGTTATTGCTATTACTGCTAATGCAGAATATGACATTATATTTTGTGGTTCTCTTATGCAAATATTTTTTGTTTTAAAGCCTTCATCAAAAAGCGATAACAAATTTATTTGAGAAGTTGTAGTTGTTCCCAATGGCATAAAATTCAAATCATGTATATGTATTTCTCCTGATTCTTGTAGCTCCGCTACTTTTTTCTTTACTATATAAGCCTTGGCAAACTCCCTTGAAACAGTACTTCCATAATCTACCATTAACTCTAATGGAGTATTATTCTCATTTTCATTTGAAGAAGTTTTTAATGTTAAATCCTCTAAAGCTTTCAAGAATTTATGCTGCTTCTTCTCTTCCAAAAAAATTCTTCTAGATTGTGCTCTTCTCTCTCTATACTCAGAAAATGATTTAAAGACGTCCAAATAATTTTCTTCTCTTAGCTTTTCTTCTATCATATCCTGTATCTCTTCTATCTTTATCTTATCCAATTCTAAAGTCATAATTTGATTTATAACTAAATTATAAACTTTATTTACATCATTTTCAGTGTATTTTTTATTGCTCTCCTCATTTATACTATCAAAACCTTTTTTTATTGCCAATGCAATTTTTGTGCCATCAAAATCGACTTTTTTTCCATCTCTTTTTATTACTTTAATATTTTCAACCATTGTTATCTTCTTTCAAATTTTATTTATTTCTATTTTATAACACAAACTCTACAAAATCAAGAAAATATAACAAATATCTAGCTTGCAAATTTCGTGATATTATTATAAAATATGTTTGATTTATTTATGCTAAAAGGAGTTTTTATAATGTATGAATTTATATCAAAAAATGAACAAGACACAATAAATTTTGCAGACAAATTTGCTAATAATTTAAATAAAAATTCAGTTATAATATTAACTGGAGATTTGGGCTCACGGAAAAACCAAATTTACAGAAGGAATTTTAAAGCATTACAACTTAGAAGATGAAATCTCTAGCCCTACTTTTACAATAGTAAATGAATATAACACTCATAATTTTAATATATACCATTTCGATTTATATAGATTATCTGATATAGATGAGTTCTTTGCCATGGGTGGTGAAGAATACTTAAATAATGGTGCATGCATATTTGAATGGGGGCAATTGATAGAACCTATTTTGGATATTCCCTACACTAAAATATCTTTTTCAAGATCTAACGAAAACCCTGATTACAGGATTTTAAAAATCGAATCAAAATAAGAAAGGATTTTTATAATGAAAATTTTATCTATAGATACATCTTCTAAAAATTGTTCAATATCAATTGTAGAAGCTAATAACTCAACATTTAACATTATTGCTGTTAAAAATAACTCCGATGAAAAGACTCACTCTCAAAAATTAATGCCACTTATTGATGAAATGTTTAAAGAAGTAAATTTTTCTTTAGATAATATTGATTTGCTAGCATGCTGTGTAGGCCCTGGTTCTTTTACTGGAATAAGAATCGGAGTTGCAACAGTAAAAGCCTTTGCAGATGTAAAAGGAATTCCTGTTGTTGGAGTTACTTCATTAGAAAGTTTGGCTTATAATATTGAAGAAAACGGATATATTATCCCTATTATAGATGCTAAAAATAACAATTTATATTCTGCAATTTTTTCAAACAAAAATTATATTTATTCGACTGAAATAAAAGATTTTGCAGATAATATTGGTAATGCATTAAATATTTATAATAATTTTCTTGCTTCATCTCAAGAAAACATATATTTCGTTGGTGACGGAAGCATTGCTTACAAAGATATTATCATTAACAATTTTCAAAATAAAAACATACATTTTTCTACTCAAAATTTACAATCTAGCATTTCTTTAGCAAGATGTGCTTATTCTAAATATCTTAATGGATTTTATGGAGACTCTAATTCTATCTCTCCTATTTATTTAAGAAAGTCACAAGCAGAAAGGAATTTAGATGGAGAAAAATAAAATAGAAATATCTGTAATGAGCATAAATGACTTAGAAAGCATTCAAAATATTCTTTTAGATTCTTTTGATAATTTCTGGAGTTATGAAACTTTGCTAGAAGAATCGCATTCTCAGCTTTCTACTATTTTTGTTGCTAAATATAATAACGAAATTGTAGGTTTTACAGGAATAAAAAAAATATGCGATGAAGCAGAATTGATGAACATAGTTACTAGAAAAGATTGCCGACATTATGGAATTGCATCTGCAATGCTTGAATACATTATATCTTTTTGTAAAAATTTGTCATGTATAAATTTAGAAGTAAATAGCGAGAATTCTATTGCAATTAATTTATATAAAAAGTATAATTTTAAGCAGGTCGGTCTTAGAAAAAAATATTATAATAATATTGATGATGCAATTTTAATGACTTTAAAATTAAATAGATAAATAAGGAGGAATTTACAAATGAAAAATAAAAATGAACTTTCATACAAAAAATTAAAAACAACTTGTAACCCAAATATTTTCAATTTTGAAACCACTTCTGATTTAGAACCTATTAGAGGCGGTATTGGTCAAGATAGAGGAATAAAAGCTTTAGAGTTTGGATTAAATGTTGACATTAATGGATATAACTTATATCTTGAAGGGCCTACAGGTGTTGGCAAAACTATGTACACTAAAAACTATTTGGATACTATTTCTAAAAAGAAAAAGGTTCCACAAGATTGGTGCTATATATATAACTTTGATAATCCAAACGAGCCAATAGCTTTAAATTTAGCCGCTGGACAAGGTAAAGTTTTTAGAGATACTATGGACAGATTTATCAAAGATATCAAAACAGATATTAAACAAACTTTTAATAATGAAGATTTTGAAAAAGAAAAAGTTCTTATTAAGCAAGAATACGAAGATAAACGTACTGCTTTAATGACAAAATTAAATGAGAAATCTGCTAAGTATGGTTTTCAAGTAAAATCTGCTAATAATGGAATCTATATGATGCCTGTTGTTAACGGAAAAACTATTGAGCAAGAAGAGTTTGAAAAATTAGATGATAATGTAAAACAAGAGTATGAAGATAAATCTTCTATCGTTCAACAACATGTAATGGATGCTATTAGTGAGATCAAATCTATACAGCAAGAATCAGAAAAGAAAGTTAATGAATGGCAATCAAATGTAGCTTTACTTACAATTAATGCTCATATAAATTATATAAAATCTAATTTTAAAAGAAATAGAAAAATAACAAAATTTTTAGATGATATCAAAAAAGATATTTTAAAGAATATAGACGCATTTTTAGCTCCTGATGAAAAGGATAATAAAAATTCTATGCAGGGTCCTAAAATTGAAAGCCCTAAACCTTGGCTAAACTATAGAGTTAATTTATTTGTTGATAACAGTGCTACAGAAGGCGCTCCTGTAATAATGGATTCAAATTATTCATATCCTAATATATTTGGAAAACTAGAATACGAGAATTATTATGGAAGTTTAAAAACTGATTATACGATGCTAAAACCTGGACTATTGCATATTGCAAATGGTGGATATATTATATTCCAAGCTGCAGATTTAGTATCAAATAGTTTATGCTATGAAACGTTAAAAAAAGTTTTAAGAACAAAACAATTAGGAATTGATAATCTAGTAGAACAACGTTCTTCAATGGTTATGGTTTCTTTAAAGCCTGAGCCTATTCCATTGGATTTAAAAGTAATTTTAATAGGTAACGAAAACATCTACCAAACTCTATTATCAGTTGATTACGATTTTAGAAAATTATTCAAGATTAAAGTTGAATTTGAAGATGACGCCCCTATGACATTGGAAAACTCTAATAAACTTGCACGTGTTATAAGTGGTTTCTGTGAAACAGAAGATCTTCCCCCACTTGATAAATCTGCCATGAGTAAGATTATTGAGTTTGCTTCTAGGTTATGCAATAATCAAGAAAAATTATCAACACGCTTTAGCGAACTTACTCAAATAGTTGGCGAAGCTTGTACTTGGGCAAAATTGGCAAAAGAAAAAGTAGTTACTGCTGAAATTATTAATAAGACCTTGCAAGAGCGAGAAGAAAGAGTTCAAAAATATAATGAAAAATATATTGAAATGATTACAGATAATACATTACTAATTGATACTTCTGGATATCAAGTTGGTCAAATCAACGGTCTTACCGTTCTTAGCATAGGCGATTATGCCTTTGGTTTACCTACTAGAATCACTGCTAGCACTTATGTTGGTAAAAGTGGAATCATAAATATCGAAAGAGAAGTTGAATTATCTGGCTCATCTCACTCAAAAGGTGTATTAATTCTGAATGGATATTTAGGTGATTTATTTGCACAAGATATGCCTCTTTCATTAACAGCAAGTTTATGTTTTGAACAATTATATAATGGCGTAGATGGCGATAGTGCTTCAAGTACGGAATTGTATGCTATACTTTCTAGTCTATCTGGAATACCAATTAATCAATCAATCGCTGTTACTGGATCAGTTAACCAAAAAGGTGAAATACAACCAATTGGTGGTGTAAACGAAAAAATCGAAGGATTTTTCAAAATATGTAAACTACGCGGATTAGATGGTTCTCATGGTGTTATGATACCTGCTCTAAATGAAAAGAATTTAAATTTATCAGATGAAGTTGTTGAGGCTGTAAAAAACAATTTATTTCATATTTACGCAATTTCAACAATCGAAGAAGGAATTGAGTTACTTACCGGAGTACCAGCTGGAAGAAAGGATTCAAATGGTAAATTTCCAGCAGGAAGTATTAATTATCTAGCATATGAAAAACTTAAAAAATTTGCTCAAATTAGCAAAGACAACTAATTCTTAATATATAAAAAGAACCTTTGGAGAGCTTTCCAAAGGTTCTTTTTTAGTTTATAGAAGCATTATATATTTTTTCTATTGCAGAATTTAAAGCTTCATCAAATTCTTCTTGTGTTTGTTTTACGTTTAAATCTTGTAACAATGCTCTTGAGAAGCTTGCAATCATCTTATCATTTTGGGCAAGTAACTCACATGCTTTATCAATTTCATATCCGCCTGATAATGCTACTATTCTTACAACAGCATCATAATTATATAAATCTAAATAATGATTTGCTGCTGTTGGAATTGTAAATTTGAACATTATCTTATCTTCTGAATTCCATTTTTCTAGATGCTTAATAATTTCATCTTTTAATATTTTTTCACAAAGTTCTTTCTCTGTAGAATGAATATCTACTTCAGGCTCTATTATTGGAACTAATCCATTATCACATATTATTTTTGCAAACTCAAATTGTTGGTCTACAATTTGTTTTATTCCTTCTTCATTTGCTTCATAAATTACAGATCTCATTTTTGTTCCAAAAATGTGTTTTTTATTAGCTTCGTCTAATTCTTCTTTTAACATTGGTATTGGTTTCATTAATTTTACGCCATTATTCTCTTCTTCCAAACCTTTATCTACTTTTAAGAATGATACTATTCCTTTTTCTTCCCAAAGATAATCAGCTGTAAATTTTCCATCTACTTCTGACATCATAGTTTTTTCAAAAAGAATTGTGCCTAGAATATGTTCATTATTAAATACTTTGCTTGTTATTACTCTTTTCCTCATTTCATGGATCAAATTAAACATTTCTTCCTCTGTTGAGTACTCATCTTCATTTATTCCATATAATTTTAAAGTTTTTTTACTACTTCCACCACTTTGGTCCAATGCAGCAATAAAACCTCTTCCGTTTTTCATAATTTCATACATCTTTTCATTAATCATAAGATTCATTTCCTTTCTTTAAAGCTTTATCGTAATTATCTTTATTTTACCAATTATGATTATAATAATACTGTTTAAAATTGTCAATGTTTAATTGCAAATAAAAAAGAAGGCTTATTTTGTATTTTCTACAAACACCTTCTTTTATTAAAATTATTCAGCTTTATTTTCTTCTGTAGTAGTCTCTACAGCTGAAGCTTCTTCAACTACTGGAGTTTCTTCTGTAGCAACTTCATCATTTAAATCTTCTTTTACATTTAAGAATTTAGTTTCGATTTTTGCTCCTACATTTTCCTTTGTCTTAGCAGCTTTACCTACTCTGTCTCTTAAGTAGTATAGTTTAGCACGTCTAGCCTTTCCTACTCTTACTACCTCTACTTTTTCAACTAATGGTGAATGTAATAAAAATGTTTTTTCTACACCAACACCATATGCAACTCTTCTTACTGTAAATGTGGCATTTATGCTACCACCTTGTTTCTTAATAACAATTCCTTCAAATACTTGGATTCTTTCTCTGTTACCTTCTTTAATTCTTTGATGAACTCTTACAGTATCACCAACTTTTAAATAAGGAATCGTATTTTTCAATTGTTCATGTTCTATTGATTTTATGATATCCATTGATATTCTCCTTTCTTAAATTTTATAATTTTTTATTATATTTTCTGTTTCTGCCATATCTTCTTCATTTAAAAGATCCGGTCTTTTTTTTAATGTATTCAATAGAGAATTATTTCTTCTCCATTCTTCTATTTTTTTATGATTTCCAGACTTTAGCACCTCTGGAACTTGTTTCCCTAAAAATATTTCTGGTCTTGTATATTGAGAATACTCTAACAATCCATTAGAAAAGGATTCTTCTTTAGTCGATTCTTTATTTAAAACCCCTTCTACATATCTACTAACAGAATCAATTAGTACCATCGCTGGCAATTCGCCTCCTGTTAATACATAATCACCTATTGAAATTTCTTCATCTACAATTTCATCTAATACTCTTTGGTCCACTCCTTCGTAGTGCCCACATAATAATATTATGTTTTCTATTTTTGATAATTCTTCAACCTTTTTTTGATTTAATTTTTTACCCTGAGGAGATAAATATATAACTTTTGAATTTTCATGTTTGACAGATTTATATGCATCATACACTACATCTGCTTTCATTACCATTCCCGCTCCTCCACCATATGGAGTATCATCTACTTTTTTATGCTTGTCTTTTGAAAAATCTCTAATATTTACTAAATTTATACTAATATATTTTTCATTAACAGCTCTTTGTAGGATACTATGTTTTAATGGTTCAAACATTTCAGGAAATAATGTTAATACTTCAAATTTCATTTTTTCTCCTTAGTCTAGTAATCCTTTTATTGGATATACTACTATCTTTTCATTTACTAAATCAATCTCTTTTTTCAAATCTGGAATATTTGGTAATAATATTTGTTTTCCATTATCATCTTTTACAACGTATATATCACAACTTCCGCTGTTATATATATCAACTAGTTTTCCTAGTTTTTTACCATCGTTTGTATAGACTTCTAATCCTAACAAGTCAGCTATATAATATGTACCTTCTGGAAGCTCTGTAGCATCTTTTCTATCTATTTTTAAATAGCAATTCCTATACTTTTCTGCTTCTTCGATGGTATCAATTCCTTTTAATTTTAGAATTACCATATTCTTATGATAACTTACTTGTTCTATTTGGAATAATTGCAACTGATTTTTCTTATCTATATATATTTGTTTTAATTCATCAAATCTTTTTATGTCATCTGTATATGGCATTACCTTAACTTGCCCTTTTATACCAAATGTATTTACAATCTGACCAATTTCAAAATATTTTACCATATCACTTACCTATTCTTCCTCAAATATTACTCCCACATTTTTTTGCTCATTTGAAGTAATAGATTTCATTATTGTTCTTATTGCTCTTGCTACTTTTCCTTGT
This sequence comes from uncultured Clostridium sp., assembly GCA_900553755.1. Lineage (GTDB taxonomy): Bacteria > Bacillota > Clostridia > TANB77 > CAG-508 > UMGS1901. Next base: position 57,974 of record USEX01000004.1, read on the forward strand.
TTACCAATTACTTTTCCCATATCTTCTTGAGCAACTTTAACTTTTAAAAGTATTCCTTTTTCGTCATCAATTCTTGTTATCTTTACTTCTTCTTTGTTTTCTACAAGATTTTCTATTATTGTTTTTAATATTTCTTCCATATTATTGTGCCTTTCCTTTAGCTAATTAATTTGCTTTTTCTATTAAAACTTTAACTGTGTCAGTTGGTTTTGCGCCATTTTTTATCCAGTATTCAACCTTTTCCTTATCTAATTTTATTGTAGCTGGGTCAGTCATTGGATCATATGTTCCAATCTTTTCAACTATTCTTCCATCTCTTGGTGATCTAGAATCAGCAACAACGATGTGATAGAATGGAGCTTTTTTAGCACCTTGTCTTTGTAATCTTATTTTTACCATTTATAATTCACCTCTACTTTCCATTTTGCATATCTATATATAATTATTTTCAGCTATATATTAGCTTAAATATTTATAACTACATCATTTTCTTTAAATCTTTCGGATCCATATTTTTCATTTGACTCATCATTTTTTTCATTGACTTGCTATCTTTCATTTTCTTCATCATTTTTTGAGTCATTTCAAACGATTTCATGAATTTGTTTATTTCTTGAACCGAAGTACCGCTACCTTTTGCGATACGTATTCTTCTACTTGCATTCAGTATTTTTGGATTTCTTCTTTCTTTATCTGTCATTGAGCAAATTAATGCTTCTATTCTAACAAATTCTTTCTCATCCACTTTTAAATTCTTTATGTCCGCCATTCCAGGAACTAATTTTAACAGTGATGAAAATGAACCCATTTTCTTTACTTGCCTTAATTGTGCCAAATAATCATTTAAATCAAATTCCTTTTTTGTTAATTGCTTAGTAAGCTTTTCAGCTTCTTCTGCATTGAATGATTCTTCTGCCTTTTCAATTATTGAAAGTACATCACCCATTCCTAATATTCTTGATGCCATTCTATCTGGATAAAATACTTCAAGCTCGCTTAGTTTTTCACCTGTACCAGCAAATTTAATTGGTTTACCTGTAACTTTCTTTACTGATAATGCTGCACCACCACGAGTATCACCATCTAATTTAGTTAGTACAACGCCATCTATTCCAAGCGTCTCGTTAAAGCTTTCTGCAACATTTACTGCATCTTGACCTGTCATAGAATCTACTATTAATAGTATTTCATGTGGATGAACATTTGCTTTTACATTTTTCAACTCATTCATCAGTTCTTCATCTATATGAAGTCTACCAGCAGTATCTAATATTACAACATCATTTAATTTAGAGTTTGCAATATTTAATGCTTGCTTTGCTATATGAACAACATCTTTTGAGTTCTCGTTAGCAAATACAGGAATTCCTAATTGTCCTCCTACAACTTGCAATTGTTTTATTGCCGCTGGTCTATACACATCGCATGCTACTAATAATGGCTTTTTTCCTTGCTTTCTTAATAGATTAGCTAACTTTCCTGCTGTTGTAGTTTTACCAGATCCTTGAAGACCAACTAACATAATAATTGTTGGTGGGTTTGGGCTAAAATTAATTTTGCTCTCTGTAGTTCCAAGTAGTCCTACAAGTTCATCTTTTACTATTTTTACAACTTGTTGACCTGGAGTTAATGATTTTAAAACATCTTGCCCTAATGCTTTCTCTTGGATTGTGCTTATAAATTCTTTAACTATTTTATAATTTACATCTGCTTCAAGTAATGCAAGTTTTACTTCTCTTAGCATTTCTTTTAAGTCTGATTCATTAATTCTTGTTTTTCCTCTTAATCTCTTTGTAAATTCTTGCAATTTAGAAGATAATCCTTCAAAAGCCATATTTTAAACCTCCACTCTTTTCATTTGAACTATACATTTAAAGATACTAATTCTTTTTTTACATTTTCTAATATTTTTTCTACTTTTTTATCTGAAGAAGCATTAGTAATTTTGTTAAGTTCTCCTAAGATGTTTTGAATTAGTTTCTCTTGATTTACTGTTTTTTTCATAATTCCTAACTTCTTTTCGTAATCCAGAAGCTTATTTTCCCCTTTCCTTACTATGTCATTTACAGCTTGCCTTGTTATATTGTTATTTTCGGCAATTTCTGATAAAGATAAATCATCATTGAAGTAATTATTTAATATGCTATATTGCTTCTTTGTTAAAAGGTTAGCATATATATCACATAAAATTCCAATCTCTATTTTTCTTTCCATATTTTCACCTCAAATTCAATATGTAATGCTTATATACTTTACACCATTTTTATTGATTTGTCAAGTACTTTTACATTATATTTTTCTTTTTATACCGTTTTCAGTTAGAAACTTCTAGAAGATCCTCCTCCACCTGACGATCCACCACCGCCAAATGATCCTCCTCCCGATGAACCACCACCAAAAGAGCTTCCTCCGCCTCCGTAGAATACGCCTCCTTTACCTGAAAAAAAGCTTGCAATTAATATAAAGAAGCTAATAAAGGCTATATAAATAAATATTAATTCGCTAGTAGCTATTGCTAGTATTATACTTCCACTTAACAAAATAGCAGATATAATCCTCGTTATTTTTTTTGCTTTTTTTCCAAAAAGCGGTATTATAACCATAGAAGCAATAAAGATAAAAGAAATGACTCCGGAATTAAAATTTTGAATGTCATCATTTTTCACTTTCACTGGCTCTATACTTCCATCCACACTTATACCGTACTCTTGCTTTACCTCTTCTAATATTGCATTGTAACCATTCTTTATTCCCTCTTGCCAATTATTCTCTTTATAATATGGAATCATATAGTTGTCTTGAATTCGACCTGTTTTAGCATCATTTAATGCTCCTTCTAAACCATATCCAACTTCTATTTTAGATTTTCTATCATTGATAGAAAGTAATATTAAAACACCATTATTTTTCGTCTTATTGCCTATTCCGTATTGTCTAAATAATTCATTGGCATATTCTTCGATTTCTTTTCCCTCTAAACTATTAACCGTTACTACAACAATTTGTGCACCCGTTTGTGAGTTTAAAGATTTGTTAGTGGAAATGATATAATTTTCTAAGTCATAATCTAATACATTCGCCGAATCATTTACATAGAATTCCCTAGTTTGCCTTACAACAGCTTCTGTTTTCGTATTAGGTATACAAAGAAGAATTAATATACTCAAAATAATATATCTTATATATTTAAAAATTTTTTTACCTCTCATATTATTAATAAATTAGAAGTTATTTATATAACTCCTAATTTTCTCCTTTATAATCAAATTTTTAATCAAATGAAACATTTGGTACATCCTTGCTTGATTCACTTGCTTCAAAGTATGTTGCTGCATCAAATCCAAACATATTTGCTAAAATATTCTTTGGAAATTTTTTTATTGATACATTATATGTTTTTACTGCTTCATTATAATCTCTTCTAGCTACTGCAATTCTATTTTCTGTACCACTTAGTTCATCTGCAAGTTGTGTATAATTTGAAGATGATTTTAAGTCCGGATAATTTTCAATAACCACTAATAAATTAGATAAGGCTTGTGAGATTTCATTGTTTGCTGCTATTTTTTCATCTGTTGAAGATGCATTTAAATATTTTGTTCTTGCGCTTGTCACCTTATCTATAACCTCTGTTTCATGGTTCGTATACCCTTTTACTGTATTTACTAAATTTGGAATTAAATCCGCTCTTCTTTGCAACGATATATCTAGATTAGAATATGCTGTGTCCACAGCTTCTCTATTTGCTACCATTCCATTGTAGCTTCCAGCAACTATTCCAGCTATTAAGCCTAAGATTAAAATAATTATAATTACTATACTTAAAAATTTTTTCATATTAATTCTCCTTCATTCATTTTTTGCTATTATATATTATTGAATTTCATTTTGCAATAATTTAAAGTAAAAAAAGAAATATCGTAAATTTTCATTTGAATTTTCATTTTATATAAAAAAACTGGTATAATATTAATATGTTTTCTTATAGTAAATGAAGAATATATAAGATTTGTTTCAAAGGAAAACAAGACATGGTTTTAAGTACTTATGTCTTGTTTTTCTAAGTATTTTTGTATAATAAATTCCATTTGTTCAATATTTATATCTTTATTCATCACTGATGTTTTTAAAAAAATAATTATTCTCTCTTTTTTTCTATTTTTCGACCTTTCATCTTTTGTCTCTCTATATTCTATAATTTTACTCCATACTGCATACGGCAAATAGAAATTTGTGAGTCCTTTTTTCATTATGTACCCCTCCATCGCTATTATATGGATGTGGTTGACGTTTGTCAACAATATTTTATGATTTTTTTGATATTATTTATAAGGCTTGTACATACTAATGTAAATACTAATAAAGAGGATTTTATATGGAACTATCAGACGCAGTAAAAATAAGAATACAAAATTTGTTAAAACAATATAATTTAAATGTTTCACAATTAAGTACAAAAGCAGGAATTTCACGTTCAACTTTATCAAAATTATTAGCTGGTAAACACAAATATATTCGATTAGATATTGTTGAATACATATGTGAAGCATTAAATATAAAATTATCTGATTTTTTTGCAGATTCAATTTTTAACAATATAAATATTCAAGATTAATTCAAAAATAAACCAGTTTAATTCCAACTGGTTTATTTTATCGTTTTATATAAATCCAATTAATCTCTTGTTAAATCTATATAATGTACAGTAATAAGTACAGTTACGCCAAGACTTTTTTTAATATTTGATTATATTTGAAAAAAGCAAAAAGTCGCTAATCCCTTGATAATAGCGACTTTAAAAAGAAATAAGAGTTTGAGAAAATTACTCAAACTCTATATTTATGGCTCCTCGTGTCCGACTTGAACGGACGACCTAT
>USEX01000005.1 GCA_900553755.1 uncultured Clostridium sp.
AAAATTTAGTGCTAATAAATAAAAAATTTTAAGACATTTTCAAAAATGATTGACAGGTCTATTTTTTATATATTATTTGTGATATAATACCTTTATTATTTTGTAATAGGAGCATTTATGATATTAGAATACACAAAAATTAATAAAGATAACTACATATATTTAAGACAGGTTTTAAAAGAAAAATTTCATTTATCTGCTAGGCTTATATTAAAATTAAAAAAAGAACAAAAAATTTTAGTTAATGGTGAGCTTACTTATTTAGATAGAATATTAAATTTAAATGATAAGATAACCATATTAATAGATTTTATAGAAGACAATTCCAATATTTTAGCAGCTGAAATGGAATTGAATATTTTATATGAAGATGAAGGACTTTTAATATTGGATAAACCTGCTGGAATACCAGTTCATCCTTCTATGCAGCATTATTCAGATAGCCTTTCAAATGGAGTGAAATTTTATTTTGATAAAATCAAATTATACAAAAAAATTCGTCCTGTAAATAGACTGGATAGAGATACATCAGGAATTGTTATTTTCGCTAAAAATGAATATATTCATAATATTTTATCGCAACAAATGCAACATGGAATTTTAAAGAAAAAATATATTGCAATTTGTGAAGGTATTTTTGATTTAAAAGAAGGTATTATAGATTTTCCTATTACTAGAAAAGAAAATAGTATTATTGAAAGATGTGTTAACCCTTTAGGTGATTCTGCCATCACAAATTATAAAGTAATACAAGAGTTAAATAGTCCTACTAGTCTATCTGTTTTAGATATAAATTTAATAACTGGCAGAACCCATCAAATTCGTGTTCATACTAGTTATCTTGGTCATCCTATTATTGGTGATAGTTTGTATGGAAATGCTTCACCATTCATATCAAGGCAAGCTCTGCATGCTTATAAAATAGAATTTTTAAATCCGATCACAAATAAAAAAATGGTAATTAACTCAGAATTACCAAATGATATGAAACAAATATTAAATTATAAAAGGTAAGCCTATAAGCCGGGTTCTGTCGTGAGTGATCATTTATCTAGTACATATATTGCTATATGCCTCAAGCCACCAAATTAAGAAGATGACGAGCAGTCTTTGCCTTCTTGTCTCGGTGTTGCTCCAGATGGGGTTTACACTGACCCTTTGTGTCTCCACAAAAGCGGTGAGCTCTTACCTCGCCTTTTCATCCTTACCACATGGGCGGTTATTTTCTGTTGCACTTTCCTTAAGGTTTCCCTCACTGGACGTTATCCAGCATCATTGCTCTATGGAGCCCGGACTTTCCTCGTACGCCGCCTTTCGACCATGCTATACGCGATCACTTAACTTACCCAATAATATTTTACATTATATAATTTAGTTTGTCAAATTATATTTATATTTCAAATTCGGTGTGTTATAATGTAATTGTAAAACATATTAATAACTTAAGAGGTAAAAATGATTAAATATACTATAAACACTCAAGATAATATAGAGTACATAAATATAATTTTGGATATTTTTAAAAATCCAACTGTTAAAAAAATGGCTAATTTCAGGCAACATTACAACTCAAGCTGTTTACAACATTGTTTAGAAGTTTCTTATATATCATATAAAATCTGTAAAAAATTAAAACTTGATTGCGTTTCGGCTGCAAGGGCTGGTCTTTTGCATGACTTATTTTTGTATGATTGGCGTAATTCAAGAAAAGAGTTGAATTTAAGCTCTTATCATGCTTTTATTCATCCTAAAATAGCCTTAGAAAATTCTTCAAAACTATTTGACTTAAATGAAAAGGAAAAAGATATTATAGTAAAACACATGTGGCCAGTTACCTTTTTTGCTTTTCCAAAACATATTGAAACTTTTATAATTACACTAGTTGATAAATATAGCGCATTGAAGTCTGCTAAAGATTATTATAACTCAAAGATTAAAGAAACTAGAATTTACGCTAAAATAAGTTTATTACTTGCAATTCTCCCTTGTTTTTTATATGTTCTAATATAAAACTGCATTTTCTTATTTCAGGAATTGCCTCATCATATAATCCTAGTTTTATATATTCATTTATCTCAACGATGGATGTATCAACTTTTTCTATTTCATCATGTTCAATATAAAAAGCTAATTTTTTGCTAAAATTGCTCCATTCTTCTCTTAATGCATCCATCTTTTCTATTATTTGATTATTTTCTTTTCCCTCTTCTAAGCTAGCATTTGCCATATCGCAAATTTCTTCAAGCTTCATATTTATCTCAGAAACACAGTTTTTTGTATATTTATCTGTTGTTATATTTACAACTACCACTACAACTATTATAACTGCAACTATAATCATTTCTTTTTGCATACGTATTTCCTTCCTTTCTTCTTCAAATCTTCTCGTTTCTGGCAAAACATTTTTCCCTTTGCATTTATTGTTACTATTAGTGCTTCCTCTGGCATCATTTGAAATTTATTTGTTTGTGCTTTTAGCCATTCATAGCTTTTCCCAATTTTTTGAAGATTATCTTCCAATACCTTTCCATCAATAACCAAATCGTATGATAGGCCTTCATAATCTGGCATGATGTTTAGATCTTCTGGTGTTACTGTTCTTTTGTTTGGTTTCTGAATTACAGATATATCCCCACTTGTTTCTAGAATTGCATATTCTACATCTCCAATATCCATTATATTATTACTTCTTAATTTCTCCTCTAGTTCATTTAGGGTAAATCTCTCTTTTTTTAATATTTTCTCATCAATTCTTCCTTGATATATTAATATACTAGGTTTACCACACATTAGCTCTCTTATTTTTATGCTTTCCATATTTGCAAAAGATATGATTAAATGCATCAATAATAATCCTAGAATCGGAATAATACCATTTGATATTGGTATGCCCACTTCAGTCATAGGAATTGAAGCCAATTCTGATATCATAATAGATATGGCAAGCTCAAATGGTTGAAGCTGGCCTATTTCCCTCTTTCCCATTAACCTCATTACTATTAAAACTACTATATATAATATAATTGAACGAAAAAATATAATTAGCATAAAACTATCTTCCCTTTATTTCTATTTTTCTTTTATTTTTAGTTTTTTTCGTTTAATTATTCATTATTTTATATACATGTATAATAATAAAAAAAGTGTAAATAATACTTTTATAGATATTAAAAAGTTTATGTACTTTCTCTAATTTTTAATAGGAGGTTCCATATGAGTAGTAACGTTGAAGTCCAAAGTACTACAGATAATACCAGTACATTTGGTCAAATATTATGGAGATTGCTTACATCAGCCGTAATTTTAGCCATCACAGCTTTCTTTACACCTGGTTTTTCAATAAATAATATTTGGTCATTAATAATCGCTGCAATTGTTTTAACTGTAATTGATTTTTTAATTACTAAATTTACAGGATTACATGCTAGCGCATTTGGTAAAGGATTTGTAGGATTTGTTTTAGCTGCCATTGTATTATATATAACACAATATTTTGTTGCTGGTTATGCTATTTCATGGATAGCTGCAATAATAGGTGCTTTAATATATGGTGCAGTTGACTATTTTATCCCTGGTAATAACTCTTTATAAAAAAGAAGGCTCATTTAGAGTCTTCTAATTTCTTTTATTCCATTCTTCTTTTACTATTTGTCTCTGTCGAGCTATAGCTAATGCATCTGCTGGAACATCATCCGTTATTGTTGAACCTGCTGCTACTAATACATTGTCTCCAATTTTTACTGGTGCAACAAGGTTTACATTTGAACCTATAAAACAATCATTTCCAATTTTTGTTTTATTCTTATTTACTCCATCATAGTTGCATGTTATTGTTCCACAACCTATGTTTACTTTCTTTCCTATCTCACAATCTCCCATATATGATAAATGTGGAACTTTAGAGCCTTCATTAATTACTGCTTTCTTTATTTCTACAAAGCTTCCAACTTTTACTTTATTTGCTAGCACGCAATTTTCTCTTATGTAAGCATTTGGTCCTATATCGCAATCCTCTCCTATTTTAACTCCAGATTTTATTGTAGTATTAGGCCTAATAATTGTATCCATACCTATTTTTACATCATCATAAATATATGTACTATTTATATCTTCTATGGTAACTCCATTTTGCATATGCATTGTGTTTATTCTAATACGTAATATCTTATTTAATATTTCCAACTGAATTTTATTATTTGCTGGTAGAACTTCAGTATTATCTTCTAATAATAAAGCCCCAATTTTCAATCCTTGTACTGCCATCATTTCAATTATATCTGTAATATAATACAATCCTATTTTATTTTTTTGTAATCTATCTATTACATTTAATAGCTCTTTTATATTATAAACATAAACACCAGCATTTACTTCAAATATGCTCTTTTGTTTTTCATCTAAATCAGATTCTTCTACAATTTTCTTAATATTATTGACATCTCTAATTACTCTTCCATATCCAATTGGATTATTAGAAATAGCCGATAAAATAGTTCCTGCATTTTCTTCTTTTTCTGCTTTTTTTACCAATTTTTTTATTGTTTCTGATTTTATCAATGGTATGTTTCCATTTAATATTATTACATTTCCTTCTTTAGCTTTTAAGTAATCCACACTTTTTAATATTGCATAACCAGTTCCAAAAACTTCATCTTGATATATGTATTTTACACTATTTTGTAAAATTTGTTCAATTTCTTGTTTAGTATCTTTTCCAACGATTACTGCAATATCTTCAATTCCTGCTTTTCTTGTAGATTCAACTACTCTTTTTATAACTTCTTTTCCATAAATACTTTGAGCAAATTGCGTTTTCTTAGATACCATCTGGGAATCATTTTTCCCTGCCATTATTAATGCAGTTATATTTTTCATAATTATTTACCTCCATTAATCATTCATGTGATAATCATTATATAATTTTACAGCTGTTTCAGGGCTATCATTTCCCTCTTTATTTTTTACTGGAGCAAAGTCCTCTTCCCTCTTTCCTCTTAGAACAGAAATACTGTCAAAGTAATTAAATGCATCAAATATAAATGCTTCAAATTTATAAGCATTAGGCTCAGTTACTTCAATAAAATTATTGTTTTCATCCATGTATCCTGTTTTTTTATTTGCCACATGATACTCTAAATCTTGCATTGAAACTTTTTCTATTGCATCTAATGTAAATAAATTACACATTATATGTGCTTCCCCATATAGTAATTCTCCATTTTCATCTCTTAGTTGCGCCATCTCTTGAGGTAATTCACTATATTCTATTACAGCAGGAACTCCGTTTGCTTTACAAAACGCACCTACTTTTTCTGTTGGATCTTTTTTTGCTATTGATTTAGAAGCTGTTTCATTTCCTTGCACTATGGTTAAACCTACCAAAACTGGATCCACCATATTTAGTAATGCATTATCTACTGCACCTATAAAAATCCACTTTATACCTCTTTTTCTCATATCGTCTAATATTCCATTTTTTCTCATTGCCTTGTATATGCTTCCATTACCATCAGAGGCTAATTTTATAGAATAATCTTTATCTATTACCAATTTTCCATTTTCTAATATTAATGGTAAATTTCCCTGTTCAAAGAATTTTATATAATTTTTATCATAACCAAAATAATTATTATCTTCAAAGAATTTTATGGTTTCATCGTTGTTTTCCGTACTTGTCATTATGTACCAAGGTAAAATAACATTATACTTTTGATTTGCTTTTATTAGGCCTTCTGCTAGTATTTGGAAAAGATATTTAGGATGTGGCTTTACATTAAGTAAAAAGCTGCCCTTTGGTCCTTTATGCCCTAATCTAGTTCCTTGCCCACCTGCCATAGTAACTACAGCATATTGATTATTTTTTATTATTTTTTCTCCCTCTGACTTGTATAAATTCAACTCTTCCTCTGATAATTTGTTTTTATCTATATATTTGATGTGTTCTATTTTTTTCTCTAGAATTTCTGGTTTCTGAGTTGCTTTATGATATAAGTTATTTAACTGTTCAAAATCTATTGATAATACTTGATTTACTAATTTTTCTTGTTTTTCTTTATTCAATACTTTTATTAATTTAGCTACTTGTAGTTGATTATTTTTCTCTAATATGTTTATTGCTTGTTCTAATTTATTCTGCATTGGTATCTGCCTCCTAATGTATTTATTACTGTATAATATTAATTTTAACTTAATATGTGTATATATTATCATATTCATATTTCCTTATCAAGATATCCGTTTACATAAAAGTAGCCCCTATAGAATTTCTATAAGGGGCTTTAAAAGGTTACAAGATTTTCAATGCCTCGTCGGCAAGTTTGCCTCTAACAGATTTACTCAGAGTAATCTGCCAACTCAGTTTACTGTCTTTCATTTTTTCGAATAAGTACACTAAGCCATTATAACGAGTATTTAATTCCGGATTGTTGATCTGTTCTGGATCTCCTAAGAATATAAATTTCGACCCTTTTGCAGCTCTAGTTACGATATCTTTGATATCACTGGGCTTGATATTCTGAGTTTCATCAATGATGAAACACGTATCAGGAATCGTACGTCCTCTTAAAAAACCAATTGGCTGAATTTCCATAAATCGGTCTTTAAAAAGATATTCAGCATTACTCTGCAACTCCGAATTGTTGAATCCCGGATTTTTCAACCGGAAAATTGCTTTAAGGTTATCCATAATTCCACCAAGATATGGACCCACCTTATCTTCTACTTCTCCTGGCAGAGCTCCTATTTTTTCATTGCTTACAGTTACTGTAGGAGCAGCAACCAAAATCTGGTCATACGTTACATCACTAGCATTCGAATAGACTTTTAATTTTTCTAATGCCATTGCTAGCGAACAGAATGTCTTGCCAGTACCAGCTGCACCTTTAACTATAACCAAAGGAGCTTCTTCTGGCGGAGCCAATAAGCATTCCCAGAGCATTCTCTGTTCCATATTCAATGCTTTGAATCCAATAGGCAAGTTATTTGAATACTTTAAGGGTACAAGTACACCATTGGTATAGCGTGCAAGTGCAGGACTGCCTTCTGTCTGAAGATTAACAAACATATTTTCATACCAGTCAATCTTCTCATACTTGTCGATTTCTGTAATCGACAACTTTCCTTCATTGAACAGCTTCACTGTACTTAGCTGAGATGTATAAGCTGTAATAAATCCTTTATACTGCTCTTTCAGGGGAGGAAACAATCCATTTTTAAATGGTTGTGCTTCCAATCCTATTTTCTCAGCTCCAATTTGAATAATTGGATTCTGAGAAATCAGAATTATTGGCGTATCTGGATACTTAGCCTCCAAATCCAAACAGACCTGATAGCATCTTTTGTCCAAATTAGATAGATTTTGAAGATTCTCAATCTTCTTATCTATCTGCCGCTTATTGTCTACAACTTTTAGTATGCTACCGTTTTCCTGAACATACCCATCTATAGACAATAATTTTGTTTTTGGAATTGATTTTATATATTCCATAAAATCAATTGCCATTTTTTGCTTCTCCAGCAGCCCTCTGTAAGTATAAACATACTCAAGAACAGCCATAGGGACAACAATTATATTGTCATCTCCGAATTGCATCGTTGGCATCTTTGAACTGAGAATGATGCCTTTCCGAAGAACATAGATCTTCTTCATGTGTGTCTCTTCCACCTTTCATTTTTTTACCCAAATATATATATTTGGGTATGACTAATATTAGTTATACCCGCATTATACCATCATTTTCATTGATTTTCAACTATAACGTATTGTTTTGTTGCAAAAATATTACAATTACGTTACAGAATTATACAAATCAATCCTCCACTTCCCTCATTAACAATTCTTTCCAATGTTTCTTGCAATTTACCTTGTGCATCTTCCGGCATACGAGAAAGCTTATTTTGCAGTCCTTCATTTACAAGCTCATGCAAGCTCTTACCAAATATATTTGATTCCCATATTTTCTTAGGATCACTTTCAAATTCCGAAAGAAGATATTCTACTAATTCTTGTGATTGTTTTTCGCTTCCTACTATTGGTGAAACTTCTGTTTCTATATCTGCTCTTATCATATGTATTGAAGGAGCTCTTGCTTTTAGTTTTACCCCATATCTTGAACCTTGTTTTACCATTTCTGGCTCATCTAAAATAAGTTCATCTATACTTGGGCTAACAATTCCATATCCTTTGGTTTTAACTTCTTGTAAAGCATATGCAACTTTATCATATGATTTCTTCACATTGGCAAAAGAAATCATTGTAGAAAATAATTCTCCTTCATTAGAAATTTCTACTCCAGAAATCTCTGTTAACACCTTGTAAAATAAATTATCCATTAAATTAATTGTTATATTTATGCTTCCAGTTCCAAGCTGTATATCATTTATAACTGTAGTTTGAATAACTTCTGTATTTTGTAATTTGCTAATTCCTCCATCTACCTGTTTTAAAATAGTAACATCTTTAAACGCATTTTTTATTTCATCTCCTATTTCTTCTTTTAGCCAGTGGTCATCTGGTAATCCATCCACCCATCTTGGGAAATTAATATTCATTTGCTCTATTGGGAATTCATATAAAACTTTGCCAAAAATTTCATCTATATTCTCATTTGTCAAGTTCTCACAATCTGTAGGAATTACTTGTGTAGAATACTTTTCTTGAAGCTTTGTTGCTAACGATTGTGTATAATCAGAGTAAGGTTCTGCTGAATTTAATACAATTATAAAAGGCTTATTAAGTTCCTGTAATTCCCTTACAACTCTTTCTTCCGCTTCTATATAATCCTCTCTTGGTATAGCAGTAACACTACCATCTGTAGTAACTAAAATTCCTATTGTAGAATGCTCCTGAATAACCTTCTTTGTTCCTATCTCCGCAGCTTGCTCAAATGGCATCTCATCATTAGACCATGGAGTTTTTACCATTCTTGGCATTTCATCTTCCAGATATCCAATCGCATTATTAACCAGATACCCAACACAATCAACCAACCTTACATTCAATTTAATATTGTCACCCACAGTTATTCCAACCGCTTCATTAGGAATAAACTTTGGCTCCGTAGTCATAATAGTTCTGCCACCTGCACTTTGTGGTAGCTCATCCATTGTTCTTTCCTTCTTGTATTCATTATCTATATTAGGAATCACTAATAAGTCCATAAATCTCTTTATAAAAGTAGATTTACCTGTTCTAACAGGGCCTACAACTCCAACATAGATATCACCATCTGTTCTTTTAGCTATATCTTGATATAAGTGATTATCTTCCATCTTTCTTTTTCCCTCCTATTTATATATAAAGTTAAAAAATGTTTGTACACTAAACTTTACTAATTTATATTATAGAATTTAAATAATTATTCATAAATAATTAAAAATGTATATTTCAAATTCATTTTGGAAATAATAAGCAAAACTATAAAAGAGGAAAAAGATATGTTTAATTATATAAAAAATTTATTTAAAGATTTATTTAGTGAATCACAAGATAATGATTACGATTTTTCATTAGATACTACTACAAACCCAATTATAGACCAAGAAAATTCAAACTCAGATACTTTAACATTAAATAATCAAGCATTAAATAATGATAAACCTAAGCAAGTATTTCCTGTACTAAGTCTCAATCTTGAATACATCAAAACATGCTACAACAGTATGATTAATTCAGATATACAAATTAGAGAGTTTATTTTAACTGCGCGAAATAAGCAATATAAAGCTTTCCTTGTTTATATAGATGGTATGATAAACCAGGATGTTATGAACAATTTTATTCTAAAACCATTGATGTTAAAAAACACTGCCAATTCATATGATGGTAACCAAAATAGAATAATCTCTGAAGTTGTAACCAATAATATAACAGTACGAAAAGTAAAAAAATTTGATATTGTGGAATATATATCTGATTGTTTATTGCCACAAAACACTTTAAATAAAACTAATGATTTTAATGAATTAATTTCAGGTATCAATTCTGGAAATTGTGCTTTATTTATTGACAGTATAGATGTGGCTTTTGATATTGAAGTAAAAGGTTTTGAAAAAAGAGGCTTGTCTTCCCCTAATAATGAAATAATTATTCGTGGTTCTCAGGTTGGTTTTACTGAGAATTTACGTACTAACACATCATTATTAAGAAGATACATTAATAATGAGAATTTAGTAATAGAATCTGTAGAACTTGGTAAGATAAGTAAAACTCCTTGTGCAATATGCTATTTAAAAAATATTGCAAATTCTGATTTAGTTGCGGAAGTTAAATATAGAGTAAACAATCTTAATATAGATTACATCATCTCATCTGGTCAATTAGAACAATTAATTCAAGATGATAGTAGGTCTTCTCTTCCACAACTTTTATCTACCGAAAGGCCTGATAGAGCTTCTAATATGATTTTTGAAGGGAGAGTTGTTATAATCGTAAATGGTAGCCCCTATGTGTTAATTGCTCCTGGAATTTTAATGGATTTCATAAACTCTCCGGAAGATTATAATATAAAGCATCAATATTCTAATTTTATAAGAATTTTACGTTTTGTAGCTTTATTTGTTTCAGTACTTCTTCCTGGATTATATATGGCAATTGCTAATTTTCATCAAGAGTTAATCCCTACAGAACTTTTGTTTGCAATCATAGCTTCAAGAGAATCCGTACCGTTTCCTATTATTTTTGAAATCTTGGTAATGGAGTTTTCTTTTGAGCTTATTCGTGAAGCAAGTGTAAGAGTTCCTAATCCTATAGGCCCGACTCTGGGAATCGTAGGCGCACTGGTATTAGGACAAGCCGCTGTTGACGCAAGCATTGTTAGTCCAATTTTAATAATAATAGTATCTTTAACAGGAATATGCTCTTTTTCCATTCCAGATATTTCCTTGGGCTTTCATGCTAGAATTACAAGATTTATATATATAATTCTTGGTGCTATAACCGGCTTTCTCGGTATAGCAAGCGCAATGGTTATTCATCTAATGTTTTTATGCAGTTTAAAATCATTTGGCGTTTCCTATATAGAACCAAATATAATGAACAACACTAACTTTGGAAGAGGATTAATTTTAAAAGCTGCTTGGAAAAGAGAAAATCGTGCCTCATTTTTGAAGTCCAAACGTCCTAAAGAACAAGATGATATAAGTATGTCTTGGAAATATAAATCATAATTTTTAGAAAGAGGTTAATATATGAGTAACACAATTACAAAAATAACTACAATGGAAGCTGTATGCATAATTATTGCTTGCACTGTAAATAAATTGATTTTAAACTTACCAGAATATTTTCTTTTATCTTGTGGCTCATCATGTTTAATAAATATTCTTATATTAAGCTTAATCGTCATCTTTTTCTCGTATTTATTAGCTAAGCTTTTTAAAAATTTTTCTAATTCAGACATAGTAGATATTTCTGAATTTTTAGGCGGTCGTACTTTAAAAATAATAGTATCTGTAATGATTATTTTCTACTTAGCTTTGTTTGCTAGTTTAATAATACGTGATTTTTCTGAGATGATACACAATATTTACTATTATGAAACAAATGTAATTTATTTGTTAATATTCTTTATTATAACAACCTGTGTTTCAAATTTATTAGGAGAAAAGGCTATCTTTAAATCTAATGTTTTCATCGTTTTATTAATGATTGCCTCCTTAATTATTACCTTTACTTCTGTTTTCCCCAATATAGTGTGGCAAAGGATTTTTCCTATATTGGGATATGGAGCCTTTGAAACTTTTATAGGTGGTTTATCAAATATATTTGCTTTTAACGCTTTAACATTCTTATACTTTATTATGCCTGTGTTAGCAGAAAAGAAAAATTTTAAAACAGTAGCCATTACATCTTCTGTTATAATTAGCATTCTACTATTCTTGTCTGTAGCATGTTTATTATTTTCTCTAAGCTTTAGTACATCCATAAAAGATATTTCATGTATATATACTGTTATAACTAATAATGACTTCGGCACTTTCATACAGCATCCAGAATCTTTATTTATATTTGTTTGTATCATTACTAACATGACTTTCTTAAATTTAGTAGTTCTATTTATAACGAGATTTTCACAAAAGCTGACTAAGATTAAGAACGTTAAACTATTAATTATTGTAATATGTATTTTATTATTTGGAATTTCTATGATTCCTCAAAATATGTTACAAGCTAGACGTTTAGAAGAATATTTATATAAATTTGTATCAATTCCTTTAATGCTGATAATCTTTCCTATTATTTTGATACTAGCAAATATTAAATTTAAGAGAAGTCATTTACCTGATAAAAAGGAGGATTAAATTATGCAAAAATTATATGGTATTGCTATTAAAATATTTGTTATTATTACAATTATAATAATTTTGATTGGGTCTGGTATTTCTGGTTCATTCTCATCAGAAAGTATTGATAAATTAGCTTATGTAGTTGCTCTAGCTCTTGACGTGGGCTCAAATAATAATCTTAAAGTTACTATACAACTTGCCAATCCTAATAATTCCTCTTCTGAGGATTCTTCATCATCTTCTCAATCTACAGCTTCTACTTTAGCTTCTGTTGAATGTTCAAGTATAGAAAGTGGAATAAATCTTTTAAATAGTTATATTAGTAGGACTATTGATTTATCACATTGTAAAGCTATTATTATTTCTGAGGAGTTGGCTGTAACAGATTTATCTTTATATATATATGAATTATGTGATAATGTGCAAGTAAGTCCTCATGCAAATGTTACTATAACAAAATGCACTGCAAGCAATTATTTAAAAATGTCCAGTCCAGTACTAGAAACATTTTCTGCTAGATACTATCAAATAGCTCCTAATTCTAGTAAATACACTGGTTATACAACTTCTGTACCATTAATTGATTTTTTAAATTCGCTTTTAGATACATGTAGTCAGCCAGTAGCAACCTTAGGGAATGTAAATATTTCTTCTTCACATTCATATGATGCTTCTTCAAATCAGATTAATAAAGATAGCTCATATGTTGCAGGTGAAACGCCTATTACCACTGACAATCACGTGGAGACCATGGGTGTTGCTGTTTTTAGATGGGGAAAATTAGTTGGCGAACTAGATGGTTTAGAAAACATTTGTCATATGATAATATCTGGCAAGTTAAATTCATGTAATGTACAAATAGAAGATCCAGAAGGCAATTCTGAAAATATAAATGTAAGTATTCAATTAAAGAATAATCCCAAACGAACTGTTAAATTAGTAAATGAGACACCTTTTATTAAGATTGATGTTAATTTATCTGTTCGAATGCTAGCTATTACACCTGGTAAGGATTATTTAAAAAGTGAAACTACTGAAAAACTAGAAGAAAAAATAAATGTATATTTTAAAAAATTAATTTCTTCTTATTTATATAAAACTTCTAAAGAATTTAATTCAGATATTGATGGATTTGGAAAACACGCTATTAAATATTTTTTAACTAAACAAGAATGGGATAATTACGATTGGCTCAATAAATATAAAGATAGCTTTTTTGAAGTAAATGTATCCTCTAAAATAAGATCTGGATATAGCTTTTTAAGTATATAGATATAAAAAACTTATAAACATTTAATACTGTTTATAAGTTTTTTATTGTTAATCTTCAAATATTTTTTCAATTTCTTGCTCTGATACTACTTCTTTTTCCATTAATATTGTTGATAATTGGTCTAATTTTTCTCTATGCTCTAATAATATATTTTGTGCTTTAACATAAGCCTCGTCTATTAGCATTTTAATTTCTGTTCCTATTTCATCTTCTATTCTATCCCCGAATAATTGCATTTGATATGGGTCTTTTTCTAAGTTAATGCTTATAGGGCCAATATTATCACTCATTCCATAGATTGTTATCATTTTCTTAGCTATATCAGTAGCTACTTCTAGGTCATTGCTTGCTCCTGTAGATATATCACCTAAAACTAACTTCTCAGCTGCTCTTCCTCCTAATAATGCTATTAGTTTCTCTTTCATTTCTGTTTTAGAAACATAATATTTATCTTCATTTGTCTTATACATTGTGTATCCACCAGCAACGCCTCTTGGTATGATTGATATTTCCTTTATATTTTTTTGTGTATCCAAGAATTTGCTTACTACTGCATGTCCTGCTTCATGGTATGCAGTTAAATATTTATCTTTATCAGACATTATTCTACTATGTTTTTCAATTCCCACAGTCACCTTTTTTACTGCATTATCAATATCTTCGTTTGTTATATATTCATGTTTATTGATTGTTGCTATTATTGCTGCTTCATTAAGTATATTTGATAGCTCTGCTCCAGTAAATCCTGCAGTATTGCCTGCTATAGATTTTAAATCCACATCATCAGCTAGTTTTTTGTCCCTGCTATGAATCTTCAAAATTGCTTCTCTACCATTTAAATCAGGTAAAGCAATAGTTATTTGTCTATCAAATCTTCCTGGTCTTAAAAGCGCTTTATCAAGCATTTCAGGTCTATTTGTTGCTGCTAAAACTATTACTGTATTATCAGAATTAAATCCATCCATTTCAACTAATAATTGGTTTAATGTTTGGTTATTTTCTGTTTCTGCTCCAGAAGCATCTGTTCTTCTAGCTCCTATAGCGTCTATTTCATCTATAAAAATAATACATGGTGATAATTTTTCTGCTTTTTCGAATAATTTTCTTACTCTTGAAGCTCCTAGACCTGCAAACATTTCTATAAATTCTGAGCCACTCATTGGAATAAATGGAACTCCAGCTTGTCCCGCTATAGCCTTTGCTATTAATGTTTTACCTGTACCAGGTTCTCCACAAAGTAATACTCCTCTTGGAATTTTAGCTCCCATTTTGTAAAATTCTTCTGGATTTTTTAAGAAGTTAACAATTTCAAGCATTTCTTCTTTTTCTTCATCTATACCAGCAACATCATCAAAAGTTGTTTTTATTTTTTCCTCTTCTGCATCATACACTTTTCCTTTGCTACCTAGTCCCTGCATTTGTATTAATAGCACAAATAGGATTACTATCATAATTGTTGGTAATAGTGAAAAAACTTTTTCACTAATTGAAAGTATTGCACTTTGGTTTTCTTGAATAAGTTCTATTTCTTTTCCTTCTTGCATTTTTTGATGAATCAATTCCATAAATGCTTGTGTGCTAGGTATTATTGCTTTTTTACTTTCTTCTTCATCTTTTAACTTTACTTTAATAGATGTGCTTCCTACTGTCATTTTTATTTGTTCAACATTGCCATCATCCATTTGTTTTATTAATTCTGTGTAAGCAATTTCACCCTCTTTAATCTCTGTGTCATCTTTTTTATTTTTTAAAGAGTATACTACTCCTATTGCTGTAATTCCTACTATTAAAGCAGCTATTATACAATATAGTATTATTTTCAAGATTTTATTTTTATTTTTTTTGTTATCGTCATCTTTTCTCATATATTTATCCTTTCGAATTTACGCATTATTTCCTTCAACATCTGGTGTCTCTGGATGTTTTTCTTTTTTATCTTTAGGTTCTTTTTTGGCCCTCTCTTTTTCTTCTTTCTCTTTTCTTTCATGTTCTTTTTCTTTTAATTCTTCTCTAACTTTTTCTTGTTCGCTTTTAATTGCTTGTAGATCCATCTGTTGTTTTATAAAGTCTGATTTTATCATAAATATTGCTGCTATTGTATATATGCAAGATACTGCCATATACATAATTCTAAAATATTTAATAGTGAATCCAGTAAATGCATTTACTATTATATAAAGCATATTCAATATTGTTGGTAATGTTATTGCATGTGCTGCTACTGCAAACGCCGCTGCAAATTTCATTTTTATTTTTATTAGCAATGCTACTATATATGCAATAATTGTAAGCAATAAGCAATATTCTAAGCTACTTAATATATATGTTATAAACATTGCTGAAAACGAACTTAATCCAACATACACATATATATTTGCTAAATTATCTTTATAATATTTTACCAATGAATCTTTATTTATTGAAACTGCCTCATTTTTAAATAGGTCTGAATATTTTTGTTCGCTAAGTTCTTGCTTTGTTTGATATTTTAATATCATCTTGTCCTTTAATAATAAAATTGATTTCTTTTGGCTTTTTAATTCTTCCTTATAATTTTCTATTTGCTCATCTGTCAAATCACTTGTATCAATTATTATGCGACCTACTAAATCCTCAATTGTATCAATCTCTGTTTTTTCATTGTTGTTTATGCTCATAATACTGTTTTCATATCTCATAGTAGATATTTTCTCATCAATGGCTTTTTCAATTATATTTAATTTTTTAGAATAATCATAAACAGATATAATTCCTACAATCAAACTAAATATAGCTATTAATTTTACTAAATATATAAAAGATTTTTTAAATCCCTCACCTACAAAATTTATATATTTATCAAAATCTTTTATGCTTGTTACAACATTTTTAAAAAAAGAGTCTTTTTTATCTTTTGTATTCCTATTCTCCACTGTTTTATTTTTCATTTTTATTCTCCCATATTAACTATTTTTATTTACTATTATTCCTTCTTTAGTATCCTTTATGCTATATCCTTTTTGAATAATAATATCTCTAATTTTGTCTGATTTTGCCCAATCTTTATTATCTCTTGCTTGTTTTCTTTCTTCTATTAATTGCTTAATTTCTTCTGGAATTTCTTCTTCTTCTATTTTTGAAATATGTCCTTCTGCATTTGCTAAGTCTAATCCTAATACTTTATCAAATTCTAACAACAAATTTGCATATTTATTTGATTTTTTACTGTTTCTCGCAACTTCCCATACTACACTCATTGCAGCTGGCATATTTAAATCATCATTTATATAACTTAAAAATGTTTGCCTATATTTTTCTATAGTATCTTCATCTATGTCTTCGTTGCCGTTTTTATGTTTTAAATAACCGTCATAAAGTCTTTCTAAGGCTTTTTGTGCTGAATTTACACCTTCAAATGTAAAATTCAATTTTGTTCTATAATGTGCAGTAAAACAAAACAATTTATAAGCTAGAGGGGTAATTCCTTTTTCTTCCAATTGTGATATAGTGTAAACATTTCCTAAACTCTTTGACATTTTTCCACCATCTACTAATAGAAATTCACAGTGCATCCATGTTTTTGCAGGTATTTTCCCTGTAGCACCTTTTGCTTGTGCAATTTCATTCTCGTGATGGGTTGGAATATGGTCCACTCCGCCTGTGTGGATATCAAATTCTTCGCCTAAAAATCTTCTGCTCATAGCTGAACATTCTAGATGCCAACCTGGGTATGAAAGCCCCCATGGGCTCTGCCATTTCATAATATGGTTTTCAGGTGCTTTTATCCAAATAGCAAAATCATATGGATTTCTTTTCTCTGGATCCACTTCAACCCTTGCACCAGCTATTTGTTCATCTATTTTTCTATTAGATAAAACTGGATATTTATCTAATTTAGATATATCAAAATAAATTCCTTTGCTAGTTTCATAAGCATAGCCATTTTTCAAAATGTCTTTTACATATTCAATCATTTCTTCTATGTTATCTGTTGCTCTTGTAATTATCTCAGGCTTATCTATATTTAATTTTTCCACATCATTCAAAAATGCATTCATATAAAATTGAGCTATTTCATATGGATCTTTGTTTTCTTTTTTTGCAGCCTTCTCCATCTTATCTTCGCCTTCATCAGCATCAGATTCAAGATGTCCTACATCTGTTATATTCATAACATGTTTCAAATTATAACCGTTATATTTTAATGTTCTTCTTAATGTATCCATGAATATGTAAGTTCTAAAATTCCCAATATGAGCAAAACTATATACTGTGGGACCACAGCTATATAGTTTTACTACGTTTTTTTCTAGAGGGTTAAATTTTTCTTTATTCTTTGTAAGTGTGTTATATAAAATTAAATCCATTTTTTTAACCTTTCTATCTTTAAATTATTCTTGGACTGTATTTGCTTTTTCATTATTTCCTATTGTATTTGTTTTATCATCTGGCTTCATTGGATTAGTATTAGTTTGTTCTTTTTTCTTGCTAACAGTAATTGTAACAGTTGCGCCTTCTGTAAGTTCTGTTCCTTCTGCCTTTCCTTGCGATAATACAGTTCCTTCTTTCTTATCTGATTCTTTAGTTTCTACTGTTATTTTCAATCCTAAAGCTTTTAATTTATTTAATGCCTCGTCTTTAGTAAGTCCTACTACATTTATCATTTTTAATGTTGATTTTTTGTGTTCTGTACATACTTCAGTAGGAATATCATATTTATCACTATCTTCTGTCTTCCATAATGTTGTATCTTCTTTTTCTGGTCTTGCAGTATATGTTTTCTCTTCTTTATTTGGACAATATTCATTTGCTATTTTACCAGTATCAGTACATATAGTTAGAACCTTATGTCCATCACATTTCTTTGGAACTGTGCCTTGTGCAAAATATTCTGTATATGTGTTTGTACATGCATCAGTTGCTACTTTTCCAGAATCTTTACATACAATTGCCGTAACCACATTACTTGGTCTTTCAAAGCGAGCTCCTTCTAGTCCAGAGTGAACCTTTTTCATAACTGCTGCCCATATTCTAGAAGATGGATTATATCTTGTATTTATTTTTTCATTATTATCAAATCCGTACCATGTAGCACCTGTATAATATGGTGTGAAACCGCAAAGCCATCTATCTAAGTTTTTAGTTGTTGTTCCCGTTTTTGCTCCTACATCCATTCCAGAAATTCTACATCCACTTGCAGTTCCTCCAGAACCTATTACTGGACCTGTTAAAATACTTTGTAATATATACGCATTAGCTTCTGATATTACTCTTCTCTTTTCTTGTTTTGCTTCTAATTCAACTATTCCTGCTGAATCTTCAACTCTTGTATAGAATATTGGTGTTATATATACACCATTATTTGCTATTGTTGCATATGCACCAGCCATTTCTAATGGTGAAATTCCATTTGTTACTCCTCCTAGAACTAATGCTAGGTTTTCGTCATTATGTTCTGGATTATCTGAAGCTGTTAGTAAAGAAGTTATTCCCAATTTTCTCATAAATTCTATAGAATTTTTTGGCCCCAATTCAGACATAATCTTTACTTCAGTAGTATTTGCAGAAACTTCTATTGCTTTTCTTACAGTTATCAATCCAAGCCCTGAGTTTGTTGGCGTATAATCTCCAAAGCGTGTTCTAGATTCATCATATATTGTAGAAGCAGTTATAATTCCTGATTCTAAAGATGGAGCTATTGATGCTATCGGTTTAATAGATGAACCTGGTTGTCTTGTAGATTGTGTTGCTCTATTTAATCCATTAGAATCCGAATCACTTCCAAGTCCTCCCATACATCCAACTACCTGACCTGTTTTATGATCTATTACTACCATTGCAGATTGTGCATGTTGTTCGCTACCATATACTATATAATCTTCATCATGGTATACTTCATCCATTATTGATTGTATATTTGAATCTTGTGTTGTGTATATTTTGTATCCGCCACCATAAATTTTAGTTTCGGCATATTTTATTGTAACATCTTTTTCTTCTGCAAATTGTCTAACAACTTGATTTAATGCTGCTTTTGCAAGGTATGTCATAGTTGAATTTGATGTAGTTGAACCTTTTTCAAATGTTAATCCATTATCTACTTTAGCTACTGCTGTATTATATTCTTCTTCGCTTATTTTACCCAATTCTTTCATTTTTACTAGAACTGTTTTTGTTCTCTTTTTTATTTTTTCTGAATTATCTGTTTCTCCATATGGATTATAACTATTAGGAGAATGGTTTATTCCAGCTAAAAATGCTGCTTCTGCTAAATCTAATTCTTGAACTGGTTTATTAAAATAATATTGTGAGCCAAGCTGTACTCCATAAACATCTCCACCCATGAATATTATATTCAAATATAATTCTAATATTTGCTGTTTAGATAATATTTTGCTTACTTGATATGCTCTTGAAATTTCTCTTATCTTTCTTTCTGCACCTGCTGCACCTTGGTTATCATCATCCTGCATTAAGTTCTTTACTAATTGTTGTGTTATTGTGCTTCCTCCACCTCTGGTAGAATTACCTCTATTAATAATCCATGAAACAGTTGCACCTATTGTTCTCTTCCAGTTTACACCATTATTTTTATAAAAAGTTTCATCTTCTATTGAAATAAATGCATCTTGAACTATTTGTGGGATATCGTTTATATGAACTATCCTTCTTTTTTCGTCCCCTGATACACTAGCTATTTCATTGCCATCTTTATCATATATTGTTGTATTTATATTGCTTAATATTAAATCATCTTTATTAATTTTCCATTTATCACCAAATATTAATCCTGCAATTATACCTCCGCCAACAATTACAGCTAGCGCTACTAATATGATTAATATTCTCACGAAAATTTTAAACTTTGGATGTCTTCTCCAAAATCCTTTTTTCTTGGCATTTTTTAACTCTTTATTTGCTTCTTTATTATTAACGCTTTTACCTTTCTTTTTTACATCTTTCTTTTTAGATTGTTTTTCCTTTTTCGAGTTTCCCATTAAAATAGTCCTCCTACTTTTTCTTTTATATACTCATAAATATTATATTACATATTTAAGTAAAAGTAAACTTTTTTATATTTCTTCTAGTACATCTTTTATACTAGTTAATAATTTTGCTCCTTGCTTTATAAGCTCATTTGTTCCTACAGAATACTTGCTTGTTATATTGCCTGGAACTGCATACACATTCTTCCCTTGTTCTAATGCATAATCAACTGTTATCAAACTTCCACTTTCTTTTTTGGCTTCTATTACTATAACGCCATCTGCCAATCCGCTTATAATTCTATTTCTCTCTGGAAATGTTAGTTTTCCTGGTTTAGTTCCGCTTAATATATTCACTAATTATTAAACCATTTAACTTTAATATTTTCTCTTCCAATTCCTTATTTTCTGGTGGATATATGTACTCTAAGCTATTCCCTAGCACTTCTATTGTTGGCATATTAGCTGATAAGGCTCCTTTATGTGCATATGAATCAATACCTCTTGCTCCTCCGCTAATAACTATTATATTACTTTTTGAAAGTCCATACGCTATTTCAAACGCTACTTTTGCTCCATAGCTGCTACAGTCTCTGCAGCCTACTATTGCTATGATTTTTCGATTTAACAAACTTACATTTCCTTTATAAAATAAGCACATTGGAGAATCATATATATTCTTTAGTTTTTCTGGATAGTTTTTTTCATTGTACGTTAATAAACGTGTATTCAAATTACCTCTTTTCTCTTATTATTTTATGTTATTTTGCATCTTATAGGCTTTTATCACATTATTCATTAACATAGTAATTGTCATCGGTCCCACTCCCCCTGGAACTGGAGTTATATAACTTGCTATTTCTTTAACATTTTCAAAATCCACATCCCCACATAATTTTCCATTATCACTTCTATTCATTCCAACATCGATTACTGTAGCACCTTCTTTAACCATATCCGCTGTTATTAAATTTGCTTTTCCCACAGCACTAATTAATATATCTGCATTTTTCGTATAATTGCTTAAATTTTCTGTCTTGGAATGGCATATGATAACAGTTGCATTTTTATTTAGCAAACACTGTGCTAGTGGTTTTCCCACTATATTGCTTCTACCCACAACTACAGCATTTTTTCCTTGTATAGGAATATTATATTCTTCTAACATTTTTATAATTCCATAAGGGGTACAAGATATGAATGTGTCCTCTCCTATTAATAGTTTTCCAACATTTATTGGATTAAATCCATCAACATCTTTTATAGGTGATATTTCTTCGAATGCTCTATTTATTTCAAGATGTTTTGGAAGTGGTGCTTGCAATAATATTCCATTTATACTATCATCACTATTTAATCTATCAATTAATTGTAATAAATCCTCCATCTTAGTTGTTTCTTCTAAAACATGTTCTTCATAGTTTATTCCTACTTCTTCACACGCTTTGTTTTTATTTCTTACATATATCTTGGATGCTGGGTCATTTCCTACCAATATTACTGCTAACTTTGGTCTAGTTTTAAATTTTTCTGCTTCTGTTTTTAGCTCTAGCCTTATTTTTTGTGCTAGTTTTTTTCCATCAATTATCGTGTACATATTATTCTCCTATTTATATTATTTTGCTACAGATATATTATATTATTTTTATCTAATATTCAAGTTAATTTGCAAATTTTGCTATTTCGTAGTATAATATAGAATGTTTGGAATTTAGAAATTTAAGGGGTTCTTATGAAAGAAAAAGATAAAATATATGATAATTATTTAGATTTAAAGAATATACAAAGTTTAAATGATTATACCAAATTAGAAAAAGCCGGAAAAATAATATATGATGGTGGGCTTGTTTTATTCCCTACCGAAACTGTTTATGGGTTGGGAGCAAATGGATTAGACTCAGAAGCTGTAAAAAAAATATACATTGCAAAAGGCAGGGCTTCGGACAATCCATTAATACTTCACATATGTGATATTGGAATGTTGGGCAAAATAGCACAAAATATAACAGACCTAGAATTCAGCCTAATGAATGCATTTTGGCCAGGTCCTTTCACAATTATTTTAAATAAAACGCCATTGGTTCCATCAATCGTTTCAGGCGGATTAGAAACAGTTGGAGTACGCATGCCTAGTAATGAAATTGCCAGAAACCTAATTAAATACTCTGGTGTTCCTATTGCAGCTCCAAGTGCTAATATTTCTGGAAGGCCAAGCGGAACTAATATTAACGATATTTTTGATGAACTTGCTTCTAAAGTTGATTACATTATAGATGGCGGTAACTGTAGCATCGGTTTAGAATCTACAGTAGTTAGAGTCATAGACAATGTTCCACATATTTTAAGACCTGGTAAAATCACAGCAGAAGAAATAAAACAAGTTGCTGGAAATGTTATTGTAGATAAACACATACTTGGCAAATTAGAACCAGATAAAAAAGTTTTATCTCCAGGTATGAAATATAAACACTATGCTCCCAAAACAGAATGTGTGCTAGTTTATGACACATCTATTGATAAAATACAAGAAAAACTTATACACACTGCTCAAAATTGTATTTCTAATGGCAAAGTTCCTACAATCATGTGTTCAAACCAGAATTTTGAGTTTTTAAAAAATAATTTGAATGATAAAAATATACATATTATAAATCTAGGCTCAGATTTAGATTCTATTTCTAAAAATATTTTTTCAGATTTGAGAAAAGCTGATACCTATAATTCGGATTTAATAATAATCGAAGGAGTTTCTACTGATGGTTTAGGCTTGGCAATAATGAATAGATTACTGCGAGCATGTAATTATAATATGGTATAAAAAATTAGTGAAAGGGATTTTCCCTCTCACTAATTTTTTATTATATTCGTGCTAATCTTGTCTTTGTATCTTCAAGCATTTTTTCTGCTCCAATCGCATGAACATCCTAGCTTTCTTTGTTGATTCTGTATTACTCCTCCATACTCTTTTGTCCAATCCCACGCTTCATCTAAAAATTTTTCTTTACCTAAATCTTCTTTAGATATTCCTTGTTTTTTCAATTTTTCTACTACTTTTGCTTCAGTTGCAATAGATGCATGGTCTGAGCCTGGAAACCATAGTGTGTTGATTGCAGATTATTTAATGTGCTCGGTATATAATGCCTAATGTTATCCATAGCACTACAACTCCAACTATTTTTAAAACTTTAACATTCTTGTTTGTTTGATCTGCACTGAAAAATTTTTGTGCTATACTTCTAGCATCATATATTACAGCAACACTTATTGCAATTATTACCATTGCAATAATAATCATTATTGTTTTAATCATTTTTATCATTCCTTTTATGGCTAATTAAAAAATTCCACTGTGTATTTGCACTCAAAAGCCTGTTTAGGGCTTAGCATAATAGTATCTGGTTTTTCATCAAAGTTTCCTGTGCTTTTTACCGTATCGGCAATAGTATACCATGGTTCAATACATATAAAAGGTGCACCCGGTTTTGACCATATACCTAAATATGGAAATCCTGTAAAATCCATTGTAAGCAATGTTTTATTTCCAGTTTTTTTCTTTAAACTTATTTTATTTGAAGTTATACCCTTCATAATTATAGCATCATCATTAAAGCTATCTTTATTTATTGGCAATCTCTTTTTATCAATCATTCTGTTTCTTGCATATTCAGTTCCTATCAACCCGTCTACAAGGTAAAGAAAATGTATTTTGTTTTCCTCTTCTTCAAACTCCAAATAATATTCCTCTTTTAACAAATCGTCTCGATCTATTATAAATGCTGGGTGCCCGCCTATACCAAACGGCATATTATTTTCTCCTTCATTTATAACTTTATATATTGTTGTAAGTTTATTTTCGTCTGTTCTGTATGTTACATATAATGAAAAATCATATGGATATTTTATTAATGTGCTTGCATTGCTCCTTAATAAATATGAATGAAAATTGTCCAATTTAGTAATTGGTTCAAATTCTAAATCTCTAGCAAAGCCATGTTGTGACATTTCATATGTTCGTCCATTTATAAGAGTTTGATTTCTTTTTAATTTTCCTACAATTGGAAATAATATTGGAAAATGTCTTTTCCAATATATTCTTCCTTTTTCATCTAAACAATCTTGTCCTTGGTGTATCTTTTCCTGTCCATTTAATTTAAAACTTATTAGTTCTCCGTCCAAGTCTAGATGTAACCATTTGACTATGCATATATTTCTCCCCTTTAAATACTCTATTTATTTCTTTCTATAAAATTCCATGTATCTTTACACATATCATTTATATCTTTTTCTGCTACCCAGTTTAGCTCTTCTTTCGCCTTTTGTGGATCTGCATAGCATGTTGCTATATCTCCTGGTCTTCTTTCTGTAATTCTGTATGGTACTTTTTTCCCTGTAGTTTCTTCAAATGCTTTAACCATATCTAATACACTATATCCTTTTCCTGTTCCTAAATTATATATATACAAGCCTTTGCCTTCTTTTTCTATTTTATTTAATGCGCAAAGGTGACCTTTTGCTAAGTCTACAACATGTATATAATCTCTTACTCCTGTTCCATCAGGTGTATCATAATCATTTCCGAATACAGATAATTCTTTTAATTGTCCTGATGCAACTCTAGCAACATATGGCATTAAATTGTTTGGTATTCCTTGAGGCTCTTCTCCTATTAATCCGCTTTCATGAGAGCCAACTGGGTTAAAGTATCTTAGTATACATATATCCCATGAGTTATCTGATTTGTATAAATCCATTAATATTTTTTCTATAAATAATTTAGAAGTTCCATATGGATTTGTTGTTCCTCCTGTTTTGCACTCTTCTGTTATAGGAATAACTTCTGGATCTCCATACACTGTTGCTGAAGAACTAAATATAAATTTCTTTACATTAAATTTTCTCATTGTATCTAATAGAGTTAAGCATCCAGATACATTATTTGTATAATACTCTATTGGTTTTTTAACCGACTCTCCTACGCATTTATAACCAGCAAAATTTATTACTGCTGTTATATCGTTCTCTTCAAATACTTTTTCTAATTTTGTTCTATCCAAATAATCCATTTCATAAAATTTAAAATCTTTACCTGTAATTTTCTTTATTGCCTCTAATGCTTTAGGCTTACTATTGTAAAAATTATCTATTATAACTAATTCTTCCCCTGCATTTAATAATTCCACAGCAGTATGGCTTCCTATATATCCTGCTCCTCCAGTTAATAAAATTGACATATCAGTTATTCCTCCTCTTTAATAATTTTAATTATTATATATCAATATTTTGATTATATCAACCATATATTTTCTGATACATTACATAATTATTTATTATTTTTCTCACATACATATTTGTTTCCTTGAATGGAATATTTTCTATATCACTGCCATCTTCTTTTATTATGCCTTCTTCAATCCATTCATTCACATTTCCTATTCCAGCATTATACGCAGCTAATGCTAACAACATATTTCCGTTATACTTTTGATGTAAATCTGAATAATATTTAACTCCTATCATTATATTTTTTTCAGCTTCCAACAAACTGGCATCTTCTAATAATGGTGTATCAATATTATTTGCAATTTCTTCTGCTGTTGCATTCATCAACTGCATAAGCCCTTTCGCTCCACTAGAAGAAACTGCAGTTTCTTTAAAGTTGCTTTCTGCTTTAATTACAGAATATATTAATAATGGGTCTACATTATATTCCGCCGAATATTTTTCTACATATTCACTATACTTTTTAGGATATATCTGTTTTAGGATTATATTATATAAACCGCTTACCTTAATAACTACCGCTGCAATAATTATTAAGATTGCAATAATCATTATTCGTATATATTTATTCAATCTTTCCTCTCCTGTTTTACAAATTTATTTTACTTCATACCAGTTTGTTCCTTCAGATACTTCAACTTCTAATGGTATTGATAATTTTGCCGCTTCTACCATTGATTTCTTTAGTATCTCCTTTGCTTTTTCCTTATCTTCCATTTTTACTTCTATTAGCAATTCATCGTGTATTTGTAATATTAGTTTTGCATCTAGTTTACTCTTTTTTAATTCCTTATATACATTTTTCATTGCTAATTTCATTATATCTGCAGCAGTACCTTGTATTGGTGTATTCATTGCAACTCTACTTCCAAATTGCCTTACCATATAATTATTTGATTTCAACTCTGGTACATATCTTCTTCTATGGAACAAAGTCTCTACATATCCTTTGTTTTTAGCGCTTTCTACAATATCATCCATGAAGTGTTTTATTCCATTATATTTTTCCAAATATTGTGTTATGTACTCTTTAGCTTGTTTATTAGACACCCCTAATTGATTTGCTAATCCAAAATCACTTATTCCATATACTATACCAAAATTTACAGCTTTTGCAGATGACCTTTGCTCTTTTGTTACTTCTTCAATAGGAATATTTAATACTTTAGAAGCAGCTTGTTTGTGAATATCCTCTCCATTTCTAAAGGCAGCCAACATATTTTCATCTTGTGAAATATGTGCTAATACTCTTAACTCTATTTGAGAATAATCTGCATCTATATATATATTTCCTTCTTTAGGCTTAAATGCTTTTCTAATATTTTTGCCAAGCTCTGCTCTAGTAGGAATATTTTGTAAATTTGGCTCCGTACTGCTAATTCTTCCTGTAGCAGTAATAGTTTGGTGAAAATATGAATGTATTTTTTCAGTTATTGGATTTATATATTGTAATAATCCCTCTACATAAGTTGAATTTAGCTTAGTTAAAGTTCTATATTGCAGTACTTTCTCCACTATAGGATGTTCGTTTCTTATTTTTTCCAATACATCTACATCTGTAGAATATCCGCTTTTAGTTTTCTTTTTGGATGGTAAATTTAACTTTTCAAATAATATATTTCCTAGCTGTTGATGTGAATTTATATTAAATTCTTCTCCTGCTAGTTCATATATTTCATCTGTCAATGTACTTATCTGTTGCTTTAATTCTTCTCCAAAATCTTTTAGAGCTTCTTTATCCACGTACATTCCTTCATATTGCATGCTTCCCAATATCGGAACTAACGGCATCTCAATCTCTGTAAACAATGACAATGATTCTGTTTCTTCTAGCTTTTGGGTCATTATTTCCAATAATTTTCCTATTACATATACTATTATAGTTTCTTCATACTTATTTTTATCTTCTTCTTCTTCTTTTACTGTATCAAATAGATTTATTTGCTTATTTTCTTCATCTTTTTTACCTGTTTTTGATTCTAAATACTCATCAATGTCTATATCCAAATACTTAATTGATATTTCTTGTAAAGTTCCTTTACTTGTTGGGTTTAAGTCATATTCTGCTATTTTTGCATCAAAAAATATATTTTGTGGCTCTATTCCTAATTCTTTAAGTATCACATAATCAACACCTAAATCGTACCCTATTTTTTTAATATTTTCATCTTCGAAAATTTCTTTAAATTTTTCAATAAACTTCTTTTCTTCTATGTTATATATATATGTTGCTTCATTTAATTCATTATTATATATTGATATAGATTTTATTTTTTTATCAATTATTCTGTTTTCATTTATCTTTTCTAATTCTAAATGATAAATTATTTCTTTTTTCTCTTTTATACTTTTTATTATTTCTGCTATGGCTTTTTCTTGGTTCATTCCAATTTCTTTAATACTAAATAATTCATCAATATTCTTATTCTGTGGCTTTGATAATTCATTTAATTTAAACCTATCAAGAAATCTATTGAAACGAAGTTCTTTAAATTTTTTCGTTACTTTTTCATTGTCCCAAGGTTGTACTTTAAGTTCTTCAATCGTTACATCCAATGGAGCATCCAACAAGATTCTTCCTAAAGTTTCAGACATATATGCTAATTCTTTATTATTTGTTAATTTTTCTTTTAGTGCCCCTTTTACAGTTGAATTTCCCGATTCTAAAGCTTCATACAATTTGCTTATACTTCCATATTCTTGTATTAACTTTAGTGCAGTTTTTTCACCAACTCCTGGAACTCCTGGAATATTATCTGAAGTGTCTCCCATTAATCCCTTAACCTGAATTAACTGCTTAGGTTCCACTCCATATGTTTCTTTTATTTTTTCTTTATCATAGTCATCTTCTTCTGTTTTACCGGCTTTTGTTCTTGGAATTCTTATGATTATTCTATCACTTGCAAGTTGGAATGTATCTCTATCCCCTGAAAGAATTGTTGTATTTATTCCTGCATCTTCAGCATTCTTTGACATGGTTCCTAAGATATCATCTGCTTCAAAGCCTTCTTTTTCTATGATAGTTATATTCATATCCCTCAATATTTCTTTTATTACAGGCATCTGCTCTGCAAGCTCTTCGGGCATTCCATGTCTTGTTGCTTTATACCCATCAAACATTTTGTGTCTATGTGTAGGAGCTTTCAAATCAAACGCTACGGCGATATATTCTGGTTTCAAATCTTCTAATTCTTTAAATAAAATGGCTAAGAAGCCATATATTGCATTAGTATACATTCCTTCTGGCGTCGTCAACATTTTAGAGCTCATTATTCCATAAAAAGCTCTATTCATTATACTATTACCATCTATTATTAATAATCTATTACTACCCAAATTTTGCCTCCATATTTTAATCTTTCGGTTTCTTTAAAATCATCGAAATTATATCACAAAGCAGTTAACTTTTCAATTCCAACATTACTATTCTTTTATCCATTCATTGTCATTTAAATACATTATTTCATCATCTGTTAAAGTTTCCACTTTTTCATTCTCAGCTATTAATTTATTATAATACTCACGTCTATTTGAGTCATAATGACATATTAATATTCCATCATACAACTTAAGCCCTGACATATCTTTTTCATTAATTGTATTTTCATCAAACTCTAGAACATGCTTTATACTCTTAGTTGCAATATGACTACCCGCACTTGCACCTATATATGTAACACCTTTATTTAAATAGCTATATATATTTTTTTCAAATCCAGACTTTTTCAAATAATGTTTAAGTTCAAATGTGTTTCCTCCACATACATATATAATATCTATGTCCAAATCTTCAAATTCTTGTGGATGTTCATCATCAAAAAAATATACATTCTCTTCTTTAAAACCCAACTCAATATAGTCTTTCATATATTTTTCTTTATTATATCTGCCTTTTCTAGCTATTGGTATAACAAGCATTCTAACTTTATCTATCTCTATATTTAATTTCTTCTTAATTTTATTAAACACTTTAATATTTTCAAATCCCTTTGACGTTAATATTACTTTCATCTTTTTCCTCTTTCTTTTATAAAATTTGAATCTCCATACAAGTCTGTACAGAGATTCAATAGTAAAAACTACTTTTACTTAATCATACATTCATTTAGGAAATCTTTAAATGCAGTTGCAATTACCTCATTTGCTTTTTCTTCCATATTTTCCAGTATCATTACATTTTCAGTATTAAAATAACCACTTTCTTCTCTAAATATCCTCTATATTTAATTTCATAGTTCATTAAGACATCATACCCTTTAAATATCTATTATAATTTTACGTAAACATTTGTTTTTATCAATAGTTAAAAATAAATTTCAAAATTTTTTCAAACTCTGAAATCTAAGTATTTATATTAAATTCAAATTGTTTTATCTAGCATACTGTCTACTTTGTAATCTACCTTCTGGTATGTTATGTAGCGTCACAGCAAGTACTAGCATTGATGTGCTTTTTACTTTGTCTTTCATTGTTTGATTTTTTTTCTTATTTCTAGCCCCTTCTATATTACCTACTTTTTTATCCAAATACATCAGAGAAATTATTCCTAGAGAAAATCCTAAGCTTGCTGGAACCCATGCTTCTACTTTTCCTTGCTCTTGTGCCATATTTATTGCTGGAATCAATAATGACCATATAGATGCCGCTATCATTACACCTGCTGAGAAACCTAGTAATATTTTTTTCACCAGTATCGTCATTTTGCCTTTTAGTAAGAACACAAATGCAGATCCAAGTGTAGTTCCAAAAAATGGAATAAGTATTCCTATGCTTGTTATTTCTATGCTATTCATGTAATTGCTCCTTTTATAGTATTATACAATATATATTATTGTGATTTACATAATGTTGTTACTGTCATATAAAAAATAGCCATATTTTTTTATATGACTATGGTACTAATCTTTTTAATATTGGTATTTTCTTTATGGTATATACTATTATTAATGATATTGCGTATGTACTTATTATCCCAAATGTTCTCCATTGCCAAGACCACATGTTTATATTGAAAATCTTTAATTCATAATAATTTATTATTATGTGTATTAAGTATATCCCAAATGTACAGCTGGCAATCTTTGATATAATATTGCATATTTTTTCATTTTTTTGAATTCTATCAAATTTTAAATTTTTTATAAATAAAAACACTGCACTTGCTAGAAATACTGCGTGAAATTGGCTATACTGAAATAAAATGCGGTCTGTTTTTCCTTCTTTTGTTGATAATATATATGTTACTATATATCTAAAAACTATAGAAATTATGGCTGCAACATATACTAAAATTCTAGTATTCTTATCAAAATTTTCATGTGACAATAAAAATCCTAATAAGCAATAGAATATTGGCCATGTGAATTGTATCATCATATATGTATTACATGGTATTTGGGAAAAGTCTAGAATCGTTGGCAACACAGAATTAAATATAAAGAATGTAATTACTGCATACCAAAGTACTTTTCTGTATTTTTCTTCTGATAATACTGATATTACAGGTAATGTTAAGTAAACACCAATTATAACAAACATAAAGTAATATATTGTTTCTTCACCATTTGTAAATAAAACTGTTAGTAGTATTTTAATAGATATTTTGCTAATACTAAGAAGCCCTGTATTATATTTCCACACAATCATAAAGATTGCCCAAAATACAAATGGAATTACTATCTTAATAAATCTCTTCTTAAAAAATGTTTTTGTATCATATCTTTCTCTATATTGCATCAACGTTGTTCCGGTAATCATCAGAAATACTGGCACTGCCCAAAAAAACAAGCATTCCACAACCAAGCTAGCACTCCATTCACTAATATGGTTGGCTTCAAAATAATGCACTACCTTGTTTTGATGTAATGCCACAACCGCAATGCATGCTAATATATTTAATATATCTACATATAATAATCTATTTTTTATTTCACATTCCCTTTTCATCTTCTTTCGTAATCCTCTCTAACATTGGTGAATATCAATTTGAGTATATGGAATTGATATTTTTGCCTTGTCCATCGCAATTTTTAAAGTTCTTAATGCTTGCCTTTTTATTGCTAATTTATATTCTGGAGAACAAGTTATTAAAAGCTTATATATAACGCTTGAATCTGTAAATTCTCCTATTCCAATATATTTGCAATCCTTTACATGTTCAAAGGATTTAATTTCTTCCACAATTGCAGGCATTATGCTTTCAACTTCTTCTACACTTTTTTCATATGGAGCTGGAATAGAGATTCCAAGCCAGTCTGACACTTTTTCTGCCTGCTCAATATGCCTATTTGTAATCGATACGATATCATTTGTGTCTAAGTCTTGTAATTTTGTCGTCTTTAAGCCAAGTGAAATTACTTTCCCAGTTATTCCATTGTATTTTATTACATCTCCTGCTTCAAAAAAATGATCCGATATAATATTCTTGCCAGCAATTAAATCTTTAAGGGCATCTTGAATTGCAAGACCCACAACAATACCTACAATTCCTAAACTGGCAATTAATGAAGATACATTTACTCCATTAACCTCAAGTAAAAGTATTAATACAACCATTCCGAAAATATATTTCATAACGCTATTAAATACTATTACACTATTTTGTTTTTTTCTATCCTTTTTCGCTATTTTCATAGTAGCAGTTACAGTTTTATCTGCTATTCCTTTCATAATATTGTATAAAATGATAGCTACTATTATAATTATTACTGATTTTGCTAGATTTGTATTTAGAATATTTTTAATATTTTCTTGCATAGATTCCTCCTAAAATTTCAGTTTGATTATACCAAAGAAATATTGTATTTACAATAAAAAAATTGTCATAATTTTAATGTTTTTATAATCTTTTTGTGGACGCTATATAACTTTATATATAAAGTTATAATCATGAATAACCCACGTGAGCATTTAATTGACAATGAAAAAGGAGTTACCACCCAGTTAATAACTAGTTGTAACCCCTTTTTATTTTAAAGCAGACTCTCTTAATTTATTAATTTCATTTTTTAACTTCTCATCCAGTAAACTATAATCAACCTTTCCTTTTCTTACGGCAGCATTTAAAATTTCTCGTATGTCACTTTTCGTATATTCCCTGAGGTTTTTATCATCTTTTAGAGCATCTATAATAACATTAGATACATCAGCCAAACTTTTATATGTAAGATTTTTAATATTATAATGAAACCTGCCAATTCCCTTTACATTTGGATGTGATGCTTCATTCTTTACTTCCAATTTACTATTTTCAATTATTTCATTACTAATTCTTAGCGTCCACATTCCTTCAATCTTTTTTGCTCCAGTAACCATAGCTAATACAGCATCATCTTCGTTTTCTACAGCCCAAAGCGATAGTGTATTATCATTATTTCTAAATTCTTTCGTTATTGTTTTTGCTTCAATTTTATTCACATCAAAGCCTTCCACAAGATCTTCGGTTTTAGGCCATAATGCTCTATTAATTATCCTTATATAATTAGGCATCTATTACTACTTCTTCCTTTAAATTAATTATAATTTTGTTTACATATCTCTGCATCCATGGTTCACTAAACTTAACACTTTCTAATGCATTAATACTATCTTCACTTTTCCAATTTTCAAATGCTTCTATTGCCTTTTGTTGCACATCCATACTTTTATGAGAAAAACATGCAATTGCCATTGTTTGTCCATAAGGTTTTACTTTTTCATAATCGATTTCTGCAAGTGCATTTAATATTTTTACAATAAAATCTTCATTTTGAAAATTGTTATAGAATATTTTCAAAATTGCTTTAAGCACGCGTTCATCATTTATATTTTCTATAATAAATTCATCAAAGTCTGATAGCCTTCCCCATTCTACACTGCTGTTACTCAATAAAATCAGTATTTTATTTTCTAATTCAACATCAGTCTCATTTTCATTTATTATGGAATCATCTGAATTTGATTCATTTTTTATTAAAAAATTTTTATTCTCTAAATTCTGAGAACTATACATACTATATATCTTCTTCATATAATTAGTATATTCAATAATATCTTTTTTTATTATATTTTTTATTAATACCTGATTTATTTTGTTAGTATAATACTCATCTCCATTAAAAATATTATAAATATTTGTATTATTATTTTTATATAATTTTTTCTTTTCAATTTTCATTCTCTACCAACTCCTGTATATTAGAGTATATTGTTTTATTATATCCAATAGCTACATTGAAGAATTTACTTATATTGGTTGTATCAAATCTATAACTTTTTATTTCCGGTGTTGTATTAATATCCATCTGTAAGATGATTCCATTACATTCAACGCTCTTATCATCAATTACAACTTGGGCTTTTTTTACCTTATTAATATTTGTGCCAACATTTATAGTCTCATTATCAAAATCTTCGCAAATAACTTGAGACATAATTCTTTCATTCCATTCATCAGAACCATTTTCATTATAAAAATTCAATAACTTTTCTTTTTTATTGTACTTGGATGTTAAAATCTTAGACTCATCATCTCCAAGCACATACATTGTATTCAGTGCTAATCTGTTACCACTTTTACTGTAATTTTCAAGGAGTTTTGTAATCATATCTATTGCTTCAATTGATAATGTTTCTAAATTCATATCTTTATATTTTTCTTTTTCCTTATAAGCTATTGATAGATCAAGTCTGCTATTTCCAATATTAATATTCCATCCATCTTCATTTGTAAGCGATATTCTATTATTTATTTGAGAAGGAATTATATCTAATGGAATTTCTTGAAAAACTGAAGGAACAAAATTTTTATCTTCATATAAAGACAATAAATTGATAATTGTTTTTGAATTGTTAGGTGATATGTCCGAAAAATCTCCAAAAACTGTAAATTGATAATTTAAATTTTTATTCTCCATTTCTTTCTCCATTTCTTTTATTAACTAACAATATTATATGTTCCCTCTTTATTCTTGTCAACATAAATCATTCGACAAATTCTGACACATATTCTAAATACCTAGAATCAATCTCATACACAATAAATTTTTCATCTTTTATCTTCATATTTCACCTCTTTTCGCACAAAAATAGAGATTACAATTAGTAGTTAATACTAGTTATAATCCCTATTTCATTCTTAATTCTCCTGTACAGCCGGAGCTTGCTAATCTTTAATTTCCTCTAAATCGGGAACTTACTCATCTTTCACTGTTTGGGTTGTTTGCTCAATAATCTTATTTCTCTCATTTTGCAAGGTATTCTGGATGTTCAACATACCAATCTATTGTTTTTACAATTCCATCTTCGAACTTTGTTTTAGGAAGCCAGCCTAATTCGTTATGAATTTTAGTTGGATCTATTCCATATCTATAATCATGTCCTTTTCTGTCTGCCACATGAGTAATTAATGTTTCTGGTTTGTTTAATCTTTTTAGTATAAGTTTAACAATGTCTATATTTCTTCTTTCATTATGTCCACCAATACAATATCTTTCGCCTTTTCTTCCATTATGTAGAACTTCATCTATTGCTTCGCAATGGTCCTCTACAAATAGCCAATCTCTTATATTATTTCCTTCTCCGTATACAGGTAGCGGTTCGTCTTTTAAAGCTAAGCTAATCATGTGTGGTATTAATTTTTCATGATGTTGGTATGGTCCATAATTGTTTGAGCAATTTGTTACACTTACATTCATTTTAAATGTTTCTGCATAAGCAAATGCAATTAAATCTGAACTTGCCTTTGATGCTGAATAAGGTGAATTAGGTTTTATTGGTGATGTTTCTGTGAAGTATCCTGTTTCTCCTAAACTTCCAAATACTTCATCTGTTGATACATGAACAAATTTATTTTGACTACCTTCCCCCCAATATTGTTTTGCAGCTTCAAGTAATGTATGAGTTCCTAATACATTTGTTTGAGTAAATATAAATGGAGTTTTTATGCTGTTATCAACATGAGATTCAGCAGCAAAATGTACAATTCCATCTATATTATATTTTTTGTAAGTTTCCATTACTTTATCAAAATCACATATATCACCTTGTACAAATGTAATTTTGTCTTTTACACTATCTAGATTATGAATATTTCCAGCATAAGTTAGTTTATCATAAACTATATAGTTATATTTATATCCATATTTTTTTACCATTAATTCTACAAAATTTGCTCCTATAAAACCAGCAGCACCAGTAATCATTATATTTTTCATTTCTAATCTCCTTTTTCCTTTAAGTAGAATTCTAAGCCTCCAAAGTTACAATAACTCTTCGACTTTATTCATTCTTCTTTCAAAGTTTTTCAAAAAATTATTTAACTCTGTATTCTTCAAATAAATTTGTATTTTTAAGTTCTTTTAATGTTGGCCATTTACCATCTTTTTCAGATGTTAAGTATTGTTCAGGAGTTATACCATTTACCTCAGGCCACTCTATATTTACATCTTTATCATTCCATTGTAATCCACCCTCAGATTCATGGTCATATATATTGTCAACTTTGTAGCAAAACTCTGCTACATCTGATAATACTAAAAATCCATGTGCAAATCCTCTTGGAATGTAGAACATTTTCTTATTTTCCTCTGAAAGAATTACTCCTTCCCATTTTCCATAAGTCTTACTTCCTGGTCTTAGGTCAACGGCTACATCAAAAACCTCACCTTTAATACATCTTACTATTTTGGCTTGAGAATGATTTTTTTGAAAATGTAATCCCCTTAGCACACCTTTTTTTGAACGAGATTGATTATCTTGAACAAAATCTCCTGTTATGCCAAGTTCTTCGAAATCGTTCTTTTCATAAGTTTCCATGAAATATCCTCTTTCGTCTCCAAAAACAGTGGGTTCAATTACATATACACCATCTATTGATGTTTCATATTTTTTAAACTTTCCCATTATCTATTTCCTTCCTTTTTCTTACATCTATTTTGCATCCAGCACAATTATAAAATTAATAGTAACTTATCTGCATTAGTTATTTTCTACTAAATCCATTAAGAATCTTCCATAATCACTTTTTAATAGTGGTTCTGCAAGTTTTTTTAATTCATCGCCAGTTATCCATCCGTTTTCAAACGCGATTTCTTCTGGACAACATATTTGCATACCTTGTCTTTTTTCTATTGTTTGAACAAAGCTTGCTGTCTCAATTAAAGCATCATGTGTTCCAGTATCAAACCAAGCCATTCCTCTTCCTAGTTTTTCAACTTTTAATTTCCCTCTATTCATATATTCTTCGTTTACAGATGTAATTTCAAGTTCACCTCTTGCAGAAGGTTTAACATTTTTTGCAATTTCAACAACATCATTTGTGTAGAAGTATAAACCTGGTACAGCATAGTTTGATTTTGGTTCTGATGGTTTTTCCTCTATTGATACAGCATTTCCATTTTCATCAATTTCAACAACACCATATCTTCTTGGGTCTTTTACCTTATATCCAAAAATCGTAGCCTCATCTTCTCTGGCATTAGCACATTTTAACACATCGTTTAAATCTCCGCCATAGAACATATTATCACCTAATATCAAAGCAACATTAGAATTCCCAATAAAGTTTTCACCTATTATAAAAGCTTCTGCAAGTCCATTTGGTTTTTCTTGTATTTGATATTCAATATGCATTCCCCATTTTTTTCCGTCTCCAAGCAACTCCCTAAATGTTTCATTGTCTCTTGGTGTTGTTATTATTAGTACTTCCCTTATTCCAGCAGCCATCAATACATATAATGGATAATAAATCATTGGTTTATCATATACTGGCATTATTTGTTTTGAAATTGCTTTTGTTAATGGATAAAGTCTTGTTCCGCTTCCACCTGCTAATATTATACCTTTTCTATTCTTCATAATTTTCCCCTCTCCTTGCCTATATTCTTACTTATTCATTTTTATATTACTTATAGTACCAAAAGTATATCTTTCAACATTTTCAATAATTATGCTATCAGGAGCATATTTTTCAACTAATTCATTTGAAAAATCCGTTTTATGCAAAAAAATACATTTTTTATATGTTCGTGCAAAATATGGAATCATTGCCGATCTATATGAATCTCCAATAATCATAATCGTATTGTCCACCAAGGAGTTCTGACATTCAGTTATTTCTATTTGGTTGGTTTCTGTTTTTATTGTTGAAGTTTTATATGTAATATCATTAAAATAATTAATGGTTGGTTCATCATCCACAAAGAAGTTAGACTTTCCTAACATATTGATTAAATCTCTATTTTGAACTTTATTCTTTTCCCATTCAACTGTATAATCATAGCATTCTAAGTTTGGTTCAATAACATTCATAGCATTTTTATATCCAGTAAATGCTCCAAAAAAATTCCAGTGAGTATCTTGTTTATAATACAATTGTCCATTCTCTTTTTCCCTTAAAAGTTCTTCTTTAGGATAAATTATATTTGTTACACCTTTTTTTCTCAATTCATCTACTAACTTGTCCGTTCTACTTTCGCCTGATACTCTTATAGTATCCGGCAAATTTTCCTTATAAATATTTTCTTTATCAGGACATATTAAATAATATAACCTTATATTTTTTTGAGCCAATGTTTCTGTATTTTGTACAATAGTTTTATACATTTGCTCCTTTTGTTCTTTGGTGAAATTTGTAATTCCTTGTACCTCATCAACTGGATTTCCATCTGATTCAGAGCAATAAAATAACCACATTTCTTTTAGATTGTTGTTTTCTTTTTTTCCAAGTAAAACATTTTTATTAGTGCTATCATTAAAAATAAAAAGATTTATGTTTGTCCATGCTTTTTTTAAATATCCTCTAAAAGGAAGATTATCATTGTAATAGCTATTATATTTTTCTGGATATTTCGTTATTGTTTTATATTCAAATTGAGGTTTTTCTGCTAATTTTCTATTTTCACTTGTATCAGTTTCTAAATAACTTTTAGCAAAGAAAAATGTTATTTGTGGCATGAAAATAATTAGTACAAAAACTCCTATTATTATTATAT
The DNA here is from genome assembly GCA_900553755.1 of uncultured Clostridium sp. Taxonomy (GTDB): domain Bacteria; phylum Bacillota; class Clostridia; order TANB77; family CAG-508; genus UMGS1901. Next base: position 38,775 of record USEX01000005.1, read on the forward strand.
TTAATATATTTTCTTTTTTCAACTTTTTCTCCTTAAAATTTAAAATAAACAAATGAAGTGTATGTATTATTTACAATAGACATAATACTTATTATTAGAATAACCCCTACGCATACGGGTTCAATTACTCTATATATCTTACTAAGCTTATTATCTTTATTCATTTTGCTAAATAATAATTGTAGAATACCTGTTAGTAAAACAGCAATTATCATTGTTATAATTGTTCTATTATTTAAGATATTATAAGTTTGTAATTGGCTCCCTTTAGAATCGATGAATAATGTTTTTATGTATTTCAGAGCATTCTTTAATCCATTTGCTCTAAAAATTATCCAACCTATAAAGGTTACACTCATTGCATAAATATGATTAATCAGCTTTATTGAATTCTTCTCAATTAGTTCTTTTAATTTTATTCGTTCTATTACCATAAATATACCATTATAAATTCCCCATGCAATATAATTCCAAGCTGCACCATGCCATACTCCTGTTGCAATAAATACAATAAACAAATTTACATATGTTCTTAATTTTCCTTTACGATTTCCACCTAATGGTATGTATAAATAATTTTTAAACCAATTTCCTAGAGAAATATGCCACCTTCTCCAAAATTCTGTTATAGACTGAGAGGTATATGGAAGATTAAAATTTTCCATTAAATCAAATCCAAACATTTTTGCTATTCCGATTGCCATATCACTATATCCTGAAAAATCAAAATAAATTTGTATCATATAACACATAGCACCCAGCCATGCTAACTGACTATTTAAATTACTAATATTTGAATCAAATGCAAGGTCAGCCACTCTTGCAACTACATCTGCAATTAACACTTTTTTACCTAATCCATATACAAACCTCACAATACCATCTTTAAAAGAATTTATTGTAATTTTTCTGCTTTTTACATCTATGCAACTTTCAAAATCTTTATATCTTTCAATCGGTCCCATTAATAGTTTTGGAAAAAATGTTATAAATAAAGCCATATTTATAATATTTTTTTGAGCCTTACATTCTTTTCTATAAATGTCAAAAATATATGATATCGATGAAAACACATAAAAAGAGATTCCTAAAGGCAATGGTACTTTTTTTACTTCTGATATATCAAGTGAAAATATATTTTGTATATTATGAACAAGAAAATTAAAATATTTATAGTAAACTAAAATCCCTATATTCAAAATTATAGCTATAATAAAATAAACTTTTCTTTTATTCTTTTCTATCTGTTTGTCCATTAAAATTGTTAATATATAATTAATTACTACTGAAGCAACCAGTAACACAACATATGTTGGTTCTCCCCACGCATAAAATATAATGCTTAGAAATACCAATATTAAATTTTTATATTTATCATCAACCATAAAATATAATAGTATACTAATAGGAATAAATATCCATAAAAATACCATAGAATTAAATAACAAAATACTCTCCCCTTTCTTTTGGTTCTATTCTTTTTTCAAATACCTCTTTAAAGCATCTTCATAAGTTGGTACTTCTATTCCATATTTTAATAGCTTGTCTTTAGACATCTGAGAATTTTTAGGTCTTTTAGCTGCACTCTTAAATTCCTCACTAGTTACTGGTGTAACTTTGCATTTTATTCCTTCTAACTCATAAATCATTTTAGTAAAGTCAAACCAAGTTGTATAACCTATATTTGTTGAATTATATATTCCAAAAGGAATTCTCTTTTCTATTGCTTGATGAATTATAGAAGCAAGGTCTACCGCATAGGTTGGACTTCCATGTTGGTCATTTACAACTTTTACTTCATCATGTTCTTTTGAAAGATTAATCATAGTTCTTACAAAGTTGTGTCCTTCTCCATAAAGCCATGCAGTTCTGAATATATAGAATTTCTTACAATTTTCTTCTATGAATTTTTCACCTGCGAGTTTTGTTGTTCCATACACAGCTTGAGGATGCTTTTCATCGTCTTCACTATAATCTTCTGAAACATCTTTTTCTCCACCAAATACATAATCTGTGCTTATATGAACTAATACTGCATCATTTTCTTGTGCAGCAATTGCTAAATTCTTAGGGCCAATTGCATTTATTTTATATACAAGTTCCTCATTTTCTTCAGCTTTGTCAACAGCTGTATAAGCTGCACAATTAATTATATAATCTGGCTTTACTTCCTTAGCATACTCCTTTACAGCCTCTAAATTAGTAATATCTAAGTCTGCAACATCCGTGCAGATTAGTTCGTTTTCTTTCAATTCTTCTCTTACTGCTTTTGCAAGCATTCCATTAGCACCTGTAATTAAAATTTTCATTTTGCTATTTTCCTCCTATCTTCCTATTGAATAGTATTCTACTCCAGCATCTTTCATTTCTTTTAAAGAATATATATTTCTTCCATCATATACAAGTGGTGTTCTCATTTTTTCTTTGTATATTCTAGGTGTTAAAGCTTTTATTTCGTCCCACTCTGTAAATATAAAGCAAACATTGGCTTCTTCTAGAGCTTCTTCAGCTTTTCTAACATAATTTATTTTTTGATCTTTAAATTTATTTTTAAAGTTCTCTTCTGCCACTGGGTCATATGCATATACATCAGCTCCCTGTTCTAACAATAATTTTATATTTTCTACAGAAGGAGCCTCTCTTAAATCATCTGTTCCTGGTTTGAAAGCAAGACCTAATACTGCCACTTTTAATTTATTAAATGTAATTAATCTATCACAAGCTTTATGATACAATTTAATTCTTTGCTCTTTATTTATATCAACCGCTGCATTAACAGTCTTTAAATCATATCCATGTTGATTTGCTATATATTTTAATGCTTTTGTATCCTTTGGAAAGCAACTTCCTCCATAACCAATTCCTGCTTTTAAAAAGTTAGCTCCTATTCTATCATCATAGCTCATTCCTTTTGCTACATCCTCAATATCTGCTCCCACTAATTCACAAAGATTTGCAATGTCATTCATGTACGATATTTTTAGTGCTAAGAAATCATTTGATGCATATTTTATCATTTCTGCGCTTCTTCTGCTTACAGATACAATTGGAAGATTAAAAGGTTCATATATTTTTCTTAATATTTCTTCTGCATCTTTACTTTCAGTTCCTATTACGATTCTCTTAGCATGCAAAGTATCTCTTACTGCATTGCCTTGAGCAAGAAACTCCGGATTGCTAGCTACTTCAATTTTTACATTATTCGCCAAAAAATCTTTTATAAATTGTTCTACTTTATCATTAGTTCCAACCGGTACAGTTGATTTTACTACAACAAGGCAATCTCTTTCAACGCTTTCTGCAATTTGTCTTGAAACTGTAGCTATATATTTTAGGTTTGCTGAGCCATCAGGCATTTCTGGAGTACCTACTCCTATAAATATTGCATCTTTGTCCTTATACGCTGATTTATAATCCGTTGTATAATGCAATCTTCCGGCTTCATTATTTTTTTTCATTAATTCCTCAAGTCCCGTTTCATATATAGGTGAAATACCGTTCTGCATAATTTTTACTTTTTCTTCATCAATGTCAACACAAGTAACATCATGTCCCTTTTCAGCAAAACATACTCCTGCTACTAGTCCAACATATCCTGTTCCTGCAACTGCTATTTTCATAATACCCCTCTTTTCTCTATTTATAAAATTTTTTATACCATTCTGCAAATCTTCTTAGTCCTGTTCTTAAATCAGTACTTGGTTTATATCCAAAGTCTCTCTCTAATGGCGTTGTATCTGCATAAGTAATTGGTACATCCCCAGGTTGCATTGGCACTAATTCTTTATGAGCTTCAAAGTCATAATTTTCTGGTAACACCTTTGCTCTAACTAGTTCTTCTTGTAGTATTTCAACAAAGTCTAATAAATTTACTGGCTTTCCACATCCAATATTATATATCTTATACGGTGCAATTGGCAATCCATCTTCTCCATTCTTTTTCTGAGGAGCTTGTCCTATTACTCTTATAATTCCTTCAACAATATCATCTATGTATGTGAAATCTCTTTGGCAATTTCCATAATTAAATATTTTTATTTTTTCTCCATTTATTAATTTATTAGTAAAATTAAAATACGCCATATCTGGTCTTCCAGCAGGTCCATATACTGTAAAAAATCTTAATCCTGTTGATGGTATATTATATAATTTTGAATAGCTATAAGCCAATAATTCATCTGTTCTTTTAGTTGCTGCATATAAGCTTACTGGGCTATCCACTTTATCTTCTACAGAATATGGAATTTTTTTATTTGCTCCATATACTGATGAACTAGATGCATAAACTAGATGTTTTACAGGATATTTCCTACAACATTCCAATATATTGTAAAATCCTATTATATTAGATTCGATATACACATCTGGATTTGTTATACTATATCTCACACCAGCCTGGGCAGCCAAATTGACAACAACTTCTGGCTTATATTTTTGAAAGATTTCTTTCATTTTTTCTTTATTTGCTAAATTATCTTTTATAAATATAAATTTTTCAAATCTTTCTAATTCTTCTAATCTTTTATTCTTTATTCTTATATCATAGTATTCATTTATATTGTCCAAACCAATAATTTGAACGTCTTTATTTTCATTTAATATTTTCTCTGCTAAATTTGCACCTATGAAGCCAGCTACTCCTGTTATAAAATATGTTCTCATATCTTTCCTCCTTACCTTGGCAATTCAAATTTTTCTCCAATTATCTTATCTGCTTTTTCTGTAATGTCATTATCAAATCCACCTTGAGAAAAAAATGTAAGTTCTCCAAAATAAATTTTGCCATTTACTAAATATAAATCTACCCTTACTTCCGGAATATCTTTAGAAATTTTTTCTGCAATTTTAATCATTTCTTCCAATTTTTCAGGCTTTGCAACATTCACATTTTTCTCATTAATTCCCTCATATGGATTATATGGCTTGTATTTCCATTCTCTATCAAAATAATGGTACTTTACTCCTGTTTCTTTCTCTCTGTCAACACATACAAGTATGTTATCAACCTTTCCATAGAAACATTGAAACTTATAATCTAGTAGCCCTTCTCTATTTCTATCCTGTATAAATTCTTCTATTATAATTCTTGGTTTTATACTTTTATATGGATATTCTCTAGATTCATAATAGAAATTCTTTTTAAGTTTTTTCTTGTAAAAATTTGATAGTTCTTTGTAATTGATTTTTCCCTTGTCTTTTATTATTTTATAGCTTCCAGAATCGTGAGTACATTTTATAACAAATTGCTGTGGTAATTTGTTAAAATCAATTTGTTCGAAATTGTCATATATTCCTAAAGTCTTTATAAAATTTATATCTAATCCTTTTAACTCATTTTTTAATATTTCTTTTACCTCAAATTTATCTACTAACTTACTATATTCTGGGTTTTGTTTATTTAGTTTTAGCCATTGTAGTTTTTCATTAAAGCTTTGCGGATTATTTAGATTCAATTTTCTGTTTAGTAAATATCTATATTTTATTTTTAGATATTTTTCATCGTCTATTCTAAAAATATTATTATCAAATTTTATAATGAAATAATAAAATATAGCAACAATTTCATCAATCATATTTCTTTTACATTTTTTCATTTTTTTCTTTTCCTCTTAAAATTATTATTTTGGTCACATAACTCTTTATTTCTTTTATTGTTTCAGGCATAAAAGTGCATAAAGATACAACACTTAATGTTAAATAAACTATACATCCTAAAATTGCATTGAAATATTTTCCGCATATTAATAGCAATATTATTGTTATTGCTATACAAATATATTCTTTTGTCCTAAATTTATATTTTTTTAAATCTATTTCCCCAATTGCAAACCATATTATATTTGTTATCAATGTTGCAATTGCGATCATTTCCATATTTTTATCAATTTGATATAATATAATATTTAAAACTACCGATAATGCTATAACAATTACCATTATCGCAAAATATCTATTTTGCTTTTTTTCAGATTTATACAAATTTAAATGTATACATCTTATTATTATATTTACAAACTGCGCTGCAAAAAGTATAAACAGTACTGTTTCAGCCTCTAAATATTTAGTTATCCATACATCAATGACAAATTTTGCTGGAAATATTACTGCTACTATGATAGTAGCAAAAACTAATACTAATCTCTTTATTTTTAATACACTTTTCACTTCGTTATTACAACATAAATAGTTATACATTACTGTACTAATTGGAGAAATAAACACATCCATTAAGTTTTCTATACTAACAGCAAAAGAGTAATACGCAAATTTTATATTTCCCAACAACTTCTGTACAAATTGTCTGTCAATGCTAGTAAACATCACATTGCAGAAGTTTCCAAGCATTAAAAAGAATCCCTGTTTTACATTCTCAACCAAATATATTTTTTTACACTTGCAATTTTCTATTTTTTTGAATACTTTATTATTTTCATACTCCACAATAAGCCAATATAGAAAATAAGCTATTACATATGTTCCAATGTAAAACTTTGGATTATCTGTCTTAATGATAAATAAAAGTATTATATTTATTATAAATACTAAAAATGTATTAATGTTTGTATATCTTGAATATTCTTTAAATTTTCCAATAGCCTGATACAAATTTTTTACATATCCAGCAACATTAACTGGGAAAACAGTTAACATACAGAAGAGTAATATGCTATTTTTAACTATTATGGATATTACTATCCCAATTATCGATATGATAATCTGAAAAACTTTGTATGTATTAAATTCTTCTCGTATAACCTTTGCATCAAGTTCTTCAATATTTTTGCCCCCATATTTTAAATACATTCCATCAGCAAATCCTAAACTTACAAACCCTATATATGAAACATACAATTGAAATAGTTTTATATCTGCATATGTTTCTATTGAAAGCATTTTTGGTAATACGAAACCAGAAAACAAACTTATTAGCAGGTTAATGAGGTTAGCTATAAAAACATATAATAACCCTTTTTTTAATTTCATATTCCTAAGCTCCTTATTACTTCATCTACATTTTCTTTTTCTATATGAGTATATAATTCATTAACATTCTGCTCTATGCTTTCTTTACTTAATTTTGAGTAATCAATCTTTAGTAATTTTTCTATTATTTCTTTATTAAATCTATATTTGATCACTTGGTTTCCAACATATATTGCATAGGGTGGAACATCTTTAGCTACAATACTATTAGCACCTATAACTGCACCTTGTCCAATTGTAACTCCAGACAAAATAGTACAATTAAAACCAATCCACACATCATCTTTTACTATTATATTTCCTTTTGACGAATTCTCACTTTTATTCAAATATCGTGCCTTAAACGGATAAGTTGACACTCTTCTATAATCATGCTCCCCTCCTAACAAAAAATATGTATGTTGTGCAATTGAACAATAATTTCCAATTTTCAAATTACCATCGTTTTCACTAAATCCAATTACATTGAGATCCCCATATGTTCCTTTTCCAATTTCTATTTTTCTGGTGTTAGTAAGTGATTTAAGTTTCATTAGACTACCTGGGTTATTATTTTTTAGCATAATTCTTTGTCTTATTAGTTTTATTTTTTCTAACATTCTTTATCTCCTCATCTCATAAAAAATCTATTAAGCCAATTTTTAAAATCATAATATTGTACTACTTTTTCTTCTATTTTACTGTATTGACGCTCTATAAATGAATTTATATTTTGGTTATCGTCCTCCCCAAGAATAAAAATATTATCCTTATTGTAAAAATCATATTTTCTCACACTTTTATTATTAGTGATTAATTTTTTATTAAAACATATGCTTTCTAAACTTCTTAATGTTAGTCCATTCACACCATCATTTACTATTTCTAGTATGCACCTACTCTTTGAAACATATTCCAGGTATTTTTCGTATGGTATTTCCTTTTTATCTATTATTATTATTTTAAAACTAATTCCATTTTCTTTGAACAATTCTACACATTGTTCTATTTTTTCTCTTCTACCTTTATCAGCACCTAAAAAACACACATCATACTCTATCTGGCTAGAATCCAGACTTATATTCATGTTATAGAACTGTGAGTTGTTTCTGATTTGGTATTTTTCACAATCATCCATATCATATGACCATATTTCATCTATATTGTGATCACTCATATATTTCTCATTATATTGTGTTATCTTATTCCAGTACCATAATATTATTTTACATTTTGGATTTTTTTTCTTTATGTAATTAGTTACAATACTAGCATATCCGTTATCAAATACAATTACAGTACTATAATTCGTTATTTTATTCTTCCATTCTCCAAAAAAGAATTTACTTAGCATATTGATTTTCATTTTTCTTATAAGCCTTAAGAAAATGTTGTAATACTGGCAGTTATAATACTTATAAGTATCACATTGTTCTACATCATATGTAAATAAGTCTTTTCCATCCATTCTTAAAATTAATGTCTTATCCATTTTTTAATTCATCAATCCTCTGCTTTAATCCATTCAAAAATAATTCTCGATGTGCTTCACATTTAACTATATTATACAAACTTAAACAATCTTGAATTTTATATTTTTTTATAAAATATTTCCTTTTTAATACTACATTTAAAACTCTACTCAAAAAGTTTTTTCCATTACATATATGCAAATATGAATTTAAATTTTTTCTTGAAAATTCATTATATTTTTCAAATATTTTATTCTGGTCCTTAATTTCTTCTGATCTTTCAAAAAAGTCACTTAATACTCTTTTTCTTTCGGATACCTTAATCAGACTATTGCATTTTTCCATTGGTATATATTCGCATTCTACGCTTTGTTTTTCAATATTAAGGATAATCAAAAGTGATGTATTCCAAAATTCATTATCGTCATCGTCAAATATAAAGTTTCCCTGTCCATATACAATCGTTTTGTTTTTATAAACTTCATAACAGCCTATACAATGACTGTGTTGTGTTACAACAAAATCTGCTCCAAATTCTATAAAAGCTCTACATATTCTTTGTAAATCTGGTGATGGGTATCTGTAACATTCTTTACCAGCATGGTAAATCACTATCACACAATCGCATTCTTTTTTCATTCTTAATATTTCTAAGTAAGCTTTAGATTCAAATAATACATTCGCACCTTTCTCATTTATAGTTGCTCCTGAGAATTCATTCTCACAAGTATTATAAATTCCAACACGTATATTGTCTTTTTCAAAAATAAAACCATGCATATCTTCATTTACATTGTTTATTATTCCAGTAAACTCTATATTGGCTTTGCTTAATACTCTTTGTGTATTTTCTAGCCCCTGAACTCCATAGTCCAGTATGTGGTTATTTGCCATGCATACTAGAGATGGATTTAATTCCTTAATTCCATTTATTGTTTTTGATTTAGCAATTAAGTTTGGTCCATTTTTACGTATTTTTTTGTAATTTTCCCCTAACGGAGTTTCTAAGTTGAATATTCTGTAATCAGCATTTGACCAAATCTCGTTAAATTTTTTATCTATATTCTTTTTTATGTTTCCTTCACAAAATATTTTTTCATTTTTTTGCGTTGGTACAAGATCTCCAGCAATACAAATTTTCACAATTACTACCATTCCTTTCTTTGCCTCCGCTAACACTACATCTTCGAAAGGCACAAAATTTAATTAAAATTCCTCCATTGATTTTGTTACCATAATTTGGTATAATATCTTTAGATGTATAGATAGACTGAAGAGCACGGCGGAGGGAGTGGCGAAAAATTACCACGTAATTTTATCCTGCATAATTATATGTGACGTGTACCTTTTAAGCACAAACAAATGTCTATACGTCTATTTTTTTATTTAACACAGGAGGTAACCATATGCTAAATATTTATTATTATAATTGCTGTGGTATCGATGTTCACAAAAAAATGTTAGTTGCTACTATTTCAAAAACTGATGAACACAAAGTAACCACTTATCAAACCAAACAATTTTCTACTCTAACTAAAGATATTAAGCATCTTAAGCAATGGCTTGCTGACAATGACTGCAAAGATGTGTGTATGGGATCTACTGGCAAATATTGGATTCCTATTTTTAATATCTTAGAAGATACTTGCCACGTTGTTATCACTCATTCAAAATATGTTAGAGCTATTCCTGGTAAAAAAACTGACAAAAAAGATTCTATTTGAATTACTGATATTTTTAAACATGGGCTTGTAAATTCTAGCTTTATGCCACCTCTTGAAATCAGGCAACTTCGTGACTTAATGCGTCATCGTTTTAAATTGCTTAATTGTCGTACATGTGAGAAAAACCGTTTTCAAAATTCTCTCACAATGTCTAATATTATGATTTCTAATGTTGTTGCCGATACTTTTAGTAAAACTTTCCAATCCGTTTTAAAAAAGATGCTTTCTAGAAATGATAATCTAACTTTGGAAGAGATTTCTCCACTACTTAGTAAGAATCTTAAAGCAACTCCTCAAGAAATTTTAGAATCTGTTCAAGGCAATTTAACTAAAAAACAAAACTCTAAAATGGAAATTTGTCTTGACCATTAACATTGAATTGTACAAGCAATATACTGAATCTAATTTTAAAAGCAAAAACACTAAATTAAATGTCAATAATGCCATTAAGTTTTTAGAACAACAAGGCTATAAAGTTAGCTAATACTGTATTAATTTAAATTGCTTGGTTACCTTTAATTTTATATCATATCAAACGAGCGTTTGTTTGCATACATTTATGCTTATTTTTCATGGACTTTTTCCTATATTATTTTTCAAACTTTCTCCTATTAATTGTTATGTATTTTTTCTTTAAAACTAAATTTTGGATTTTGATAAACATTGTAACCGAGATTTCCCACATCGTCAAAATTAAAGTTATCCTTCCATATTACATATGGCAATGACAGTTGGTCTCTATATGATTCGGAACTCAAAAATTCATGCCACCAATCTTCTAAAATTTTCTTACCATTTTTGGACTTCAAATTGCTTACAATTACACAGCATTCATATAATCCAAATTTTGGTAGAAAGCCCTCTTTTTCATATTTTTTCATCTGTGCTTTTATCTTTTCTGGGTTTCCTTTGTGTATAATGCAACATTCTTTTGCTTCGTCAAATACTGAATTTCTTGTTCTATGTCTGTGTAACGCCAAACCAGTCAAACTATCTGCAGCAAATGTAATTTTTTTCATATCTCCTATTATTTCTATATTTCCATCTACATAAATAGCGTAATCATATTCATTTTCAAATAATTCATATGGGTGAAATTTAATATACCTGTTTTGTAGTATTTTGTCACCTATGTTTTCAACATTCTTCGGTAGTTGACGAACTTGCCAAATGTCTGACTCTACATTTGGCTCGTCAGTAAAAAAAATATAATCCACATTTTTTTGTTTTATAAAGGGTTCAATAATATTATCATATTTTCCTGTAACACAGGTGTATACAACTACTTTCTTATTTTCATCTTGTTTATTGATATCTATAAAAGAATTTTCCTTTTCCGGAAAAGACCATTTTCTTCTTTTTATTTTATTAACTTCTTTCTTTATGATTTTTTTGAACTGCATTTTTCTTATCATGTCCTTTATAATAATAAAGTTTCTACCAGTTCTAAATTCTTTTGATTTTTTTAAGTCAATAATTCTTTTATTTAACTGTTCTATTTTTTCTATATATTCTTCTTCTTGCATATTACCTTCCTATGTTAAATAATAAATTTTTTTCAAATACAGCCTGAATAGTTGCTTCTTGATTATTAATTGAGAATATATCAGTTTGATAATTTATAAATATTACGCTCAATATAAATAATCCGATAATAATATTGTTTTTATTTTTCAAAAACGATTTCAAATTTTCAACTTTAAAATTCATGCTATTCACCGCCATTATATAATATAAAACTAAAAGTGAACGAGGTAGCCTCATAAATTGATTTAAATATATAATAGCTGGTATTAAGCATACGAAGCAATTAAACAATTTTATTGTAAATTTATCTATATTATTCAATTCAACTTTTTCTCTATTTTTTATAGCCCTAAATATCTGAATTCCAGCAATAAGTAAAACAATAAATATAATTGATTTTATTGTTGATGTTATACCCGGTCTATATTTTTCCCATACGAAATATGCCTTTACTTTTTCTTCTGGTAATATTAAAGATAAAATTGGAATAAATAATTGACTAACTTCAATTATTACCATTGTAATAGTGATTATCAAACAAATAATATTTACTTTTTTTTCTTTTAATATTGCAATTACCACAAAAGGTAGGCATACAGCAGCAAAAGTGTGAAATCCTATTGCAATAAGATTCAAAATAATATATATACAATAATTTATTATTTTTTCTTTTTTAGTGCCTTCTTTTATCAGAAATTGAACTGCAAAGATAATTACAGCCATGGCCATAAAATTTTTTAATTGTATTACATCAAACACAAATGGAAAAATTGCATATAACGATAAAACTATGTTCTTTTCCTTTGCATATTTATTTATTATGTAACCGATTAAGCTTAAGCCTATTCCTGAATAAATTCCAAGAAATAAATTATATGGGCAGTGTAAAATATAGCACATCTTACAAAATATTTTAAAAAGTAAGTAATTACCCATAGTTAGATTTTCAGTTCCGTATTGTATATACAAATCTTTATACATTGCAAAATCAGCATTCGTTCCAGAAAAAGTATACAAAATCCATAACCATAAACAAAAAAATATAAATAGTTTATTGTTTGTTCTATATTTTAAACTCAATATTATTAGTATAATAGTAATTAAATAGCACATTCGCTTTTCTTTATTTCTCTCTTTCTTTTACAATATTCCTCTAAAAAATTCACCCTATTTTTTATCATTCTTTTCATCTTATAATGTTTCATCTCAGATGCATTATCATTATGTCTTCTATACTTTATTAGCTCATCCTCAATAAAACAATTTTTTCCATACTTTTCACTTATTATCCCAATCCATTGATCATGCATTTCTATGTTATTTGGAATTGGTAATATATATTTTTTTAAAGAGCTGTCAAACGCAATACAACACCCAATATATGAATTTTTTATTATATTCTTCATTATTCCTTTTCCAGAGTTTCTCCACTTAAAGGTAGAATCTGGATATATTGGTTTTAAATTTTCATCAACTATCTCTGCATTATGTACAATAAGTGTAGAATTTGTTTTTTCAAATTTATCTAAAACATTTTTCACTTTATTTTCATTCCAAATATCATCTTGATCAGATAAAAAAATATATTTTCCGTTTACAATTTTTTATAGCGTTTTCAAAATTTTTTATTATCCCACATTTCGGGCCATTTATAAGTTTAATTCTATTATCATTTTTCATATAATTGTTAATTATTTTTATTGTTTCATCTTTAGAATCATCATCAGATATTATTATTTCGTCTTCCTTTCCAATGCTTGCTAAAATTGATTCTATTTGTTCTTTTATATATTTTTCTCCATTATATGTTGCCATAGCAACTGAAACTTTGGGTCTCATCACATTTTACCTACTTTCATTCCTATAAATCTTGCCATCATGTTTGGTATAAAATTGAATAAAACCTTCCAATTCTTTTCTTGCCAAGCTCTCTTTAATACATAGACAGCAAGTTTTCCACCAGATTTATTTACTTTATATTTATTTAAATACTCATTCTGTTTAAAAAACTTTCCTGTATCATAGTATCTTTTGTATTGTTGCTTTAGAGTAAATTTGTGCGAATGTACAACTTCTGAATCAGCACAATATTTTATTTTGTATCCGTTTGTAATTAGCTTGTATGCTATGTACATATCTTCATTGGTTGGAAAGTCTTTTCCATCATACCCATTTAATTTCTTAAAAATATCTGTTTTTATTGCAGATGCTGCATCAGAAAAGAAAAATGTATTTAATCCAAGCTTTTCTATGTCATTTTTTGTTTTTATAGCAGATCTAGGAGGATAATTACATTCCCTAGTATATCTTTCTATAGTACTGTTTTCACATAATTGTCTACTGTAACACGCTTCAACATCGCCGTTAGCAATAGGTGTAGTCAGTTTTTCTATCCAGTCTGCCTTTTCTATTTTTACATCTTGTGTTATAAAAACTAGTATGTCCGCTGTTGAATTTTTTGCTACTTTTTCTCTTGATAAACTATGTGAAAATTCTTGTTTTTTTATTACGTTATATTTTATTTTATTATCTTCTTTTTGCAATTTTTCAACTATTGATAATGTTTCATCTCGACTTTCTGTAATAATATAGTTTATATTTTTTATATTATTGTAGAAGCTTTGGTTTTTTATTTGGTTATATTGATTTTCTATATATTTTTTAGCATTATATAATGGGCAAATTATGTCGATGGTCATTTTAAACTGCTCCCTCTTTCTTAAATACTGCTATAAATGTTTTAAAGAATATTTTTATATCTAGCCACAATGAGCAGTTATCTACATAGTAAAGCTCCATTTCCATTCTTTCTTCATAAGTTGTGTTGCTTCTTCCGTTTACCTGCCAATAACCTGTAAGACCTGGCTTTACGCTTAAAAACTTTTCCTTATTTTCCCCATATTCTTCAACTTCTTTTTCTACAACCGGTCTTGGACCAACAAAACTCATATCTCCCTTTAAAATGTTTATCATTTGTGGAAGTTCGTCCAAGCTTGTTTTTCTTAAAAAGTTTCCTATTTTTGTTATTCTTGGATCATTTTGTAATTTATGAGTTTTTTGAAATTCTTTTCTTATCTCTTCACTTTCTTCTAAATATTTTTTTAACTTTTCATCTGCACCTATGCACATTGATCTGAATTTATATAATCTAAATACTTTACCATTTTTGCCGTATCTTAATTGTTCGTAAAATAATGGACCTTTATCTTCTTTTGATATTTTCCTAGCTAAACACACAGCAATCGTAGTAGGTATTAAAAATATAATGCCTACTATTGCTCCTATTATATCTATCATTCTTTTAATTGCTCTATATAATATTTTCTTATTTGTTTTTTCTTTATTGATAATTCTAATATTGTTTACTGGCTTTTCATTTATTATTGCTTCATTTACTATGATATCATCAAATTCTTCTTTCACCGCTAAGTTTCCCTTGCTCATGGTAAAACATTCCCTTCTCTCTATCGTTTCTTCAATTTTATTCCGTATATCCAGTTTTCTTAATTATTGCATCATTCATCTCTTTTACTATGTCTGATGCTTCATAATTATCTTGTCCAAAAATTTCTTTATGCAATTTTTCAACATTGCTCTTTAATGTAACTGGTACTCCATACCATCTATCCGTTGTTATTCCTTTTGTTACATAAGGCCAACCTATACTTTCTGATATTTTCATTGACGCTACACTTGGTAATAGTCCAATAATTTCGCCTGTAGATATATTAGTTTTTATCCTTGGTAGAATTGTATTTGCAAAGCTGTTTAATTGTCCAATTCCTAAAGTTTTAGCTTTGCTTAACATTGCTTCTACCACAATTCTCATTCTTTCTGTTCTTTTATAGTCTCCACCTGTTGTGTACCTAATTCTTGAATAAGCTATTGCTTGTACACCATCTACCTTTTGTCTACCAGTAGAAGAAATATGACTAGAACTTACTCCAGAACTTTTAGAAGTTGCATCTATATAATCATTTATATATTTTAATTCTGAGCTATCTATATCTATATAAACCCCACCTAAGCTATCAACTGCTGCTATTACTGCATCAAAGTTTACTGTTACAAATTCAGTTATATTTAAATCCAATGCTTCATTTAAAGATTTCAATGCATTTTGTGCTCCACCATATGAGTAAGCATGCGTTATTTTATCTAGTTTTTTTGTTCCGTTTTCTGTAACATATACATACGTATCTCTATAAACAGATATCAGCTTTATTTCATCTGTTTTTTGATTTAAGCTTGCTATTATTATGCAATCGCTTCTGTTTCCCAAGCCATAATCATCTGCTCTACTATCAATTCCTAGTAGTGCTATATTTCTATATTCTTTTAATTGTTTCGAAGTTTCTGCATTGATTCCTACTGATGTTTTATCAATTTCTTCCTTGTCTATTTTGCCTAGTTTATCTCCTACAAACCAACAAGCTATACCTGCTAATATAGATAATACAATAAGTAATACTAGCAATATTCTTAAAAAGATTTTTAATCCTCTTTTATTTTTCTTGTCTGCAGTCACTTGGTATTGTTTGCTATTTTGCTTTTCTTCTGACTTTTCTGCTGAATGTTTTCCCATCTGGCATCCTCTTTTCGATTTATTATTTGTTATTTCGACTTTATAATATCATTTTAGCACAAAATAATCAACTACTATTTTGCTATTCCTCTAAAATATTTTATTTTTCTCTAAGAACAAAAAAGAATTCCTTTCTAGAAATTCACAATTTGTTATATTTATTCTTAGTTTTTCTTTATTTTCGCGACAAAAAAACCTTCCATGTTTTTGGATGGTAATATTTTTATTGCCTTATCTATGCTACTGTTTAAGCCAGTATTATCACCTTTTATTGCTTCTTTAATATTCAAATTTATTTCCAATAATTTTATGTCAAAATTATTTATTGCCCAATCTAATATATATTCGTTTTCTTCTTTATTTATTGTGCATGTAGAATACACCATTATTCCATTTCTCTTTGTAGCCTTATATGCACTTTCGAATAGCTTTTTTTGAATTTTTGCTAATTGATTTACCTTCTTTAAAGACCAATCCTTATATGTCATTGGTTTTCCTAACCAAAACCTTCCTTCTCCACTACAAGGTGTATCTAATAAAACTTTATCAAAATATTCAGTATAAGAATTTCCTATTTTTTCTCCTCTGCCATTAATTACCTCTACTATTTCTGCTCCTTGGCTTTTAACATTATATTGTAATCTCTCACTCCTTATTTTATCTAATTCATTTGCTAATATATATCCTTCATTTTCCATTAAAGCAGCCATTTGAGTAGTTTTACTTCCTGGCGCTGCAGTTAAGTCTAGTACTTTCTCGCCTTTTTTCGGATTCAATACTAATGGTGGCACCATACTGGACAAACTTTGTAAATATATATATCCTTTTTCATATATTTCCAGTTTTTGTAGTTCTTTCTCTGTTGCATTTTTTATTATTAGTGCATCACTATACCATAGAACTCTTTCAAATTTTATGTTTTTTTCTTTAAAATACCTCATCAAATCTTGTATGTTATATTTTATTGTATTAACTCTAATTGTAGTATTTCTAGGATTCATCATTCCCTGTAGTATCTGGTCAACCTTTAGCGGATCATATAATTTATATATATTTTCTATAAAATCTATTGGTAATTTTCTTTTGGCTTCATTTATTGATATCATTCATTTTCCTTCTTTTTATATTTAATTAAAATAATGGCTCACTGCTTCCATTTCTTCAAAACCTTTTTGTCTTAATATTTCATAGGTAATAATTGCTACCGAATTTGATAAATTCAGTGACCTTAATGTTGGAAGCATTGGTATTCTTATTGTTTTTGTATTCAAGTATTTTTTCAAAAGCCATTCTGGCAATCCTTTCGTTTCTTTACCGTATAATACAAATACTTCGTCCATTTTTGAATAATCAATATCCGTATATTTTGTTTTTCCTTTTGTTGTAGCAAAGAACATATTATTTTCTTCTGGCTTGTATTTTTTCAAAAATTCATCTAATGAATCATGCTCTTCTATATCTAACTTATCCCAATAGTCAAGCCCCGCTCTTTTTAAAGACTTCTCATCTATCCTAAATCCCAAAGGATGAACTAAATGTAATTTAGCTCCTGTTATTGCACAAGTTCTTGCTATATTTCCAGTATTTTGTGGAATCTCTGGTTCAACCATTACTATATTTATTTTCATATTTCTCCTATCTATAATGTTATTCTATTATCTCCTTTTTATATTATTTTATTTTAGAAATAAGTTAATATATTTTTCAAAATTTGTACTTCATATCATCTTTTTAATTGCATCACTGTTACGCACTCCACATGGCTTGTAAAAGGAAACATATCTACTGGTTGTATTTCTTTTATTTCATATTCTTGGCTCATCATCTCTAAATCTCTCGCCATTGTAGCTGGATTGCAACTGATATATACCACTTTTTCCGGTTTTACAGCTAGAATAGTCTCTATTGTATTTTTTTCAAGTCCTTTTCTTGGTGGATCTACTATAACTACATTTGGATATATTTGCTTTTTTTCTAGTAAGTTTGCTAATACTTTCTCTACGTCGCCTGAATAAAATTCTATATTCTTTATATCATTAATTCTAGCATTTTCCTTTGCATCTTCAATTGCTTGTTCTACAATTTCTATTCCATATACTTTTTTTACAGATTTTGCTGCAAATATTCCAATTGTACCTATTCCACAATATAAGTCAAATAGTATGTCATTTTCATTTAAGTTAGCATTCTCTAATGCAATATTATATAGAGCTTCAGCTTGTATTGGATTTACTTGGTAAAACGACATTGGTGAAATTTTGAATGTATAATCGCCTAGCATGTCATAAATATAGCCATCTCCATGCAAAATTATATTGTCATAGCCCAATATGACATTTGTGTTTTTTGTGTTTACATTTTTTATTACAGTCTTTACATTGTATTCTTTAACAAGCATTTCTGCCAATTTTTGTTCGTGAGGAATCTTTTTTCCATTTATTACCAATATGCACATTATTTCATGAGTACGTATTCCCACTTTGATTACTATGTGCCTTAATAATCCTTGCATTGTTTTTTCGTTATATATGCTTATGTTATTTTCTTTTATGAATTTATATATTGCGAACGCTATTTTCTCTGCTTCCTCATTTTGTATTAAACACTTTTGCATTTCTATTATTTCATGGCTTCTTTCTGCAAAAACTCCCATTATTGGAACTCCAGATTTATCCACTCCGAGCGGATATTGTGCTTTATTCCTATAATTATAAGGATTTCCCATTCCTAATACATTGTTTACTTTTATTTTATTATCTTTTCCAAATGTTTTATTTATTAAATTTTCTACTTTTTCCTTCTTTATCTCTAGAGTTTCCTCATAATCCATATGCCTTAAATTGCATCCGCCACATCTTTTATATGTTGGGCAATCTGGTTCAACTCTATGTATTGATGGTTTTATTATTTGGGTTATTTTTCCATAACCATGTGAACTTAAAACCTTTACTATAAGTATTTCACATTTTTCTCCTTTTATCGCTTCAGGTACAAATACAATAAAGTCATATATTTTGGCAATACCTTCTCCTGATATTCCATTATCTATTATATCCACAACATACTTTTCATTTTTTTCTATCACGCTCATATTTTCTCCTTTATATCTCTCATATTTTCTTCTAGTTCTTCTTCCGTGCTGTCACTATTTAGGATTGTCTCTAAATCGCCCAAATCATATTCACTACTGATTTTATTTAAATATTTATCACCTTCATCTAAGCCTAAGTCATTAAATGTTTTTTCTTTCATGCTCTCCTCCATAATATCTTTTTTCATTAAATACATATTAGCATATAATTTTGAAATTGTGTACTCTTTATTAATATTTTTTATAAAAAACAAAAGAAGCAGATTTCACAATTGTGAAATTTGCTTCTTTCAAAAACAACTTATTTAGTTTCCATAGCTTTCTTGGCCATAGAGATTGCGTCTTCCAGCGTCATGGCTCCACCAATGAAGCCATTTGCGTGGCAGAATGTGGCAGTTTTCACGCCACTGACTCTCTGGATGTCCTCATCCTTCAAGCCGTACCATTCCTTCGGTACAGACTTTCTCTGACCGAAGCCGCCCGGCTTATCCGGCACGCACTGCCAGTTATAGCCGATTCTGTTTGAAGGAAACACTACGAACTTAATTTTCCCAGCTTTTGGGTTTATTGATTCGAATACATAGTTCTGCCATGGTGCAAAACGTGGCAAAACCATAATTCCTCCTTCAGCCGCTTCAATCGAGGTCTCTATGATTTCACGGGCCCGCAACTTAGAACTCAATTCAGAAAGGGTATTATCAAATACCCTCGCAGCAAAATCTGCGGCCTGCAAGAAGCAGTTATCTATATCTTCGTCGGTGTCCCACTGCGGATTAAATCCTGCAATAGCCTGTGATAAGCTCATAGGTTGAGCTTCATAATCTACTTGTGGCATCACGCCATTATCTATGGCATCGATACCCTGGATGAGCAATTTATCTATGCTATTCCACAGATAAATTGGATCAGCCGTATTCTTAAGCAGAATATGTCCATATCTTCTCCATATGAGTCCAGCAGCTGCATATGGAATCCCGTTGTTTCGCATCCCGTTTCCACCTTTTTGGTGATGGTCATACTCTCCACCACCAATATCGAAAACAACGACGTTACTCGCCAGTTTCTCAGGGACTCTGTTAGTTCTCAATAAGGTAATGTCCCCATATACCTTATTGAGAATCACAGCCGATATTACGTCATCGGCATGAAACCGACCTGAATGGGTCAAAGCCGTCGCTTCACAGATATTTTTTGTCATTTTCAGCATTTTGCAATACCTCCTAAGTTGTTTGAAGCTTTCCAAAGCTTCATTTTTTTAACATACTATCGTTTTCTATTTTACCACATTTTATGTTAATTTGCAAATATAGCCAAGCATTTAAGCTTGACTATACTTACTTAAACAACTTATTAAATGTTTCTTTTCCAACAATTCCATCTACTGCTAAAGCATTTCTTGTTTGGAAATTTTTTACAGCATTTTGCGTATTTACGCCAAATATCTTATCTGCTTCAATATCAAAAGAATGGCATATCAACATAGCTTGAATTAACCAAGTTATATTTCCTGTTGCACCCTTTCGAACATTCACACATGCATTATAGGTGTTTTTACCGAATATACCATCAACATATAATTTTGCATTAAATTGCTTATTTAGCTCTGTTTGTAATCCTTTTACCAATGCTTTTTTTGTTTCTTTGCCATAAATACTATCTATATCTATATTTGTTCCATACATTTCATTTAATGTTCTTTGTATCGTAGCAATTTTATCAGAATAGTTAGTTTCAGCTGGCTTTTCAATTATCTCATCTGCATTACCATTTGCAATTTCATTAAATGGGAAATTTATTCCCGGACAACTAGTTGCATTAACATCTCTATGCCCTTGTACTGTACTGATATTATATTTGTTTTTTAATTGAACTACAATTTCTTTTCCCGCATTTTTTTGAATTTCCGGCATTTCCTCATCCATATAATTTCCTTCAAAGCAAATTCCTATTGAATCATAATTTGAACCATACGCATGAGCACCAACCTTATCTTCTGGACGTAATCTATATATCTCACCATTTTTTCTAACTAAGAAATGATATCCGGCACCACTCCAACCATTATTTAGATGCCAACGGTGAATATCTTCTACTGAACAATTTATAGCTGCCGCATGGTGAAGTATTATCCTATTTGTACTTTTTCTTGTATCCATCTGTTTAAACTTTAGGTTTGTTTCTATTATTTTCACGATTCTCACCTCTATTTCTTACTACTTTTTGTCCTAATAAATACGTGCTTATAACACCCTGTATAACTGCTATTACTTGTATTATTTGAACTGCATATGGGATTGTTATTCCATCTACTGCGTTAATTCCTGCTATTAAAGCACTTATTATTGCAAGAATATTAATTGCATATTTTGCTATTGCTTTAATTTTTTCCATATCAAACTCCCCCTGTATATTTTATTTATGCAGTAAGAAATATGTGCATGTTTTTTATTCAATTATCGCAAAAATAAGAAAACCGCTTATTGCTAAAAAGCTAATAAACGGTTTTCCCTTATTGGTGCCAACGACGTAGATATTTACAACTCGCCATCGGCTCTCTTGACGATTGATATAAAATCAATCAAATTATATATAGATTACCAAATTATTTAATAAAAATCAAGTTATTTATTAAAAAATATTTTGCAAAAATTTGTTTGCTTCGTATTGCTTTATTATAAAATATATGCTATACTAACTGACATAGGAAATGATGATAAGCAGATGTGGTTTTGCCACCAGACTTTACGAATCTTCGTAGGAGAGGTGGTGATGTTTATGGTTAAAGTGATACTATTTTTTATAATATCCTTTATGTTATCTTTAACATTAAACGTTGCCTTAGCAGCAGTTCTGTATAAGAACTGGGTTGATAAGCAACTACATAAATAAAAAGAAAATTCACATCTGTAATTTGGCGATTTGGATGTGAATTTTTACTCTATATCGGCAAAACCACGTTTGTGGATTTGTCATTTCCTATATTTATTATACATAGATATTTTACACAAGTCAATAATTTTTATGCATTTCAAAAAAATTATATATAAAGTTATATATGTTATTAATACTTCCAATATACATCTGTATAATAATCTTTTAAGCTCCATTCTGTTCTGTGCTGTGAAATAATGTTCATATTTGATTCGATTTTTTCTATATTAAAATCATTAATCTTAATGTTTAAGTGTCCGTTGCTATTTTGTAGTATTTCATCTGATTTTAACAGCTCCGCTATTTCTTTACCTTTCTCAGTTGTAATTCCGCCAAGATGTATAATTATTAATTGCATTAGACCACAAATTTATTTGATAATATTGTGTTCCCGTTTTATTTAGTGCTTCTTGAAAATTTTTATATTCAGTTTCATCTTTTATTCTTGTAGAAGATATTTCTGCTCTCATCCCATTTTCTTGATTGTTAATATTTTGAATTAACTGTTTACTAATTTTTTCGTCATACGATATCAAAGTATAGCTTTTTTTATTATCTGCAGGAGAATAATGATATTGTTGAATTTTAATATTCCCAATATCCTTTACTG
This sequence comes from uncultured Clostridium sp., assembly GCA_900553755.1. Lineage (GTDB taxonomy): Bacteria > Bacillota > Clostridia > TANB77 > CAG-508 > UMGS1901. The sequence goes on from USEX01000005.1 coordinate 61,678, forward strand.
TTTTTTCAACAATATTTAATGAATTTTTTAAATCTAAATTAGTACTTTCAATAGTAACTGTATATTCATTTCTCAAACTATTATTTACATCTACTGGAGATTTCCATTCGTTAACATTAACTCCATTTAATTTTGCATTTGGTACAATAGCAACCAAATACCAATATGCCATATCCATTGTACCAATTTCAGGGCTATTAGTACTTACATTAAATTTAACTTCTTTATTTATACTTACTCCCTTAAAGTCTACACTTATGCTTCCAGAACCATAAGCTTGTGTTTGAATAAATATAGTATTCTTAGATAAATCATAGTCTTTAGGAAGTTTAAATCCATTATAAAGAGTATAAAACATTTTTAATTCGTCTTTATGTGTTATTCTATACTTTGTATTCTTTACTGTATCATTAAATCCACTATGCGTTTTCATCGCGAAAAAATCAATTGAAGAATCATTAATATTATTTTTATCTCCATTTGATTTAAAAATCAATAATCCTACTAAAGTTATTACTATAAGTATTGATATTATTGATACTATTACTATTTTCTTCATTTTCATTCTCCTTAATTTATTACTAAGTATTCTATCACTAAAATAAAAAAATAACAATATTGATTTTAATAATTTATAATATTAAATAAGAAGGTCAATTGAAAAAGTAAATTCTATTTGATTAAAGTACAATATAAATAAGTATTA
>USEX01000006.1 GCA_900553755.1 uncultured Clostridium sp.
TAATACTTATTTATATTGTACTTTAATCAAATAGAATTTACTTTTTCAATTGACCCAATAAAAAATAATTAAAAAATTTTGAAAAAAGTATTGCATTTTCTAAATTCTTGTATTAAAATCTAATCGAAGTGGTAAGAAGTGGTACAAAGTGGTAGAAAAGTGAAGAGAGGTGAATGAAGTGTTAATAGGCGAGTACGACCATTCCTTAGATAGCAAAGGCAGATTAATAATGCCAGCAAAACTTAGAGAAGACATGGGAGAAAAATTTATCATCACAACAGGTCTTGATGGCTGTTTGTTTGGATTCTCTATGGAAGAATGGAAAAAATTTGAAGATAAGCTAAAAACACTACCAATCACAAATAAAAATGCTAGAAACTTTGTAAGATTCTTTTTATCAGGTGCAACAGAATGCGAATTGGACAAGCAAGGAAGATTTTTAATAGTTGGAAAATTACGTGAAAATGCAAAACTAGAAAAAGATGTAACAATAATTGGAACAGGAACACGTATAGAAATATGGAACAAAGAAAAATGGCAAGAACACATTAGCGAAGAAAATCTTTCAATAGAAGATATAGAACAAAATATGGAAGAACTTGGTATATAACTTGAAAAAGTTTATATAGTCTCACACAAGAAAGCAAGAAACAAAAGAAAAAGTTGTATCTAAACTAAAGAAAACACACAAAAGATAAATTTTTTAACCTACATATAAAACAAAAGATGTAAAGTAATAAACTTAAGACCAGTACTAAAGAATAAAATATTGATTAACAAAAGTTAATTTCAATATACACTAAAGAAAAAATAATTGATTATAACAAAAGATGGTGCAAACAAAAGATAACGGATTATGCGCATACAGTTGGTATTGAAAAATACCAACTGATTATGCTATTAAAAAGTTAAAAATAGAAATATGGAGATTAAAAATTGGAATTTAAACATACTCCGGTAATGCTAAATGAGTGCATCGAGAACTTAAATATTAAACCAGATGGAATATATGTAGATGGCACATTAGGCGGAGCTGGCCACAGTAAAGTAATAGCAAGTAAATTATCAAAAGAAGGCTTGCTAATAGGAATAGACAGAGATGAAGAAGCATTAAAAGCAGCTCAAGAAACATTAGCGGATTACAAAAATGTAAAATATATTCATGGAAATCATGATGATATGAAAATGCTATTACAAACAATTGGAATAGAAAAAGTAGATGGAATATTATTAGATTTAGGAGTTTCATCATATCAATTAGATGAAAGAAACAGAGGCTTTAGTTATTTAGGAGATAATGATTTAGACATGAGAATGGACAAATCCCAGAAACTAACAGCTAAAGATGTTGTTAACACATATTCAGAAGAAGAGCTAGCTAATATTATTTACAAATATGGTGAAGAAAAGTTTTCAAGAAATATTGCAAGAAATATTTGCCAATATAGAGAAAACCAAGAAATTACTTCTACAAAAACATTAGTGGAAATAATAGAACAATCAATTCCTAAATCAAAACAAAATAATGGACATCCTGCAAAAAGAACATTCCAAGCAATACGAATAGAAGTAAATAATGAAATTGAACCATTATATAAAACAGTTTTAAATTGCATAGATTTACTAAATGAGGGTGGAAGGTTATGCATATTAACATTTCATTCTTTAGAAGATAGAGCTGTAAAAGAAGCATATATAGAGGCTCAGGGCAAATGTACATGCCCTAAAGATTTACCATACTGCGTATGCAATTATAAATCACTAGGAAGAATTATAAACAAGAAACCAATAGAAGCTACAAAAAAAGAACAAGAAGAAAATTCGAGATCAAAAAGTGCAAAATTAAGAGTTTTTGAAAGAAAAACAAAGTAATAACAAAGGAAAGAGGTGAGAAAACTTATGGCTGGGTATAGACCATATGGATATCAATACGAAACAAGTCCTAGAAAACTACAACCAGAATATGATTATCCACGTACTAACTATAAAAAGAAAAAGTCTACATCTGTAAAAAAGGGAAAAGCAAAACAAACAGTAAAGAAAGCAGTAAAAAAACAAAGCAAGAGAAAGCTAAAATACAATGTAAAACCTGTTCTTTATATTGCAATTGCGTTTGCAATGCTTTTAACAGTAAGCTATAGGTATTCTCTAATAAACGAAAACTACAACAATAAAGAGAGTTTAAAATCACAATTATGTGAAATAGAAAAAGAAAATGAACAATTAAAAGTAAATATTGAAAGTAGCCTAAATTTAAATTCTGTTGAAAAGACAGCAGAAACAGAATTAGGAATGCACAAATTAACAAATGACCAAAAAGTATATGTTAATTTACAAAAGAAAGATTATGTAGAGCCAACTGTAGAAGAAGTTGTTATAGATGAGCAAACTTCATGGTGGGAAAAAATACTAAATTCTTTAACCAAAATAATAAAATAAGAAAGACGCCTTTATAAATTATTGGAGTCTTTTTTTAGTATAAGAATAATTATTTAGAATAGATATGTAATAGCATATTTTTTTTAAGTGGTGATTGAATGGAAAGAAATAAAGTTAATATTAGAAAGCTAAAGGAAAAACTAAAAGGAGGAAAAAAGGATTACAAGGAAAACAAAAGTATATTAAAAAGAAAGAGAAAAAAAGATAATAAATTTCAAAAAAGACTAAAAAGAGATACAAAAATAAGAAGCTGTGATGTAAATAAAAAAGGAGGAATATCAAGAAAAAGGAGAGTTAAGATAGCCTTATTGATTTCCAGCAGTGTTTTTATAGCATTGATTTTTAGGATTGTAGTGATTCAATTTGTGCAAGGTGATACTTTAAAAGGAATGGCTTATTTGCAGCAAACTCTTGATAGAAAAATAAATCCTAAAAGAGGTACAATATATGATACTACTGGAAAAATTGTTTTGGCAACCAGTAGCAGTGTTGAAACGATTACGGTAAATCCTTTAAATATTTCTGCTGAGAATAAGGAAAAAGTAGCTAGAAAACTGTCAGAAATTTTTGAATTGGACTATGAAAAAGTTTTAAAAAAGGTAAATAAAAAAACTGCGATAGAAACTATTGTAAAGAAAGTAGATAAAGAAAAAACAGATGAACTAAGAATTTGGATGGCCGACAATAACATTATAAATGGAATAAACATAGATGAGGATACAAAAAGATTCTATCCATATAATAATTTAGCTTCACAAATAATTGGATTTTGTGGAAGTGACAATCAAGGCTTGGCAGGAATAGAAGCTGTTTATGATAAGAGGCTGGCAGGACAAACTGGAAAAATATTAAAAATGACTGATGCAAAAGGAATTGATATAACCAATACCTCAGAATATTATGAAAAGGCTATAGATGGGGATGATTTAGTTCTTACAATTGATGCAACAATACAGGGAATAGCAGAAAAATATTTGGAAGAAGCATGTATAGATAATGTGTGCACTGATGGTGGAAACATACTTATAATGAATGTAAATACTGGCGATATATTGGCTATAGCGGGATATCCAAATTATAATTTGAATGATCCATATACCATAAATAATGAAGAAATGAGTGCAAATTGGAGTTCAATGTCTGCAACTGAGAGGTCCAATGCATTGCAACAAATGTGGAGAAATAAGGCAATTTCAGATACATATGAACCTGGTTCTACTTTTAAATTAGTAACGGCTTCTACAGCTCTAGAGGAAGGAATTGTAACTTCAATAGATAAAGAGGGAGAATTCTGTTGTGTGGGATATATAGAGGTCGCAGGAGTAAAAATGAAATGCTGGAGGTACTATAGACCACATGGACCGGAAAGCTTAAGGCAGGCATTGATGAATTCTTGTAATCCAGTTTTTATAGGTCTGGGAGGAAAAATAGGGGTAACGAAATACTATGAGTATCTAAGAAAATATGGCTTTTTAAGCAAAACGGGAATAGATTTGCCAGGTGAAGCTACCGGAATATTTTTAGCAGAGAAAAAAGTAGGACCAGTAGAATTGCGGAACAATTGCGTTTGGGCAAAGGTTTGAGGTGACTCCAATACAAATGATTACAATGGTTTCAACAATAGCAAATGGAGGAACATATATACAACCAAGAGTGGTTAAACAGATAGTAAGCAAAACAACAGGAGAAGTGGAAGAGAATCCTATAATAAAAAGGGATAGAGTAATATCTGAAGAGACATCTAAGAATATGCTAAGCATGATGCAAAGCGTTGTGGCTGATGGTACGGGAAGAAATGCACAGGTAAAGGGATATACAATTGGAGGAAAGACAGGAACTTCGGAAGATGGAGTAAATACAGGTAAATATGTTACTTCTTTTATTGGGGTTGCAACAATTTCACATCCAGAAATAGCAATATTAATAACACTTTATAATCCAACAGGAGAGGGGGGACACCAAGGAGGAGGCGTTGCAGCACCAATTGCTTCTCAAGTGTTAGGAGAAGTAATACCATATCTTGAACTAGCAAAGGATAATGAAGAAGAGATAGAAGAAAAAGCAGAAGTGACTGTTCCAGATTTAACAGGCTTAACAAAAGCCGAGGCAGAGAAAACTTTAAAAGAATTAGGATTATCCTTAGAAATAAAAACAGAGGAACAAGAAAATCAAGAAGAAAAACAAATAACAAACCAATTGCCAAAAGCAGGAATAAAAATAAAACAAGGTAACTCAATTATTGCATACTATTAAAAAAGAAAAAATAACATAAAACCCTATACAAAATCAGTTTTTAATTATATAATGTAGAATGTAAATATGATATAATTAGTAACTACTATGTATTATAATATTAATATCTTAAGAAGGGAAGATAATCATGAATCTAAAAAAAATATTATTAGGTTTGAAAAATATTAAAGCAAAAGGAGAAATAGACAGGGAAGTAACAGCAATTACAAATGATTCTAGGGAAGTTATAGAAGGTAGTTTGTTCTTTGCAATAAAAGGATTTTCTAATGATGGTACTCAATATATACCTACTGCAATAGAAAAAGGCGCAAAGGTAATTTTGGTAGATGATAAGTTTGATTTGAGAAGTGTAGAAATTCCGGCAGATGTTACTTTGGTAGTTGTGCCAGATGCAAGGTATGCAATGGCAATTTGCTCTTGTAATTTTTACGACAATCCATCTAGAAAATTAAAGTTGATAGGTGTTACAGGAACAAAAGGAAAAACTACAACAACATATATGATGAAAGAAATGCTACAAAAGCAAGGCTACAAAACGGGATTGATAGGAACAATTGCTATTTATAGTGGAGATAAGAAACTAGAGGATAGCGATAGAACAACACCAGAAAGCATAAAGCTACAAAAAATATTAGCGCAAATGGTTGATGATGGATGCCAGTTAGTAGTTATGGAGGTATCTTCCCAAAGCTTAAAATTGCATAGGGTTGCAGGATGCGAATTCTATGCTGGACTATTCACAAACTTTTCAGAAGATCATATCAGCCCTAAAGAGCATCCAGATATGGAAGATTATTTTAATTCAAAATTAGAATTAATGAAAATGTGTAAATACGGATTTATAAATGCAGACGATTTACAGGTTTCAAAAGTTCCAAAACTTTTACCTGATAAAGATATAAAAACATATGGAATAGATAATCAATGTGATTTGTTAGCAAAAGATATTACAATCACAAATTCGTATGTAGATTTTAAAGTAAAAATAGGGGAAAGAAACGAAAGAATAAAAGTTGGAATTCCAGGAAGATTTAGTGTGTATAATAGCTTGGCAGCAATAAGTGTAGCAATGAAGCTTGGCTGCAATGCAGAAAATATAAAAGAATCATTATTAGATGTAAGAGTTCCAGGAAGGTCTGAATTAGTTAATAATAGTAAAGAATTAACAATTATGATAGATTATGCTCACTCGCCTGAAAGCTTAGAAAATATTTTAAATGCAGTTAAGAGCTATACAAGAGGAAGAGTAATTAGTGTATTTGGCTGTGGTGGAGATAGAGATTCAGCTAAAAGACCTAAAATGGGAGAAATATCTGGAAAAATTGCAGACTTTACAATAATAACATCAGATAATCCAAGAACAGAAGACCCGGAAAAAATTGTTAGTCAAATAGAAGAAGGAATAAAAAAGACAAATGGAAAATATGTATGTATAGTGGATAGAGTTGAAGCTATTAAATATGCAATTGACATGGCAAGCAAAAAAGACTTGATTTTGTTAGCTGGAAAAGGTCATGAACCATATCAAGAGATAAATGGAGTTAAGCATCCATTTGATGAAAGAATAATTGTAGACCAAATAATCAAAGGAGAAATATAATAATTATGGGGTATCAAATAAAAATTTTATTATTATCATTTGTAATAAGTATTGTGGTGGCTCTGATAGTAATACCTATAATCAAAAGAAGAAAAATAGGGCAGAATGAAAGAGATGATGGGCCAAAATCACATTTAAAAAAACAAGGAACTCCTACAATGGGAGGAATAATAATGATAATATCTTTAATTATAATATCTGCAATATTGTATTATGATTATTCAAGATTACCAGAAAATAAAAGCATGGTACATAACTTATTAGCATTAGCAGGGGCTACAGTAGGATTTGGTTTAGTTGGATTTATAGATGACTTTAAAAAAGTAGTATTGCATAATACAAAAGGGCTTAAGCCTGCTTACAAAATGCTTGGATTACTAGTAATTGCAACAGCATTTACTATATTCATATTAAAAGTTTTGAAGATTGGAACAGAAATATACATCCCATTTTCAAGAGAGAGCATAGTAATGCCAATGTGGGCATATATACCATTTACTATTTTAGTAATGCTTGCCACAACTAATGCAATAAACCTTACAGATGGAATTGACGGATTAAGCACTAGTGTAACAACAATAATTTTAACTTGCTTAACAGTAATTGGAATTATTTTTGGAGTAAAAGAGATTGTTTTATTTGGAACTAGTTTAATTGGAATTTGTTTAGCATTTTTATTATTCAATCTAAACCCAGCAAAAATATTTATGGGGGATACAGGCTCACTATTTCTAGGAGGAGCAGTATCAGTGATGGCAATATATTTAAAGATGCCACTATTATTAATAATAATAGCAATAATCCCAGTTTTAGAAGCTTTATCAGATATAATACAAGTGCTTCATTATAAGAGAACAGGAAACAGAGTTTTTAAAATGGCACCACTTCATCATCATTTTGAATTATGTGGTTGGAATGAAAATAAAATTGTATCAATTTTTAGTGTAATAACATTAATTGCTTGTTTGATAGGCCTAGCAGCCATATAAAAATATATAAGAGGTGAAACAAATGCCAAAAGATATAAAACAGAAAAAAGCAAATAAACTTTCTGGTTTTTTAAACAATAAATTAGATTATATATTAATAATAACAATATTATTCTTGTTAGCATTAGGAGTAATAATGGTACTATCAGCAAGTGCGCCATCTTCATTATCAAAAAATGGAAGTAGCTATACATATTTTATAAGGCAATTTGCATTTGCAATAAGTGGAATATTTTTAATGCTATTCATATCTAAAATAGATTATAGAAAATATCAGAAGCATTATTGGCTAATTTATATAATCTCTGTATCAGTACTATTATTGGTATTAGTACCAGGATTAGGAAAAACAGTTAATGGTGCAACAAGATGGATAAAGATACCAGGATTAGGCCAAATTCAACCTTCAGAGATTACGAAAATAGGATTAATTATTTTCTATGCAGGATATTTAACAGACCACAAAAAAGAATTAACAGATTTTTGGAGAGGGTTTGTAAAACCATTATTATTACTAGCTATACCAATTCTAATTTTGTATAAAATACAGAACCACTTAAGCTGTGCTTTAGTAATATCTATAGTAACATCTGTAATGATGCTAATGGCTGGAGCAAGAGTATTGCATTTTGCAGCAGCAGGAGTGGTAGGAGCTTTAGGACTAGGGCTACTTTTAGTAAAAGGAATTACAAGTGTTGCTAAAGAAGACAGCTTTAGATTAGACAGAATAAAAACATTCTTTGATCCTTGGTCTAATGCTACTGGAACAGGATACCAGATGATTCAAAGTTTATATGCAATAGGTTCAGGAGGTTTATTTGGAGTAGGTCTTGGTAATAGTAAGCAAAAGTATTTGTACATACCAGAACCACAAAATGACTTTATATTTGCAATATTGGCAGAAGAGCTAGGGTTTGTAGGATGTGTATTGGTAATATTCTTATTTGCAGTATTCACATGGAGAGGTATATTAACTTCAATGAAAGCTGAAGATATGTTTGGAAGCTTGCTTGCAATAGGAATAACAACTTTGGTTGGAATACAAGCAATAATAAATATAGCAGTTGTAACAGCGTCAATTCCAACAACTGGTATGCCATTGCCATTCTTTAGCTATGGTGGAACAGCATTGTGGATTTTATTAGCATCTTGTGGAGTGCTTTTAAATATATCGCGTTCTACAGCTAAAGTATAGATAAGAAATGAAAGGAGAAACATATGAAAGTTGTAATAGCAGCAGCTGGAACAGGTGGACATATAAATCCAGGAATAGCAATAGCAAATAAAATAATGCAAGAAGAGCCAGATTCAAAAATTATATTTATAGGAACAAATAGAGGACTAGAAAATGATTTGGTTCCACGTGCTGGATATGAACTAAAACACATCGATTCATATGGAATAAGCAGAGAATTATCTATAAAAAATATAAAAAGATTATATAAAACATATAAATCAATAGGTGAAGCTAAAAAGATTTTAAAAGATTTTAAACCAGATATTGTAATTGGAACTGGTGGTTACATATGTATCTCTGTTGGTGAAGCTGCGAAAAGACTAAAGATTCCGGTTATATTACACGAAAGCAATGCTTTTCCTGGAGTTGCAGTAAAGCTTTTATCAAAATATGCAGATAAAATATTATTAGGTTTTGAAGAAGCAAAAAATAGATTACCTAAGGCTAATAAGTTAGTAGTTACAGGTACTCCTACAAAAATAAAAAAGATAAATTACGGTGAACAAGAAAAAAAGGAAAAATTAGATAGTATTCAATTAAAAGATAAAAAGCTTCCAATTGTACTTGCTTTTGGAGGAAGCCAAGGTGCACAAAGTATAAATAATGCCATACTTGGAATAGTAGAGCAAAAGTTAAACACAAATTATCAAATTATATGGGCAGCTGGAAAAGGTAATTACGAGCAAGTAAAAAATGAGCTTTCTAGTAAAAATATAGATATAAATAGTATAGAAAATGCAAGGATTTTGCCATATATTTATAATATGCAAGAAATAATGAATATTGCAGATTTAGTTGTATGCAGAAGCGGGGCCATGACAATATCTGAAATAACAATATTGGAAAAGCCAGCGATATTCATACCATTTCCATTTGCAGCTGAAAATCATCAGGAATATAATGCAAGAGTATTAGAGAAAATCGGAGCAGCAAAAATTATATTAGATAAAGATTTAAATGTACAAATACTTAATAATCAGATAAATAGCATAGTAGCAAATGCAAGCACTTTGAAATCAATGGGAGAAAATGCTGGTAAAATAAAAATAGAAAATGTAGAAGATAAAATTTATAGCGAAATAAAGGAGAGTTTAAATGGCAGATAAATTAATTATAGTGGAATCACCTGCAAAAGCTAATACAATAAAAAAGTTTTTAGGAGGAAGCACTAAAGTAGTTGCTTCAATGGGACATATAAGAGATTTACCAAAATCTAAATTAGGAATAGATGTAGAACACGATTTTGAACCTCAATACATAAATATACGAGGAAAGGGAGATTTAATTAAAGCATTAAAAAAGGATGCAAAAGATGCTAAAAAAGTATATCTTGCAACTGACCCGGACCGTGAGGGAGAAGCTATAGCATGGCACTTAGCACATATTCTAGAAATACCAGAAGATAGTGTATGCAGAGTTACATTTAATGAAATAACTAAAGAAACTGTTCAAGAATCTATGAAAAAACCAAGAAAAATAGACATGAACTTAACTGATGCACAGCAAGCAAGACGTGTATTAGATAGAATTGTGGGATATAAAATAAGCCCAGTATTATGGAAAAAAGTAAAGCCAGGTTTATCAGCTGGACGAGTTCAATCTGTAGCAGCAAAACTAATAGTAGATAGAGAAAATGAAATAGAAAACTTTATCCCAGAAGAATATTGGAACATATTTGCAATATTAAAAGATGAAAAGTCTAATAAAGTATTCCAAGCTAAATATTATGGCAAAAATGGGAAGAAACTAGAGTTACACAAGAAAGAAGAAGTAGACGAGATATTAAAAGAAATAGAAAATGGCAAATATATAGTTACAGATGTAAAAAAAGGTGAGAAGAAAAGAACTCCGGCTCCACCATTTACAACAAGCACGATGCAACAAGAAGCATCAAGAAAACTAGGATTTACATTAAAAAAGACAATGTCGGTAGCACAGGGATTATATGAGGGAGTAAGGGTTCCAGAAAAAGGCTCTGTAGGTTTAATAACTTACATGAGAACAGACTCTACTAGAATATCTGAAGAGGCAAGAAGTGCAGCAAAGAAGCATATAACAGCAGCATATGGTGAGAACTATTATAACAATAGATATTATAAAACAAGTGGAAATGCACAAGATGCTCACGAAGGTATTAGACCAACGTACGTGGAATTAGAACCAGATAAAATAAAGGAGTCTCTTACAGCAGAACAATATAAATTGTACAAGTTAATATATAATAGATTTATTGCAAGCCAGATGGCAGCAGCAATATATGATACTATTAATGTAAATATAGACGTGAATGAAAATAATTTTAAAGCTAGTGGTCAAAATTTAAAATTTAAAGGATTTATGACTTTATATGTAGAAGGAAAAGATATACCAGATGATGAGGATGATGATACATCAGTTCCAGATTTAAAAGTGAATCAAGAAGTTATAAAACAAAAAATAGAATCAAAGCAAAGCTTTACAGAGCCACCAGCAAGATATACAGAAGCTAGCTTAGTAAAAGAGCTAGAATCTAAAGGAATAGGAAGACCTAGTACATATTCACCTACAATTACTACAATATTGGAAAGAAGATACATAGAAAAAGATAAGAAACAATTGAAACCTACTGAACTTGGAAAAGTAGTGAATAAATTGTTAACAGAGAACTTTACAGATGTTATAAATGTGGAATTTACAGCAAAGGTAGAGGAAGAATTTGACCAAGTAGCAGAAGGAAAAGAAAATTGGAAGAAAGTAATAAGAGAATTTTATGGACCTTTTGAGAAAGAAGTAGAGAAAGTAGAAACAGAACTAGAACATGTAAAATTAGAAGACGAAGTAACCGATATTCCATGTGACTTATGCGGAAGAATGATGGTTGTGAAGATGGGAAGATATGGTAAGTTCTTAGCTTGCCCAGGATACCCAGAATGCAAGAATGTAAAACCATTTGTAGTAACAATAGATGTTCCATGCCCAGTTTGCGGAGGAAAAGTACAAGTTAGAAAAACAAAAAGAGGAAAGAATTATTATATATGCGAGAATAATAAAAATACAGAAGATTCTTGTAAATTCATTTCATGGAACAAACCTAAAGCCGGTGAAGCTTGGAATCCAGAAAAAGAAAAAGCTCAAACAAAGAAAAGAGCTACAAGAAAAAAAACCAAAAAGAAAGCAACAAAGAAATCAACTGCTAAATCAAAAAAGAAAACAGAATAGGAAAATAGAAAATGAAAAAATATAGATTAGAAATAATAATTTTTTTAGTAAATGCAGTATATATGATTTTAGAATTAGTGGCTTCCAGAGTGTTATCACCATACTTTGGAAGTAGCAATATAGTGTGGACAAGCGTAATTGGAATAATATTATTAAGCAATAGTATAGGGAATTATTTAGGTGGAAAAATTGCAGACAAGGGACAAGCAAATAAAAATATAAAACTAATATTATCAATTTCAGGAATTATGGTTTTGCTGCTTCCACTAATACAAAAAAATATATTAAGCATAATATCATCGGCAATTGGAGATTCGAGGATAGGAGCAATAATAGGTACAATTCTATTATTCTTCCTACCATCAATGTTTATAGGCTTTTTATCACCAATTATAATAAAAGCTAAATTAAACAATTTAGAAAAGGCTGGAGAAGTATCGGGAATAATCTACGCAATATCCACATTTGGCGGAATAGTTGGTACTTTCCTGGGAGGATTTTTCTTATTACCAGCGTTTGGTAGCACAATAACACTATTTATTTTATCAATAGTATTATTTGCATTAGTTTTTTTCCTAGAGGGATTTAAATTTAGCAAGAAAAAATATATAATAATAAATGTAGTATTAATAGTAATAAATATATCAATGATTATAGTATATTCAAATATCAATAAAATAAATTCTAAGCTAATAGAAAAAGGCGATACGAATGCAGTATTAGAATATGATACGCAGTATGGAAAAGTAAGAATTTATAGTGTAGATACCAATAATGGAAAAATAAGAGCGATGGAAATAGATAAAGGCAATGAATCTGCTACATATACGGATTTAGACAAACGTAATGAATTGGTATTTGATTATACAAAATACTATGATTTAATGTTCGAAAGCGGCAAGGAAATAAAAGATACACTAATGATAGGAGGAGCAGGATATTCTTATCCAAAATATTTTATAAGTAAATATTTGGATAAGAATATGGATGTGGTTGAAATAGATGAAAAAGTAACAGAGCTTGCTAAGCTGTATTTTTATTTAAATGAAAGTGATAGGCTAAATCTTATAACAGAAGATGGCAGAACTTATTTGAATAAAAATACTAAAAAATATGATGCAATATTAAATGACGCTTTTTCAGGAAACTCACCTGCAGAGATATTAACAACCATAGAAGCAGCAGAGAAAGTACATAATAGCTTAAACGAGGATGGAGTTTATTTAACTAATATAATTTCATCAGTTGATGGTAAAAACTCCAAGTTTATAAAAGCGGAGATAAATACACTAAAGCAAGTTTTTAAAAATGTATATGCAGTGCCATGCAATTATAAAAACGATAATGAAACCGTACAAAATATAATGGTAATAGCAACAGATTCGCAAATGAAATTGGAAAATGAGGTAAAGGTTAATATTCCAGAAAATGAAATAATTTTAACCGATGACCGTTGCCCAGTTGATAATCTAATACCAATAATAGATTAAAAAGGAGAGATATAGAATGAAGGAAAAGCTTGAAGCAATAAGAAAAAAAGCAGAAGAGAAAATAGCCGAAATATCAGATAGCAAGGAATTAAACGATTTAAAAGTAACTATTCTAGGGAAAAAAGGTGAATTAACAGAAATATTAAGAGGAATGGGGCAAATTGCTGCAGAAGAAAGACCTGTAATTGGAAGCTTAGTAAATAAAATAAGAGATGAAATAGAAACATTAATCAATGAAAAAGAAAACGAATTTAAGAAAAAGGAATTAGAATTAAAATTACAAAATGAAAAAATAGATGTAACACTTCCAGCTACAAAAGTGAAAAGAGGAAGCGAGCACCCATTAAATAGAATAATAGAAGAAGTAGAAGATTTATTTGTTTCTATGGGATATGATGTAGTAACAGGACCAGAATTAGAAACAGATGAATACTGCTTTGAAAGATTAAATTTACCAAAAGGACACCCTGCAAGAGATATGCAAGATAGCTTTTATATAACTCCAGAATATTTACTAAGAACGCAAACATCTGCAGTTCAAGCAAGAACAATGATGGCAAATACAGAGAAGACACCTATAAGAGTTATATGCCCAGGTAAAACATATAGAAAAGAAGATGATGCAACTCACTCTCACCAATTCAATCAGGTAGAAGGTCTTGTAGTAGATAAAAATATTTCATTTGCGGATTTAAAAGGAACATTAGAAATATTTATGAAAAAAATGCTTGGAGAAAATACAAAATTAAGATTTAGACCAAGCTACTTCCCTTTCACAGAGCCATCTTATGAAGTAGATGTTAGCTGCTTTAAATGTGGAGGAAAAGGTTGCAACTTATGCAAGCAAACAGGCTGGATAGAGCTTTTAGGAGCAGGTATCGTTCATCCAAACGTATTAAAAATGAACGGATATGACCCAGAGGAATATAGCGGATTTGCATTCGGGACAGGATTAGATAGACTTGCAATGTTTAAATATGGAATAACAGATATGAGATTGTTATATACAAATGATGTAAAATTCTTGTCACAATTTGATAGAATTACAAATTAGAAGTTGGAGGAAAGGAAATAATTATGATATTAAGTACTAATTTTTTAAAGGATTATCTAGATATAGATTTTGATACTGATGAGAAATTACATGAGTTAGCAGAAAATATGACAAAAGTTGGCAATGAATATGACTCAGAAGGCAAGTTCCTTTCTGCAACGAACTTGGTAATAGGTGAAGTAAAAGAGTGTGTAATGCATCCTGATTCTGACCATTTACATGTTTGCAAAGTAAATACAGGAACAGAAATAAGGCAAATTGTTTGCGGAGCTCCTAATGTAAGAGAAGGATTAAAAGTAATAGTAGCACTTCCAGGAGCAAAACTTCCAGGTGGAGTTACAATTAATAAAAGCATGAAGCGTGGAGTTGAATCTGATGGAATGCTATGCTCTATGGCAGAATTAGGATTGGATAGCAAATTCCAGAAGCCAGAAGACAAAGAAGGAATTCATGAATTACCTAAAGACGCTCCTATCGGAGAAGAGCCAATAAAATATATGCAAATGGATGATGGAGTTATAGATTTTGATTTAACTGCAAACCGTGGTGATTTATTAAGTATATTAGGAATGGCTTATGAAGTGGGTGCAATCTACAATAAAAAAGTGAAAGATGTGGATTTATTACATAAAGAAGACAGCGAAAATGTAAAAGATTGTTTTGATGTAAAAGTAGATACAGATAATTGTACATTGTTTTTAGCAAAGAAAGTAAAGAATGTTCAAATAAAGGAAAGCCCAGCCTTTATAAAAAATAGATTAATGGCTTGCGGAATAAGGCCAATAAACAATGTAGTAGATATAAGCAACTATGTAATGCTAGAACTTGGACAACCATTGCACTTTTATGATGCAGATAAGCTACAAGGTCTAATAGAAGTTAGAATGGCAAAAGATTCTGAAAAATTAACAACTTTAGACAACATAGAAAGAATATTATCAACTGATGATATAGTAATTTCTAACGGAAAAGAGCCAATTGGTTTAGCAGGAGTTATGGGAGGGCTAGACACAGAAATTACAGAAAATACAAAAAATGTAATAATAGAATCAGCAATATTTAATTCTGTAAAAGTAAGAAAAACAGCTCAAAAGATAGTAAGAAGTGAAGCTAGCAACAGATTTGAAAAAGGCTTGGATCCAAATAGAACCTATATGGCAATAGAACGTGCAGCTAAATTATTAGAAGAATATGCAGAGGGTACAGTACTTTCTGGCACTGTTGAATATAATAAAGAAGATATGGGCGATAAAGAAGTAGAAATTACATATAAGAAAATAAATGATGTATTAGGAACAGTTATAAATAAAGAAGATGTATTAGATGTATTTACTAGACTAGGCTTTTCATATGAAGAAGATGGAGAAAAAGTGCAAGTCAAAGTTCCAAGAAGAAGATTGGATATATCTATAAAAGCAGATTTAGTAGAAGAAGTTGGACGTATCTACGGTGTAGATAATATAGAATCAAAAGTTCCAGTAATGCCAATAAAAATGGGAAGCTACGATAAAACAACTAGAGCAATAAGACACAAAATGCTTGATTTAGGCTTAAACGAAACTCTTTCATATGTGTTAGTAAGTGAAAAAGAAGCAGCTAATTTTGCAGGATATGATAGAAAAGTAGAAGCGGAGAATATAAAATTATTAGCACCACTTACTGAAGAAAGAAACACATTAAGACAGAGCATTATAACATCTTTATATAAAATATATGAGTACAATGTAGCACATTACAATAAGGACATTTCTGTTTTTGAAATAGGAAAAACATTTTACAAAGTTGGAGAAGATTACAAAGAAGAGCATAAACTAGCTTGCTTAATGAGTGGAGAGTACTATTATGGAATAAATAACAAAAAGAGTGTAGATTTTTACATGTTAAAAGGAATAGCCGAAGAAGTATTAGATGGATTGGGCTATGCTGGAAGATATAGCTTTATTGTAAATGATAGAATTCCTAAGGAATTACATCCAGGTCAAGCAGCATTAATTTCTGTAAATAATGATATAGTTGGAGTGATTGGAAAATTACATCCAGAAATGTCTAAGGAAGATGTATTTGTAATGGAAATAAACTTAGATTCTTTAATAGCTAAGAGAACTGGAAGTATGAAATATAAGGAAATATCTAAATATCCAACAATAAAGAAGGATTTAAGCATTGTGGTAAATAATGATATTACAGCTGGTGATATTGCTATTCAAATAAAGAAAGCCGCAGGTTCTTTACTATTAACCAGTGAAGCATTTGATGTTTACACAGGCAAAGGAATTCCAGAAAAAAAGAAGAGCTTAGCATTTTCTTTAACATTCGGTGCAAACGATAGAACTCTTAAAGATGAAGAAATAAACCCAATATTGGATAAAATAATAGAAAAAATGTCTAAGATTGGAGAAGTAAGAGGAAAGTAGAATTGTAGATTGATGGGAGCCATGGGGAAAAGAAAAAAGTCTTGAATAAAAAAATTAAAAAAGATAATCATAAAATATAAATGAAATGAGGAGATGCAGTGAATAGAATAAAATTAAAAGATAGGATTCTACCAATTTACACGAAAGGCGAAGAAATATTTAATATGACTTCACACATAGTTGGAGGAGCGCTAGGAGTAATTGCAACTGTACTTTGTATTGTTGTAGCTGCAATTCATCATAATGTATATGGAGTAGTATCTGGATCAATATATGGGGTTACAATGATTTTACTATATACAATGTCAAGCATATATCATGGATTAAAGCCAAACCTTACAGCTAAAAAGGTATTTCAAGTTATAGATCACTGTACAATTTTTTTACTAATTGCTGGTTCTTATACGCCGTTTCTTTTATGCACGTTTAGAGAATATAGCCAGGTATTAGGATGGAGCATGTTTGCAGTTATTTGGAGTGCGGCGATTTTAGGAGTCATACTAAATGCAATAGATCTAAAAAAATATAAAATTTTTTCTATGATATGTTATCTAGCGATGGGATGGTGTATAATAATAAAAGCTAATCTGCTACCACAATTGCTTGGAATAACAGGAACTGCACTATTAGTTGCTGGAGGAATTGCATATACAATTGGAGCAATATTTTATGGATTAGGTAAAACAAAAAAATATAGACATTCAATATTTCATTTATTTATCCTATTAGGAAGCTTGTTACAGTTTTTATGTATAGTATTGTATGTGATGTAGATTATATTATAAAAGGAGAATAATCAAATGAAAAATAAGGGAGTTACATTAGTAGCATTAATTGTTACAATAGTTGTATTATTGATATTGGCGGGAGTTAGCATAAATTTGATAGTTGGAAAAAATGGAATAGTTACAAGAGCAGTAGATGTAAAAATTATTACAAGAGCATCAGCAGCTGAAGAAAGAGTAAATTTGTGGAAAAAAGAAAATTATATAGCAAGAGAAGCGGAGAAAGAAACTGTTAGCAAAGAAAAGTTACTGAGCTATTTGAAAGAACAAAATTTAGTTACAGAAAATGAAATAGACAGAGATAGAGAAGTAATTGTAATAAAAAAAGATGACGGAACAATTGTAAAAGAAATAAATTATGGTGGTGTTATAATAAATATAAGTAAATACCCAGAAAAAGGAAAAACTGCAGCTGTTCAATTAGAAGTGACTTCAATTGAAGGCCTTACAGATGTGAAAGAGCTAGATGAAACGGCTCAAAAAAATGTTATAAAAAAATTGGAAATTCAATTTTGTAATAAAATTGAAGATACTAATTTTACTGATTTTGCAGATGTTTTAACTTACTATGCAAATGTAGGCTTGATTAGTTCGAATACAGAAGATGCTTTTTGGCAATATGTTGGAGAAAATAAAAGTGGTTATATAAATTATATTATAAGTAACTTATATAATGTGTATTTGGGGCAAATTGTGATGGTATTAAACCCTGAGGAAGAAGAAGATCCTATTTATATAGCAGAATCTAATGGGACCTATACGTTTAAAGTTAAGGATTTGATAACAGATAAAACTTATACAAAAGATGTAACTGTTGATAATATAACAAATGATTACCAATATTATGTTACAAATTTTGATAATAATAGACAAAGTGGAAAAGCAAAGGAAATAGTAGAATTGGCTAGCTTAAAAAGCACAAATGTAAAGCTTGCATTAAAACCAGCAACATGGAAAATAGGCTTAAAAGATAAAAGTACCAATACTTTTACTACATTTGAAAAAGCATATTATGTATATAATAATAAAAAAATTGATGTTACATCAGTAATACGAGAATCTAATGGCGTTTCAAGAATAGATAGTGATGATATTAAACAGATGATTGAAGAAAAATTTGATAAAATTATATATTCAAAAACTGGACTTTGCGTACTTGTGAAAGATGGGGTAGAATATAGTGGAAAGGTAAAAATAGGAGAAGTAAATAAAAAAACAAAATAAAATATGATTTTAGTGTAAGTTGTACATATTTTTCTAAAAAACTCTTGCGTTGCAGGAGTTTTTTTGTTATAATACTATATGTTAGAAAAATACGCACATAAATAGTAGTTTAGCAAGAAGTGCTTATATAAATTTTTTCATGTATAAGTCTTGCTAAATGTTGAGCATTTATGGAGGGTAAACTAAAAGGAGGAACAAAAATGGCAGTAGTTGCAATGAAACAATTACTAGAAGCTGGTGTTCATTTTGGACATCAAACAAAAAGATGGGATCCTAAAATGGCTGAATATATTTTTCAAGCAAGAAACGGAATCCACATCATCGATTTACAAAAAACTTCAAAGAAGTTAGATGAAGCATATAGCTTCATGAAAGAGCAAGCAGAAGAAGGAAAAACAGTTCTATTCGTAGGAACTAAAAAGCAAGCTCAAGACTGTATGAAAGAAGCAGCAGAAAAATGTGGAATGTACTACATTAATCAAAGATGGTTAGGTGGTATGTTAACAAACTTTACTACAATAAAGAAAAGAATTGATAGATTAAATCAATTAGAAAAAATGCAAGAAGATGGTACTTTTGATGTATTACCTAAAAAAGAAGTAATTCTTCTTAAGAAAGAAATGGAAAAACTAGAAAAGAACTTAGGCGGAATCAAAGAAATGAACGAAATGCCAGGAGTATTATTCATAGTAGATCCAAAGAAAGAAAGAAATGCAATATTAGAAGCAAGAAAATTAAATATCCCTGTTATAGGATTAGTTGATACAAACTGCAATCCAGAAGATGTAGATTATGCAATTCCTGGAAATGATGATGCTATAAGAGCTGTAAAATTAATAGCAGATGTTATGGCAAATGCAGTAATAGAAGGTAGACAAGGTG
The DNA here is from genome assembly GCA_900553755.1 of uncultured Clostridium sp. GTDB lineage: Bacteria > Bacillota > Clostridia > TANB77 > CAG-508 > UMGS1901. Next base: position 19,566 of record USEX01000006.1, read on the forward strand.
AAGCTCCAGAAGTTACAGAAACTGTTGAAGAGCAAGAAGTTGCTACTGAAGAGCCAACAAGCATTGAAGAAGTAGTTGAAAATGCTGAGGAAGAAGTTAAAGAATAATAAGTATTGATATCAAAGGGTAGGGCGCTGCCCTATCCTTATTTTTTAAAAGGAGGATATAAAATGGTAACAGCAAGCCAAGTAAAGGAATTAAGAGAAAAAACAGGTGCAGGGATGATGGACTGCAAAAAAGTTTTAACAGAAACTGATGGAGATATGGAAAAAGCAGCAGAATTATTACGTGAAAGAGGAATAACAAAAGCTGCAAAGAAATCTAGCAGAGTAGCAGCAGAAGGATTAGTTGAAGCTTACTTATCAGATGACAAAAAAGTAGGAGCAATAATCGAAGTAAATGCTGAAACAGATTTCGTTGGAAAAAATGAAGAATTTAGAAAATTCGTTAAAGATGTAGTAAAACAAGTTGCATTAAATAATCCAAAAGATGTGGAAGATTTATTAGCACAAAAATCAATAGAAGAACCAGAACTTACAGTAAAAGAAGTTCTAACAAATAAAATAGCAACAATAGGAGAAAATTTAACAATAAGAAGATTTGCTAGATTCGAAACTGAAGGAATGATTGAAAAATATATCCATGGAGAAGGAAAAATTGCTGTATTAGTAGATATGGAAAATGCTTCAGAAGAACTTGCAAAAGATATATGCATGCAAATTGCTGCTGCAAGACCAGAATTCTTAGCAAGAGAAAATGTACCTGCTGAAAGAGTAGAAAAAGAAATGGAAATATTAAAAGCACAAGCTATGAATGAGGGAAAACCAGAAGCAATAGCTGAAAAAATGGTACAAGGAAGAGTTGGAAAGTTCTACGGAGAAATTTGCTTATTAGATCAAGAATTCGTAAAAAATCCTGATATAAAAGTAAGCCAATTAGTAAAAGAAAAAGGTGCTAAAATAAATAGATTTGCAAGATTCGAAACAGGTGAAGGAATAGAGAAAAAAGAAGAAAACTTTGCTGAAGAAGTTGCAAAACAATTACAATAATAAAAACATTTGAAGGTGCTAATGCAAGTACCTTCTTTTTTTATCAAATTATTGCTCTTTATCAGAGAACCTGATATAATTTACGTATCATAAAAAAAGGAGAAAAAACGTGTTTAATTTAAAAACAAAACAAAAAGGAAAAAAGAAAGAAAAACTTGAAGATAGTGAGAAAATAAGAAGTATAAGATTTAATATTTTGGCTGTAGCTTGTATAATATTATTTTGTGCGGTTTTAGCGCCAATTACTTTACAAAACGATACTTTCTACACAATTAGAATTGGTGAGCATATATTGCAAAACGAAACTATAGATATGCAAGATCCATTTTCTTGGCATGAAAATTTGCCATATACATATCCACATTGGGCTTATGATGTAATGATATATTTAATATACAATGTAGGTGGAATGCTTGGAATTTTCATATCTACAATAATATTATCTTGTACACTTGGATTGGTAATGTATTTTACCAATAATAAAATATCTAAAAACAAGGTAGCTTCATTAATAGTTACTTTAGGAGCGATGTATTTAATAAAAGATTATATAGCTGCTAGGGCACAATTGGTAACATTCATATTATTTGAATTTGTTATTCTGTTTATAGAGAAATTTTTAGAAACTAAAAAAATAAGATATGCAGCAGGAATAGTTATTATATCAATAATTGTAGCAAACGTGCATTGCGCCGTATGGCCATTCTTATTTATATTATTCTTGCCATATATAGCCGAGTACATATTCAGTTTAGACTATATAAGCATTTATTATATGATAAAAAAGAAGATAACTAAGAAAGAAGATAAAAATAAGGAAAAGAAACTAGAAGCTTCTAAAAAGAGAAGACAAAATCCATATAAAATAAGAGTAGTGAAAATAGATGCTGCAAAATGGCTAATAGTAATTATGATAATATGTGGACTTACGGGATTATTAACACCTTTAGGAGATACGCCATATACATATCTAGTAAAAACTATGCAAGGAAATACTACAAAAAGCATCAGTGAGCATTTGCCATTAACATTGATAGATAATATTCCAATAATGATAGTGCTTTGCTTATTTATAGCTTTGCTAGTGTTTACAGATGTAAAGATAAGGCTAAAAGATTTTTTCTTTATAGGTGGACTAGCATTATTAATGTTTATCACAAGAAGGCAAACTTCAATGTTTGTGCTATTTGGTAGTGGAATACTAGCAAAACTTTTGGCAGACCTATTTGAAAAATATGATAAAGATGGAACGAAAGAAATAGAAAAAATAATGATATCAATATTGGGAACCGTTGCTACATTATTAGTAGTAGCTTTGTTTATGATTCTACAAATAAAAAATAAAATGGGTGATAAATACATTAATGAAAAATCATATCCAGTAGCAGCGGCTAACTATATAAAAGAAAATCTAGACTTAGATGAAATTCATTTGTTTAATGAATATAATTATGGAAGTTATCTATTATTTGAGAGGATACCTGTATTTATAGATTCAAGAGCAGATTTATATGCACCAGAATTTAATAAAACAGAAGAATATCCAGATGGCAGAGATATTTTTGGTGATTATATAAGTACATCTAATATTTCTAGATATTATGAGAAAACATTTGATCAATACGATATAACACATGTAATAACATACAAAAATTCAAAATTAAATATGCTGCTATCTAGAGATTCACATTATAATTCTTTATATACAGATGATAATTTTGTAATATATGAAAGAGAAATGTAGATTAGAAGGGGAGAATATTGAATACCTTGGTTGTAGACGAAATTAATAAAGGAAAAAGATTAGATAGCTATATTAGTGATAATATGGATAAAATATCAAGAAGTTTTGCACAAAAGCTAATAGAAAATCAACAAGTTACAATAAATGGTAAAAATGAAAAAGCTTCATATAAAGTTTGTGCAGGAGATAATATACAAGTGGATGTGCCAGAGGCACAAGGCACAAAACTAAAAGCACAAGATATACCTGTGGATGTAGTGTATGAAGACAAAGATATTATAGTAGTAAATAAGCCTAAAGGAATGGTGGTACATCCTGCTAATGGCAATCCTGATGGAACTTTGGTAAATGCAATTCTAGCAATGTGCAAAGATAGTTTATCTGGTATTGGTGGAGAAATTAGACCTGGTATAGTACATAGATTAGATAAAGATACATCAGGGCTTCTAATAATAGCGAAGAATGATGAGGCTCATGTGAAAATGAGCAAACAAATTCAAGATAGATTAGTAACTAAAAAATATATTGCACTGATTAGAGGAGTCGTTAAAGACGATGAGGCAACCATTGATATGCCAATAGCACGAAGCAAAGTTGATAGAAAGAAAATGGCTGTAGATAAAGATGGTAAGCAAGCTGTAACACATTTTAAAGTAATTAAAAGATATAGAGGATATACTTTATTGGAAATAAAAATAGATACAGGAAGAACCCATCAAATAAGGGTCCATATGGCAAAGATTGGATATCCAGTTGTGGGCGATATGGTATATTCAAATGGCAAAAATGAATTTGGAATTGAAGGCCAAATGCTTCATGCAAAAAGCCTAGAGTTTTCACATCCTATTACTGGAAAAAAAATGCATTTAGAAGCTCCATTGCCAGAGTATTTTACAAAAGTATTGGAAGAGTTGGATAGTAGAAGTTAAATTTTGGAGGAAAAAGAATTGGAAGAAGAAAGATTACAAAAGTTTTTAGCCAATAGTGGTATTGCTTCAAGGAGAAAATGTGAGGAGTATATATTAAAAGGCAAAGTAAGTGTGAATGGGAAAATTATAGATGAATTAGGAACAAAAATAAATCCAGATAAAGATGTAGTAAAATACAATGGAAAAATAGTTAAGAAAACAGATAAAAAAGTGTATATATTATTAAATAAGCCAATAGACTATGTAACTACTGTAAAAGACCAATTTGATAGACAAACAGTTTTAGATTTGATTGATATACCAGAAAAAGTAGTGCCAGTAGGCAGATTGGATATGTATACTTCAGGAGCATTGTTATTAACTAATGACGGGGATTTTGTATACAAAGTAACACATCCAAAATATGAAATAGAGAAAACTTATACTGTTACAATAAGAGGCATTGCAACACAAGATGACGTAAACAAACTTGAAAATGGTGTGAAGATAGATGATTACGTATCTGGAAAAGCAAAAGTTAAAATATTAAAAACAGATGAAGAGAAAAACTTTTCAAGATTACAAATTACAATACATGAGGGAAAAAATAGAGAAGTAAGAAAAATGTGTGAAGCAATAGATAAAAAAGTACTAGCATTGCATAGAAGAAGAATAGGCAATCTTGATGTAAAAAATATAGAAATAGGAAAATGGAGATACTTGAATAAAAAAGAGGTTGAAGAATTGCTAAAATAAAGAATATTTGACAAAATTTGTAAAATGTGCAAAAATAATAGTATGTGTAACAAGAGATTGATAGAACTTGAAAGGGGTGCTTTTTATGGTTGAAGATTCAGAGATAAAAACAAAAATTTCGCCATTTGCTATAAGAAAAGACGAAATAAAAACTTTTGATGGAAAAGATGGATATGTATCTATGAATCAAATAATACAAAAGATTAATGTTGGTCATATAAATGATTTACATTTTAGAATAATGGAGCTTGTAAATAAATTTGAATTTATTACTTCAAGACAATTATTTCAAATATTACAATATGAAAATGCAGACATACAAAGCCAAGATAAATTAAATAATAAATTGGAACAATTAGTAAAAACAAAAATACTAACAAGATATTATTTCAATTCAGATGAGGGAAAAGGAATATATAGAATATATTGCTTAGAAAAAATGGGAAAATACCTTTTAAACTCTCGTGGGGTTGAATGTAAATGGCAACCTACAGATAATACAAAGCCTGTAGCAATGATAAAAAAGAGATTAGCAGGTAACCAAATAATAATAGCATATATGCTTAAAGTTAAAGCATTTGATTCGTATGTTACAAAACCTGCAATAAAAGCAAAAAGTTTGTCTAAAACTTTTAAAGCAACAGGTGGAAGAATAAAATTAACGAAGAATAGCAAATCTATTGATTTTTTATTTGAAGTAGTAAGAAGAGAGGATGACTGGGAAAGCAAACTACAAGATAGAATGAAATTGTATGATGATTTCTATACAAATTATGTTCCAGGAGATTCAGAGTTTGCAAGTATGCCACAATTAATATTAGTGTGTGAAGATGAAAAGCACATGGCAGAAACATTTAGATATTTAACAATTAATAATATAGATATAAAGAAAATAAAATATTATTATACTACAGATTTAAGACAAAATGAAGAATCATTAGAAAACAGTTTGGTAGAGTTTAAACTAGATGAAACTACTAACAAATATAAATTAGAAAATGTAGATATAAAATTACTAGCATAACAAAAAGAAATATGGATTTATGGTCCATATTTCTTTTTTACTATTTATTCTTTTTAAAGTTAATAACTATTGCATCTTCATTATCAAAAAGAAAATTTGAATCTGTTGTATCTGTATTGATTGGATCTATTTCTTCTTGAACGTCATCCTTAAAATGTTCTAGCTTTTTACCAAACATTTTCTTTTTATGTTCTGTAGAATCAGAAGACTTTGAATCGATTCCGCCAGATGTGAATTTATTAAAATCGTATTCTTTAACATTCTTAGGTTCACTAAATGAAGCAGATAGGAAGTTTAGAAGACCCTTACCAGTTTCATTTTTACCCTTTAAATTCTTTATCTTGTAAGCACATTGTTTGAATTTTAATGTTTGAATCTTACCGGCAGAATACTTAATTTTATATTTATATCCAATATTACCATAGTTAGGGCTATATTCACCCTTAGCAGTATCATAAGTGTTGGTGTAATCCCATTCCTTTTTATCACCAATTTCTTTAGACCACCATTCGTTGTCTTCTGGGGTATTATTACCAAATACAATTTTATTGTTGCAGTTAGATAATATTGTTTGTTTATATTTATTGTTGCTGACTTCTAATTGAGCTAAGTTCTGAACAGAGATTACTGTTGCAACTCTATATTTTCTATATAGTGTGAATAATGGCTCTGTTGAAGCATTTATGTAATTAGAAAATTCATCTATATATAAGAAATGTGGAACTCTAGTTTTTTCAGTACCAGGACGTCTTAAAACAGAATATTGCATTAATAATATAAAGAATAATCCAAATGCAGTATTAATATTAGGTCCTAAATCTCCACGTCTTGTACATACAAATGTAATTTCTCCATTTTCAAGAGCTTTATCATAATTCAAATTATTTGTTCTGTTACATAGTATATTCTTAACACCAGGGAATCTTAATAATGTATCTAATTGGGAAGTAGAAGCAGTAACGAATTTTCTCATTTCTTCTATTCCATTAGAATTTTTATAAAAGTTCATTTCAAAGTAACGAATTAATGCAGAATATTTTTTAGCTAATTCTTCATCTTCTTTTAATCTTTTGCATAAGCTTTCTGTTAATTCAAAATCTGTTAAACAATCTTGAACATCCTCTAGTGTAGGTAATTCTCCATCATGTAATCTTGGATAAATTTCTTTTAATAATATAGAAACATTTTCTACAGCCTGTGTGGCAGCATTTTCTCTATAAGCTTGATTTATATCTGAATGTGTTGAAGAATATAAACCTTTCAAAACAGTAGATATAGCTATAGATGTTTGTAATGGATCCTCGAAAATAAATGGATTCAAACCAATTGAATTTGGATCATTTGGATCAACAACATTATAAGGTAATTTATAGCTATCTGCTACCTTAATCATATGAGCCATAGATTCATAATCAGGGCACATATAAGTTAATCCTAAATTTCTGTAGGTATATCCAGAATTTGATTTATTCAAAATCATTTTACTCATATAAGCATTATATAAATTTAATTTACTTTCTACAGGAATTAACATATTTAAATTAAAATATTTATTTAAATATTCGTTGTCATATGGTTTGCTTAGAGTAGCAATTCCTGTTTTTAAAGCAGTAAATCCCATTTCTTTTGATATTTCACTAAAGAAGAACTTTTTATCTATATCTCTAGCTATCATAGGCTCAAAAACAAGAGAAGTTTTTCCTGAACCTGAAACACCAACTACAAGCATTTGATAAAATCTTTTATCTTCAGAGATTTTAATAATCTTACCAGATTCAGAGTCTTTACAAATTTCAACCTCGCATGTATATTGACCAGTTCCAGCAGATTTATCTGATAAATCTATTCCACCATAATCGTAAATAGAATCAACGATGTTCTTTGTATCATGTACAGTTCCAATTAACCATTTTACTAGAGGGTAGAATGTAGTTAGTGGAAAATATACTGCAAGAGCAGAAAAAGCTGGTCTTATCAAATTAGAGAAGTTTGTAACTAGCTCTGCGTAATTAGGTACAGATATTAAAAGCATCCATCCTGCTTGATTTACCCATTGTGTTACCATTGAGATTATTAATATGTATAAACTAATTAAATATACATCAAAGAATGTTAACTTTATTTCATCACAATCAGCAAACTTAGATGAACCAGAAAATAAAAATGCAAATACTGGACAGGCAAGTGCTAATGTGTATTGGATTGGCCCCCAATAAGAATGCCCCATTCCAGTAAATATCATAAGCAACATTTCCACAACTCTATCCACAACTAAGTATGCTGTTACTAATGTTAGAACATATGTGAAAAATGTATTTCTATCTGTTTTTAAGAATTTTAAAAATTTATCTAAGATTTTCAAAATTTTCACCACTTTCAATTCATTTTTTATAAAATCATACATATATATTATCTTATAAAATCAAGAAAAAAACAAGTGTTTAGAGCAATTTTGTGAAAAATATATAATATGGAGGAGTGAAATTGCAGAAAAGAAAAAAGCAAAGCTTTGCACAGGGAATAATAACCTTAATGATTGCACAAATTATAATAAAAATTTTAGGTCTAATATACAAGCTGTATTTAACAAATAAAGAAGGTTTTGGAGATATAGGAAATGGAATATGCAGTAGTGGTTTTCAAATATATGCATTACTTCTAACCATTTCATCAATAGGCGTACCAAATACAGTAGCCAAGCTAATATCGGAGAAGATGTCTGTAGGAAATGAGAGTGGAGCAAATAGAATATTAAAAGTAGCATTTGCAATGTTTTCTATTATAGGCTTTTGTTGTTCGGTATTTTTATTTTTGTCATCAAGATATATAGCACAAAATTTTTTACAAATACCAGAAGCAGAAATAACCCTACTAGTATTAGCACCATCAATATTTTTTGAGTCTATAACTTCTGTTCTTAGAGGATTCTTTAATGCCAAAAAAAATATGAAGCCAACAGCACATTCACAAAGCATAGAGCAAATATCAAAAGCTGTTTTAACTATAGGAATAGTAGAGTTTATTTCTTATAAAGCTTTAGAAATGGTTAATAAAACGGAATTAATGGCAGCTGGCGCAAACTTAGCAACTACTATTTCCACTTTCATAGGAGCGATGTACCTATTATACTGCTATAAGGAAGAACAAAAGTATTTAACAATGGACAGACGTACATATGAAAAAGAAACAATAAAAAGCATCATAATAAGAATTCTAATTGTAGCAATGCCAATAACAATAACTGCTCTTTTGGGAGGAATAAACAAGAATATTGATTCTATAACAGTAGTAAGAGGATTAAAGAATTTTTTGAGCGCAGAAGAGGCAAAAAGGCAGTATGGAATATTAAGTGGGAAAGTAGAAACATTAATAACTTTACCAATGTCATTCAACATAGCTTTAACAACAGCGATAGTACCTACAATAGCTGCTGCAAAAGCCAAAAGAAGTGTGCAAAGTGTGGAAAACAAGATCAGATTTTCACTATTGCTTACTATTTTGATAGGATTACCTGCAAGTGCTGGAATGATTATATTTGCTCAACCAATATTAAATTTGTTATTTCCAAATGCGAATTCTGGAGCATTTATTTTTCAAATTAGCTCTATATCGGTAATATTCATATTATTAAATCAAACAATAACTGGAATTCTACAAGGAGCGGGGAAACAATTTATTCCAATGATTTCATTAGTTGCAGGAGTAATTGTTAAATTAATTATTAATATTACTTTGGTAAAAATAAATCCACAAGATTTTATATTAGGTGGAACAGCAGGAGCAGCAGTTGGAAGTGTTGCATGCTATATTGTAGCATTTATAATAAACACAATATTCTTAAAAAAATACATAAATATAAAAATAGACAAGAAAAATTGCATAATAAAGCCAATATTGGCAACAATAATAATATCTATAGTTGCAACAAGTATATTCTCGATATTAAAAACAAATTTAAAAGAACAAATAGCCACAATAATAGCTATAGCAATAACTATAGTAACTTACGTTTTTATGATTTTAGCAATGAAAATTTTTAATAAAAACGAAATAAATGGCGTATTTCTCTTAAGAACCAAATAAAATGCAAGAAAAAAAGAAGGATTTTGCTAAATATTGGCGAATAATGATACTAGTAGATTAAAAAATAGCTACGTATAAATCTTATAGGAGGTAATTTAAATGAACAAATCTGATTTAATCGCAGCCGTAGCTGCTAAAACAGGAAGCACAAAAAAAGATGCTGAAGCAACAATAAATTCTTTTGTAGAGGTTGTTACAGAAGCTCTAGAAAAGGGAGATAAAGTACAATTAGTTGGATTTGGTTCTTTCGAAGTTAGAAAAAGAGCTGCTAGAAAAGGAAGAAACCCACAAACTAAAGAAGAAATAAAAATACCAGCATCAAAAGCACCTGTATTCAAAGCAGGAAAAGCATTAAAAGATTTAGTAAATAAAAAATAATTTTGATAGTATAAATTAATTTATATGTATTAAGATTTAAAGTTAAATATTTATAAATAATCAACTTATAAAGGGCAAGTGTTACTTGCTCTTTTGTTGTAAAAAAATGTTTTTTAGAAAAAAATGTATAATTATAGAATATTTAAAAATTTTATGATAATATATACTCAAATTTATATAGGAGGTACCAAAATGGAGTATTTAAAAAATGTATTAAAGAAAACTGGATGGATGTCTTTAGTAGAATCTGTAATATTTGCTATTATAGGACTTGTTCTTATACAAAATCCAGAAGAAACAGTAAAATTTATGTCATACTTATTAGGTGCAGTATTTATCCTAATAGGTATATATAAAATAGTTGTTCATGTAATGGAAAAGCAAAACGGTGGATTATATAATTATAGCTTTGTATATGGAATAATGGCTGTAGTAATAGGAATTATTACAATAGCATTTAGTTCCACAATAGGAAATCTATTTAGAATAATTATAGGTGTATGGATTATATATAGCGCACTTTTAAGAGCAACATCAGCACTTAAATTAAGAGAATACAAATCAAATGTATGGATTTATGCAATAGTACTAGCAGTAGTAATGCTTATTTGTGGTATATATATTGTAGCAAATTCAGGGGCTATAGTTTCTACAATTGGTGTATTTGTGCTAATTTACTCTATAATAGACATAATAGAAAATATTATATTTTTAAAAAATGTAAATGATATAAAATAGTTGGAGGTACAAATGACACAAGCAGATAAAGCTTTTATAGACACATGCAAAGAAATTATAAAAAATGGTTATTCATCAGAAGGAACTAATGTTAGAACTAGATGGGATGACGGAACAGAGGCAAATTATATTTCTATTGTTGGAGTGCAAAATAAGTATGATGTTGGCAAAGAATTTCCGATGATTACATTAAGAAACAATTCTAAAACAATAAAAAATGCAATTGATGAAATATTATGGATATGGCAGAAAAAATCAAATAATGTTTCAGAGCTTAATTCACATATATGGGATCAATGGGCAGGAGAAGATGGAACAATTGGAAAAGCTTATGGTTATCAATTAGGAAAGAAATATGAATTCAAAACAAAAGAAGGAATTAAATTAATGGATCAGGTAGATTATGTTTTATATTTACTAAAAAATGATCCATCTAGTAGAAGAATAATGACTAATATATTTAATCATGAAGAGCTAAAAGATATGAATTTAGAGCCTTGCGCATACGGAACTCAATGGCTAGTAAAAGGTGGCAAGTTGCATCTTATATTAAATCAGCGTTCTCAAGATATGCTTACAGCCAATGGATGGAATGTAATGCAATATGCAGCATTGCAATATATGTTTGCACAAGTAGCAGGCTTGGAAGTAGGAACTCTAACGCATAACATAGGAGATTGTCATATTTATGATAGACATATTTCACTTGTAGAAAAGTTAATTGAGAGCGAACCAGTAGAAGCTCACCCTAAATTAATTATTAAAAATCCTACAAAGAATTTTTATGATTTTAAAGTAGAAGATTTTGAGATAGAGGGATATGACTATAATAGAGAAATGAAAATAGGAAAAATACCAGTAGCAATATAGAAGGAGAAGAAAGTGTTAAGTATAATAGTAGCAAAAGCAAAAAATAATATAATAGGAAAAAATAATCAATTATTATGGCACTTGCCAGATGATATGAAAAGATTTAAAGCATTAACAACAGGTCATTCTGTAATAATGGGAAGAAAAACGTTTGAATCTATAGGAAAACCATTACCTAATAGAGAAAATATTGTTTTTACAACAAATCCAGAATTCAATATAGAAGCAGAAAATGTGAAAGTGGTACATGGAATAGAAGAAATAAAAGAATATATAGATAGCGATGAAAATGCCTTTGTTATAGGTGGAGCTATGATATATAATTTACTATTACCATATACAAAAGTTTTGTATGTAACAGAAATCAATAAAGATTTTGAAGGAGATACATTTTTCACTAAAATAAATGAGGAAGAATGGAAAGAAATAAGCAGGCAAGAAGGACCAGCAGATGGTGAAAATGATTTTTCATATGATTATGTGGTTTATAAGAGGATAAAAAATGTATGAATTTGAAGTTGAAGGAACAATAGTAGGAAAACAAAGACCCCGTGTAAATATGTACACGGGGAATGTGTATACTCCGAATAAAACAAAAGATTATGAGGAATGGATAAAGCAAAGTTTTTTTATAAAATATCCAAAATTTGATATAATTACAAATAGGGTAAAAATAGAAATAACCGCATACCTAAAAATACCAAAGTGTACAAGTAAAAAAATGGCAGAAAAGATGCTAGATGATGAAATAAGCCCATTAAAAAAGCCTGATATAGATAATATAGCAAAAGTGGTATTAGATGCTATAAACAATTATGTGATAAAGGATGATATACAGGTATCAAAAATGAGTGTAGAGAAAAAGTATTCTGAAAATGAAAAATTAATTATAAAGATAGAAGAATATTGAAAAAAAGCAAAATAAATAGTATAATATATTATCGTAAAGATGGAGGTAAAAATGTTATTAGAATTAAAAGATATATGTTTTACAAGAGATAACAAAAAAATCTTAGATAATGTAAGTTTAAATATAGATTCACAAAAATTTATAGCTATTACAGGCCCTAACGGTTCAGGAAAATCTACACTCGCAAAAATTATTATGGGAATAGAAAAGGCTGATTCGGGAAAAATAATTTTAGATGGACAAGATATAACTGATATGCCAATAAACGAAAGGGCAAAATTAGGAATAGGCTTTGCTTTTCAACAACCAGTAAAATTTAAAGGTTTAACAGTTTACGATTTATTGAAAATAGCTGCCAATAAGAATATAACAAGAAAAGAAGCTTGTGAATGCTTAGCACAAGTAGGATTGTGTGCAAAAGAATATGTTGATAGAGAGGTAAACAGCTCATTATCAGGAGGAGAGCTTAAAAGAATAGAAATAGCAAATATTGTATTAAGACAAGCTAAACTTACTATATTTGATGAGCCAGAAGCTGGTATTGATTTATGGAGTTTTAATAACTTAATACAAGTATTCAAAAGCATAAGAGAGAATATTAAAGGTACAACTATTGTTATTTCACATCAGGAGAGAATTCTAAAAATTGCTGATGAAGTTATTTTAATGAGAAATGGAAAGATTGAAAAAATAACAACAGCTGATGAAATCTTAGGTGAAGAGATTGTAGAAAAACAATGTTGTAAATTAAAAAATGGTGGAAAGGAGTAGAAAATCGTATTATGCCGGAAAATAGCAAAATAGAAAAAGTAGATGAAGAATTATTAGATGAAATTTCTGGGTATGATGAAATTAGAGATGGAGCATATAACATTAGAAAAAACGGAGCTGGAATTGAAAGAAAAGTAACGGAAAATGTGAATATAGTTTCTAAGACAGATAAGCCTGGAATAGACATATATGTAAAAGAAAATACAAAATTCGATGTCGTGCACATTCCAGTAATATTAACAGAAAGTGGATTAAATGACCTTGTATACAATGATTTTTATATAGGCAAGAATGCTAATGTTTTAATTGTTGCTGGTTGTGGGATTCACAATGACCACCATAAAGATTCTAGACATGATGGAATTCACAGATTTTTCCTAGAAGAAGGCGCAAAAGTTAGATATGTAGAGAAGCATTATGGCGAAGGTAGTGGAACGGGAAAAAGAATATTAAATCCTGTAACAGAAGTTTATTTAAAGCCAGGTAGCTCTATGGAAATGGAGTCTACACAAATAAAAGGTGTGGATTCAACAATAAGAGAAACTAAAGGAGTTCTTGAAGCAGACACTAATTTTGTTGTTACAGAAAAAATATTAACACATGGAAATCAAACAGCCAAAACTACATTTGATGTTCAATTAAATGGAGAAAATGCAAGTACACATGTTACTTCTAGATCAGTTGCAACAGAAAACTCAAAACAACATTTTGAATCTAAAATTTATGGAAATTCAAAATGTTTTGCACATAGCGAATGTGATGCGATTATAAAAGATAATGCAGTAGTAAAAGCAACTCCAGAAATAACAGCAAATAATGTGGATGCAAATTTAATTCATGAGGCTGCAATAGGCAAAATAGCAGGAGAACAATTAGTAAAACTTATGACTTTAGGATTATCGGAAAAAGAAGCGGAAGAACAAATAATAAATGGATTTTTAAGATAAAGTAAAAGCTCTCAAGGTAAAATGTAATAAACCCGAGAGCCTTTTATTAGTCATTTACTTTAGAATATAGCCCAATTGATATTAGTCCAGAAACACCTACCAAAACATATATTATTCTGCTTAAAATGCTCATAGAACCAAATAATGTGCTAACTAAATTAAAATCGAATAACCCTATAAGTAACCAGTTTAAAGCACCTATAATAACAAGGGTTAATGCAATATAATATAGAACCTTCATTATAATCCTCCTAATAAGTTGATATTTAGTATTATTATAGCTATTTTTAAAAAAATTATACCAACAAACTATTGACATCAAAGGAAATACTAGAATATAATACAATCAATCATTTGTAAGGCAGGATGTAGGAGGATATATACACAATGAATGACAACATGAAATACATCAACATAGAAGATGAAGAACTAATAAACCAAGTAAAAAATGGCGACAAAAATGCACTTGAATATCTTATTTCTAAATACAAAGAAATGGTTGAATCTAAAGTAAATAAATACTATATAATTGGTGCCGAAAAAGAAGATATAGTTCAAGAAGGTTTAATTGGATTATATAAAGCAATAAAAGATTATAAAGTAGATAAACAAAATTCTTTCAAGTCATTTGCTAATTTATGCATAGAAAGGCAATTAATTACTGCAATAAAATCTTCAAATAGGCAAAAACACATGCCGCTTAATTCTTACTTATCTTTAAACATGCCTGTATACAATAATGAAGACGAAAATAATGAAACAGAATTATTAGAAATATTTAATTCAAATGTTGTTGAAGATCCTCTAGATACAATAACCAAAAGAGAATATTATTCTGATGTTGAAAGCGTAATAGATACATCTTTAAGCAGTTTTGAAAAAAAGGTTTTAAACAGATATGTGCAAGGAGAATCCTATGTGCAAATAGCAGAGAAATTAGATGCTCCGGTGAAATCAGTTGATAATGCAATACAAAGAATACGCAAGAAAACAATAAAGAATCTTGTAAATAGAGATAGCTCTTTTTAATAAGACTATCAAACATGCTACTATAGCTCAGTAGGTAGAGTGCAGCCTTGGTAAGGCTGAGGTCACGGGTTCGATTCCCGTTGGTAGCTCCAAGAAAATAAAATAGAAGCAGATGTATGTGTTTTAAATTAACGTTGATTAGAAGGAAATGATAAGAATGAAAATAGGAATAGTAGGACTTCCAAATGTAGGAAAGAGTACATTATTTAATAGTATAACAAAAGCAGGAGCTGAATGTGCAAATTATCCTTTTTGCACGATAGAACCAAATGTTGGAGTTGTGCCAGTTCCGGATGAAAGATTAGATAACTTAGCTAAAATTTACAATCCAGAAAAGATAACACATGCTATCATAGAATTTGTAGATATTGCAGGATTAGTAAAAGGAGCAAGCAAAGGAGAGGGACTTGGAAATAAGTTCTTATCTCACATAAGAGAAACAGACGCTATTTGCGAAGTAGTAAGATGTTTTGAAGATTCTAATATAATACATGTTGATGGAAGTGTAAATCCAATAAGAGATATAGAAACAATAAATTTAGAGCTTGTTTTTACCGATTTAGAAACTGTAGAAAAAAGATTGGATAGAGCTAAAAAGTTAATTAAAGCTGATAAAAAATATCAGGAAGAAATAGAAGTATGGGAAAAAATAAAGAAAGCATTAGAAGAAGGAAAATCAGCAAGAACCTTGGAATATACAGAAGAAGAGCTTGAAATAATTAAAGACGCATTCTTATTGACAATGAAGCCAATATTATATGTAGCAAATGTATCTGAAGAACAATTAGCTAATGAGAACGATGAAACAGTTAATAAAGTAAGAGAATATGCAAAGGCTGAGAAATCTAAAGTAATTCCACTTTGTGTAAAAATAGAAGAAGAACTTGCAGGATTAGACGGTGAAGATGAAAAAGAAATGCTAGAAGCGCTAGGGCTAAAGGAATCTGGATTAGACAAAGTTATAAAAGCTAGCTATGATTTATTGGGATTAATGTCATTCCTAACGGCAGGAGAACCAGAGGTTAAAGCATGGACAATAAAAAAAGGAACTAAGGCTCCACAAGCAGCAGGAAAAATCCATTCTGACATAGAAAGAGGATTTATAAGAGCAGAAATTGTTTCATATGATGACTTGATGAAAGAAGGTTCGATGCTAGCAGCAAAGGAAAAAGGCTTGGTTCGTTCAGAAGGAAAAGAATATGTAATGCAAGATGGAGACGTAGTGTTATTTAAGTTTAATGTGTAAAAACAAAAAGCTTTACATAAATGTAAAGATATGGTAAAATGAAAGATATCAAAAATTGATCCAAGAAAGGAAGAATTATTTATGGATCATCGGAAGAGCCAGCAGTATTTGCTGTTGGCAATAGCATTAATTGGTTTTATGATTGGGATTAATGTGGCAAAGCTCCCAATCATAGAAAGAAACGATCCACTCAAATGGATTGTTATCTGTATTCTTTTTTTGGTGATAGGAGCCATTTGGATCTGCTTCCAAAAAAAGATAAGGCAGTTAAAGGCTTTGGGAGCTTTTTGCGCTACAATTGGTGTAGGAGCTGGGATTACCTGGCTCTTTGCAATACCCGAAGTAATTAGACTGTTGGTAACATTAATTCCAATGGCATTTGTTGCCTTTTTCCTGATAGTAGTATTCTATCAGAAAGAAGACAGGAGAGAGCCCCAAGAGAGAAGTAAATAATTTCCTACACCTACAAGTTAGCAATTAGCTTGTAGGTGTCTTTTTTTGTGGCACAAAGCACCAAACTTTACATAAAATAAAAAATGTGCTATAATAAAAATATAGACCGCATATTTATAAATAAGGAGGCAGCTTAAGAATGCGGAAGTATGTAAAATTGTTTTTTTTGTTTGTTGGAAGTCTTGTTGTTGGAATGAATATCAACGCGACAAATGTGCTAGCAGGTTGGGAAGAAAAGATCTGCTTATTCATGCTAATATTCATTAGTATTTCGGTACTGATTCTATGGAGGAATCAATACGTGCCAGATTTGGTGGAGATTTTAGCAGGTTTGCCTGCAGGTGTGATAATATCACGTCAATTCAACATATCGATAACAGCTTTGCTGACTGTTGATACAATTATGGTCATTATTACTCTTGCGATGGTAATTATATGGGGAAATAATAGACAAACACCAAAAAAACAATAAAATCCTTAACACCCAGAAGTCGATAATTGACGACTGGGTGTTTCTTTTTTTTGTTCACAAAAAATTCACAAAGAAAATTAGCAATCGATATTGACAAGTGCTAAAAAGAGATGTAATATATATGAAGTTTAGCACTGAAATGTTTTGACTGCTAAAAAGAGGTGAATAATATGCTAAACGATAGAAAAAAACAAATATTGCAAGCAATTGTAGAAGAATATATAGAAACAGCTGAGCCAGTTAGCTCAAAAGCAATAGTAGAAAGACGTGGTCTAGATTATAGTTCAGCAACAATTAGAAATGACATGGCTGAGTTAGAAAAAATAGGTTTGCTAGATAAACCACATACTTCAAGTGGAAGAGTACCATCTGCTAAAGGGTATAGATATTATGTGGATGAATTGCTAAATTACAATGATATAAGCATACAAGAAATAAAATATATACAAGAACAGCTAGCAACCAAGATAAATCAAGTAGAAGAATTAACCAAGATTACAACCTCTACATTATCCGAAATAACACATTATACATCAGTTGGTATTGGCCCTACAGCGCAAAAACAAGACATAGAAGAAATAAAATTTGTATTGTTAGGGTCAAGGCTTCTAATGGTTGTAATATTAACCCAAAATGGTTTAATAAGAGAAACAATAATAAAATTTGATGAAGATATAAATCAGGAACAAGTAGATACTTTAACATATTTATTCAATAATAAATTAAAAGGAAAACCACTTGCACAAATAGATAAACCAATTGAGGAATATATGCATTCAGAAATGGACAATATAATAAATGTTGTAAAACCAGTAATAGAACAGATTACTAGAGTAATAAATGAAGATGTTCCAGTGTATATGGAAGGTGCAGATAAATCTTTTGAATTACCAGAATTTAAGAGTTTGGACATAGCTAAAAACTTTGTAAATATACTTGATACAGATAAAACAAAGCAAATGATTGAAATATTAAATAGTGAAGATAATCAAGATGAAATAAATGTTTACATTGGTGATGAAAATGTGGATGAAGCTCTTAAAAACTTTAGTGTAATAACGTTCAAACACAAAGAAAAAGGCAAAGATTTAGGAACTATTGCAATAATAGGTCCTACAAGAATGGATTATTCAAAAGTAATATCAACAATGAAATATATAAGTAAAAAATTAGATGAAAAAAATAAATTGGAGGAAGGAAAGGGTGAGTGAAGATGGCTAAAGTAGAAAATGAAGAAAAAGTACAAGAAGAAAGTACTAGTGGAGTTGAAGAATTAAATAATAAAGAAAAAGAATTAAATGAAAAATTATCAAAAGTAAAAGATGAACTAGAAGACATAAAAGATAGGCACACAAGGCTGATAGCAGAGTTTGATAATTTAAAGAAAAGAAGTGCAAAAGAAAGAGAGGGCCTTTATAATTCAATAATGTCTGATGTTATTTCATCTTTCTTACCAGTAATAGATAATTTAGAAAAAGCTGCTGAAGCAGAGTCTAAGGATGAAGAATACAAAAAAGGAATTGAACTTGTATTAAAGCAATTTAAAGATGTGCTTTCTGCAAATGGAGTAAAGGAAATAGAAGCAGTAGGGCAACCATTTGATCCAGAATTACATGAGGCAGTAAGCATGATTCAAGATGAAAATCTTGGAGAAAAAATAGTCGCTTCAGAATACAGAAAAGGCTACAAAATAGGAAATAAAGTTATAAGACATTCTATGGTAGTCGTAGCAAACTAACTAGTTATTAATTTTAATTAATATAAATTTACTAAAGATGCAATAATATAAAGAGTTTTTTATAAATAGGGAGGAATTTTTATTATGGGAAAGATTATAGGTATTGATTTAGGTACAACAAATTCATGTGTTGCAGTTATGGAAGGTGGAGAGCCAGTTGTTATTCCAAACGCAGAAGGAAACAGAACAACACCATCAGTAGTTGCATTTTCAAAAAATGGAGAAAGATTAGTAGGACAAATAGCAAAACGTCAAGCTGTTACAAATCCAGATAACACAGTTATATCAATAAAAAGAAAAATGGGAACAGCTGAAAAAGTAAAAATAGAAGGAGAAGAATTTTCACCACAAGAAATATCTGCAATGATATTACAAAAATTAAAGACAGATGCAGAAAATTATTTAGGACAAAAAGTTACACAGGCTGTTATAACAGTACCAGCATACTTCTCTGATAGCCAAAGACAAGCTACAAAAGATGCAGGCAAAATTGCAGGACTTGAAGTATTAAGAATTATAAACGAGCCAACAGCTGCAGCCTTAGCATTTGGTATGGATAAAGAAGACCAAGACCAAAAAATAATGGTATACGATTT
The DNA here is from genome assembly GCA_900553755.1 of uncultured Clostridium sp. Taxonomy (GTDB): domain Bacteria; phylum Bacillota; class Clostridia; order TANB77; family CAG-508; genus UMGS1901. Next base: position 39,278 of record USEX01000006.1, read on the forward strand.
AGGTGGTGGAACATTCGATGTTTCTATACTTGATATCGGTGATGGTGTATTTGAAGTTCTTGCTACAAATGGTAATACACATTTAGGTGGAGATGACTTTGACCAAAGAATTATAGATTACCTTGTATCAGAATTCAAAAAATCAAACGGAATAGATTTATCAACAGATAAAATGGCTATGCAACGTTTAAAAGAAGCTGCTGAAAAAGCTAAAATAGAGCTTTCTGGAATGCAACAAACACAAATTAACTTACCATTCATCACAGCAGATGCCCAAGGACCAAAACACTTAGATGTAACATTAACAAGAGCTAAATTCGAAGAATTAATCAGAGATTTAGTTGATGCTACAAGAATACCAGTAGAGCAAGCTATGAAAGATGCGGGAGTTACAGCAGCTGACATTCACAAAGTATTATTAGTTGGTGGTTCAACAAGAGTTCCATGTGTACAAGAAGAAGTTAAGAAAATAACAGGAAAAGATCCAGATAAGGGAATAAACCCAGATGAATGTGTTGCAATTGGTGCTTCTATTCAAGGTGGTGTATTATCAGGAGATGTTAAAGATTTAGTATTACTAGATGTAACACCATTATCATTAGGTATTGAAACTTATGGTGGAGTATTCACAAAATTAATAGAAAGAAACACAACAATACCAACAAAGAAATCACAAATATTCTCAACAGCAGCAGATGGTCAAACATCAGTTGAAGTACACGTATTACAAGGTGAACGTGAAATGGCTGCATACAACAAAACATTAGGAAGATTCCAATTAACAGGAATTCCAGCAGCACCAAGAGGAGTACCACAAATTGAGGTTACATTTGATATAGATGCTAACGGTATAGTTCACGTATCTGCAAAAGATATGGCAACAGGAAACGAACAAAAAGTTTCTATTACAGCTTCAACAAACCTAACAGATGCTGATATTGAAAAAGCAGTAAAAGATGCAGAAGCTCATGCTGAAGAAGATAAGAAGAAGAAAGATGAAATAGAAGTTAGAAATAATGCAGAAAGCTTAGTTTACAATTGTCAAAAAACAATAGAAGAATTAGGAGATAAAATAAGCGGAGAAGAAAAAGCAAAGGCTAATACAGAAATAGATAATGTAAAGAAAGCACTAGAAGGTAGTGATGTGGAAAAAATTAAAGAAGCTACAGAAAGCTTAACAAAAGTATTCTATTCTATTACAGAAAAATTATATAGCCAAGCAAATCCAAATGGAGCAAATGGTGCAAACCCAGGAGCTGAAGGACCTAAGACAGATGAAAATGGTAATGTGTATAATGCAGACTATAAAGTAGAAGAAGATAAGAAAGACGAAAATAAATAATAAAAATCGCCCAATAGGGACGCCCCTTTTTGGGCGATTAACATCATTATGCTAAAACAGAAAATCACTATTAGGAGAAGAGTAAGAAAAGGAGAAAGTAATGGCTGAGAAGAAGGATTATTATGAAGTCTTAGGTGTTAGCAAAAATGCAACAGACGACGAATTAAAAAAAGCATACAGACGTCTTGCAAAAAAGTATCACCCTGATGCCAACCCTGATAATAAAAAAGAAGCAGAAGCAAAATTTAAAGAAGTAAATGAAGCATATGAAGTATTATCAAATTCTCAAAAAAGAAAAATGTATGACCAATTTGGAACCGCAGATCCTAGCCAAGGGTTTGGCGGAGCTGGAGGTCCTTTCGGAGGTCAAGGAGGATATTATTCTTATACTACTTCTGGATTCGATGGCTTTGATATGGGAGATATATTTGGAGATTTAGGAGATATATTCGGATTTGGAGGAAACAGAACTAGTAGAAAGAAAAATGGAGCTGCCAAAGGTACAGATTTACGTTATAATATGGATTTATCTTTTGAAGATGCATATACTGGAGTAACTAGAGAATTCACTATTACAAGAGATGAAAAGTGCGATACTTGCGGTGGTAGTGGAGCTAAGCTAGGAACAAAGATAGAAACTTGTTCTATGTGTGGTGGAAAAGGAACTGTAACACAAATGCAAACTACATTGTTAGGACAAATGAGAGTTCAAACTACATGTTCTAATTGCCACGGAACAGGAAAGATAATAAAAGAAGTATGTTCTAATTGCTATGGTAAAGGAACAGTAAGAAAACAAGCAAAATTGAATGTAAAAATACCAGCAGGTATAGATGATGGACAGACAATTGTTCTTCGTGGTGAAGGCGAGCCAGGTAAAAATGGCGGAGAAAATGGTGATATATATATAACTGTTCATATAAAGAAACATAGTATTTTTACAAGACAGGGAGACAATATATATTGTGATATTCCGATTACATTTACACAAGCAACTTTAGGTGCTGAACTTGAGATACCATTAGTAATAGGCGGAACAGAAAAATATAAAATTCCAGAAGGAACTCAAAGTGGTACAAAATTCACAATAAAAGATAAAGGATTTACTCATATAAATTCTGGCAGCAAAGGAAATCTAATATTTACAGTTCAAGTACAAGTTCCAAAGAGACTAACAAAGGAACAAAGAGAACTTTTAGTAGAATTGGCAAAAACAATGAATGAACAACCACCAGTAAAGAAAAGAGGAATATTTGGATAAAGCAAATAAAGATAATTAAATACACCTAAAATGTTAGAAAAAATCTAATATTTTAGTACCTGTTATAGTCTAAGAAATGTTGAGATGGGAAAATTAGTAAGTTCTATAAATTCAATGTTCGCATTAGGAAACTATAATATAAACTTAACCATAGATACTGAAAATCCAAATTATGTAATGGATGATGGAGCATTTATTAATGCAACAGGAGCTAGCCAAATAATAATTCATAAAAAAGAAAACGAAATTGCAGGAAGCCTATTTGGAAGTCCATTTTGATTAAGAGCAATAGAATGGGTTGGAGAAAACTAATTATTAAAAACACTTGAAAATAAAACAATTATTTTGGTATAATATACTAAGTAAAAATAGGAGATATATTATGCCAAAATTTTTTGTGGAAAAAAATCAGATAAATAATGGAATAGTGAATATAAAAGGGGAAGATGTAAATCATATTATTAATGTGCTAAGAAATGGCAAAGGTGATGAACTGCGAGTTTGCGATTTTGAGGACGGGATTAATTATAGAGTGGAAATAACAGATTACAAGAAAGATAATGTGGAGTGCAAGATTCTAGAACAAATGGAAAGCAATACTGAATCAAATGTACATATAACTATATTTCAAGGGTTACCTAAATTTGATAAAATGGAACTGATAATACAAAAGGCTACTGAAATTGGAGTGTGCAATATAGTTCCACTAAAAATGAAAAGATGTGTAGTAAAATTTGATGGCAAAGATTTATTTAAGAAGATAGAAAGATGGAATAAAATTGCTCAAATAGCAGCAAAGCAATCGATGAGAGATACTATAACGAAGGTGGAAAATATTCAAATTATAAGCGATTTATTAGAAGGATTAGAAGAGCTTGATGAAGTGATAGTAGCATATGAAAAAGAGAAAAGTAATACATTAAAAAAGGAATTAAAACAAATACCTAAAAATAAAGAATATAAAATAGGGATTGTAATAGGACCCGAGGGCGGAATAGATGAAAAGGAAATAGAAGAACTAAGTAAAAGCAGCAAAGTAAAATTTGTAAGCTTAGGAAATAGAATATTGCGAACTGAAACTGCAGGGCTAGTGATGGCAAGCAATATAATTTATGAACTAGAAGATAGTGAGCAAGAATAAGAAAGGAATGTGAAAAATGGCAGAGGAAGAAAAGAAAGTAACTAGTACTAGAACACGAAAAAAAACAGTGAAGCCACAAGAGAAAAATGTAGAAAACAAGAAACAAACTACAAAGAAAAGCACTACAAAAAAAGCAACTACAACTAAAAAAGAAGGTGAAACAACTAAAAAAACGGCAGGTAAAACTGCTACTGATACAAAAACAACAAGCAGAACTAGAAAAACTACTACTAGAACAAAGAAAACTACTACAACAAAAGCACCTAGTAGTGCAAAGAAAGCTACTAAGCAGGCAAAAAAAGAAGATAAAAGAATAGATAAAATACTTGCAGAGCAATTGGCAAAGGTAGAACTAGTAGAAGAGAAGCAAAAAGAAATAAGTAAAAAAGAAAGCGAAGATAAAAAAGAAGAAGTAGTTAAAAACAAAAAGAAAAAAACATATAATCCTGAGGAAATAGCGAAGAAAATAGAAGCAAAAAAGAAAATGCCTAAAGAGCAAAAAAGAAAGCTATATAGTAAAATAGGATTAAATATTTTAGTGGCGTGTGCAATAACATTATATTTTATATTTGTAAACTTAGGCTTTTTACATATAGAAGGTGAAGTACTTATAACAGATTTAAAAGTATTTAGCTTAACACTAATAGCGGTATCAATAATAATATTTGAAAACGCATATAGTAAAGATAGTGGTACACTTACTTTATATGGAATTGAAATCTTAATAACGGCAATTATAAGTTTGATATCAATTTATGTGTATATAATAAACAAAGATATATTTATGAGCTATATAATAATAGCCTCTGCAGTAATAATTGCTTACTACATTATAAAAGCAATTTTTATGACAATTTATGCAAAAAAAGAATATAAAAAGACTATTAGTGATGTAAAAGAAATAATTGATGAGGATTAAATATCTAAAAACACTGGACTTATCGGCTAATGTGTAGTAAAATTAAAGAATAGATATGAAAATAAAAGGAAGGAAAAACCATGCAATTTATCAATATAGGTTTTGGAAATATTGTTTCGTCGAGTAGGGTAATAGCAATAGTTAGCCCAGACGCGGCACCAATAAAAAGAATAGTACAAGATGCTAAGGATAAAGGCACTGCAATAGATGCAACGTGCGGAAGAAAAACTAGAGCAGTGTTGATAATGGATTCTGGAAACATTATTTTATCGGCAATACAGCCAGAAACAATTGCTAGTAGATTGGATAATAGTTCGGTAGAGGACGAGAAATAGAAAAGGGGGAATTTTATTATGATGACAAAACCAACAGTTGCACAATTATTAGAAAAAGTAGATAATAGATATACTTTAGTAATTGCTACAGCAAAAAGAGCAAGACAAATTTCAACAGGAAGTGACGTATTATCAGAAACTGATGATGTAGCACCAGTTTCAATAGCTGCAGATGAAATAGAAGATGGAAAAGTTACTGTATGCGAGGAAGAAGAATAATGCAAAAAAAAGAAATAATTTCATTAAGTGGCGAATTGGCTAGTGGAAAAGGAACTGTTTCTAATATATTAAAGCAGAAATTAGGATATACAATATATAAAAATGGTGACTATTTCAGAAAGCTAGCTAAAGAAAGTGGTATGGATGTTACCACTTTTAATAAATATGTTGAAGACCATCCGGAAATAGATAGGCAGATAGAAAACAGTGCTGCCGAATATGCTAAAGAGCATGATAAATTTGTGATAGATGCAAGGCTTGGCTGGTATGCTGTGCCTGAATCTTTTAAGGTGTATTTAACAGTAGATTTAGATGTGGCAGCAAGGAGAGCTTTTGAAGATGCAGAACGAAAAGATACAGAGAAATTTAATTCTGTAGAAGAGCAAAAAGCAGACATGAAGAAAAGATATGAGTTGGAAAACGCAAGATATTACAACCTATACAATGTTAGAAAAGAAGATTTATCAAATTACGATTTAATAATAGATACAACAAATGAAAGCCCAGAAACAGTGGCTGAAAAGATTATAGAAGAATACAAAGAATGGCTAAAAACTAAATAAAATAAAATTAAAAGAACAAATTCAAAGCAATTTGTTCTTCTTTACTTCAAAAAAGATGTATGATAAAATACAGCCAAAGGAAAGAAAAATGATAGCAGAAGTAATAATAAATAGTAATGTAAAAAACTTAAATAGAATATTTGATTATACAATTCCAGTTGAGCTAGAAAGTAGAGTAAATATTGGAACTAGAGTTTTTGTGCCATTTGGCAATATGAAAAAATTAGAAGAAGGATTTGTAATAGGAATAAAGGAAAAATCGGAATACAAACTCAAATCAATAGATAGTGTGGAAGAAAAAGGCTGCTTATCAGAAGAAAAGATGGAGCTAGCAAAAATAATGGCACACAGATATTTCTGCAATGTATCAGATTGTGTAAAATTAATGCTTCCTCCAGGAACAACTACTAAAAATTTTGAAAATAGAATATCAGATAAACTTCAAAATTTTGTATATTTAAAAAAAGATGAAGATGAAATAGAAAAGGATATAGAAAACAAGAAAATAAAGTCTGATAAGCAAATAAGAGCTTTACGATTTTTAAAAGAAAATGATGGAACGATTACTACAGATTTACAGGCTTTTGCAGATGTTTCAAATGCAGTAATAAAAACATTAGAAAAAAATGGTTATATAGAAATAATTAGTAAAGAAGTAGAAAGAAATCCATTTATTCATAAAATTGTGGAAAAAAGCACAGATTTAAAATTAACACAAGAGCAACAGGAGGCATATGAAAAAGTAGCTGCTTGCATGGATTTTGATGAGTATGACGAATTTCTATTATTTGGTGTTACTGGTTCGGGAAAAACAGAAGTGTATATTCAATTAATAGAAAAAGCTTTGCTAAATGGCAAAACGAGCATAATGTTAGTGCCTGAGATATCTTTAACACCACAAACAGTTGATAGGTTTATAAGTAGATTTGGTGAAGATAAAATAGCAGTTCTACATAGCAAATTATCTGTGGGAGAAAGATATGACCAGTGGAAAAAGATAGAAAGAGGAGAAGCAAGAATCGTAATTGGGGCTAGGTCTGCAATTTTTGCACCAGTAAAGGATTTAGGAATAATAATAATAGATGAAGAACATGATGAATCTTATAAATCTGAAACAAACCCACGATATAATGCAAAAGATATTGCAAGCTATATAGCCAAAAAAAGCAACATACCTTTTGTTTTAGGAAGTGCTACACCGGATTTGAAAACATACTATAAAGCACTAAATGGAAAAATAGAGCTATTGGAGCTTACCAAAAGAGCAAATAATTCAAGCTTGCCAGATGTAGAAATAGTAGATCTTAGGCAGGAACTTGCTAATGGAAATAAATCAATGATTAGTACAAGTTTACATGAAAAAATCGAGGAAAATCTTAAGAATAAGAGACAAACAATATTATTCTTAAACCGAAGAGGCTTTTCTACATTTATAATGTGCAGAGATTGTGGATATACTGCTAAATGTAAAAACTGTAATATAACACTTACATATCATCTAAATGAAAACAAATTAAAATGCCATTATTGTGGTTATGAAACTAAAGCAATAACGGTTTGCCCTGATTGTGGTAGCAAAAATATTAGATATTTTGGAACTGGAACTCAAAAGCTGGAAGCTGAAATAAATAAATTGTTTCCACAAGCGTCTACTATAAGAATGGATGTTGATACAGTAAGCAAAAAAAATTCGCATGAAGAAATACTTGGAAAGTTTAGAAACGAAGGAATAGACATATTAATAGGAACACAAATGGTAGTAAAAGGTCACCATTTTCCAAAGGTTACTCTAGTGGGAGTTATTGCTGCAGATAGCAGTTTAAATATAGACGATTATAGGGCAAGTGAGAAAACATTCCAAATATTAACCCAGGTAGCGGGAAGAGCCGGAAGAGAAAAAGAAAAAGGAAATGTAATAGTACAAACTTATAACCCAGATAATTTTAGTATTCAATATGCAAAAAGCCAAGATTATAAAAAGTTCTATAATACAGAAATACAAATAAGAAAACAATTGAGATATCCGCCATTTTGTGATATAATATTAATTGGTATTAGCGGAAAAAATGTTAGTGAAGTAGAAAAAATATCCAATAAAATTTACAAATACATAGATATGCAAAAAGCAAAACAAAACTTAGATATTCACATATTTAAGCCGGTTCCATCGCCAATAGATAAAATAAAAAATAAAATAAGATGGAGAATAATAATAAAATGCAAGCTTAATGAAAAGATAGTGAGTATGCTGAATGAAACCTTTGAAAAAGCTAATAAGGAAATAGCAAAAAATGATAAAAGCAAGTTAAGAATCATATGTGATATAAATCCAACAAATATGCTATAAATGGAAGGAGAAAAAGCAATGGCAATAAGGCAAATAAGAATGTCGGATGATGAGATATTAAGAAAACAATCTAGAGTAGTAGAAGTAGTTGATGAAAAAATAAAAGAGCTACTTGATGACATGGTGGAGACTATGCATAAATATAATGGAGTAGGGCTTGCTGGACCACAAGTAGGAATTTTAAAAAGAGTTATAGTAATAGATTTATATGATGGAAGCGAACCTCTAAAATTAGTGAATCCAGAAATTATAAAAGCAAAAGGAGAACAAGAAGTGGAAGAAGGCTGCTTAAGCTTTCCAAATGAATATGCAAAAATTATAAGACCTAAAGAAGTAACTGTTACAGCTTTAAATGAAGAGGGTAAAAAAGTAAAAATAGTGGGCAAAGATTTACTTGCACAAGCACTTGCTCATGAAATAGATCATTTAAATGGAATACTTTTTGTGGATAATATGATTCCAGGAACATTAGAATATATAAAGCCAGAAGAGAATGATTAAAATAGGAGAATTGTTGATAGATGTTGAAAATTTTATTTATGGGAACTCCAGATTTTGCGATGGAGTCATTAAAGGCACTATATGAAGCCAAGTATAATATAGTTGGAGTAGTAACAAATCCAGATAAGCCAAAGGGAAGAGGCATGAAAATGATTGCCTCGCCAGTTAAGGAATATGCATTAGAAAAGCACCTTGAAGTGTATCAACCAGAAAAAGTTAGAAATAACGAAGAGTTTTTAAATACAGTGAAAAAAATAAATCCAGATTTGATATGCGTAGTTGCTTATGGAAAAATTTTACCTAAAGAGCTGTTGGAAATTCCAAAGATGGGATGCATAAATGTTCATGGCTCGCTATTGCCACAATATAGAGGAGCTGCTCCAATACAGTGGGCAGTACTTAATGGTGATAAAAAAACAGGAATTACTACTATGTACATGAACGAAGGAATGGATACAGGAGATATGATTCTGAAAAAAGAAGTGCAAATAGGTGAAGACGAAACTACTGGAGAGCTTTGGGAGAGATTGAGCAAAATAGGAGCAAAATTGTTGGTGGAAACTGTTGAAAAAATTGAAGATGGAACAGCGCCAAGAGAAAAACAACCTGAAGATTTTACTATGGCTCCAATGCTACATAAGGAAATGGCAAACATAGATTGGGACAAAAAGGATGCAACACAAATAAAAAATTTAGTTAGAGGATTAAATCCAATTATGGGTGCATATACGTATTTAAACGGAAAGAAAATAAAATTCTGGAAAGTAGAAAAATTAACCACAGAAGAGCTTGCTCAAAAGTATAATGAAATGAATGAATACATGGATTATATAAAAAAAGTGCAACCAGGTACAGTTTTATTTTCAAATGCAAAACAAGGCTTGTATATAAAATGCAATAATGATATAATTTCGGTAATAGAAATACAAGGGGAAAACTCAAGAAAAATGAATATATTAGATTTTTTGAGAGGAAACTCAATCAATGCTGGAGAAATATTTCAAAATTTAAAAAATTAATGGAGAAGAACTTATGATTAAAAATGGTGATAAAGGAATAACCTTAGTTAGCTTAGTAATAACAATTGCTGTATTGATGATTTTATCAGGAGTTGTGCTAACGGCTACTGTGGCCAATAATGCTTTTTTAGATAAAACCAAAGAGGCAAAACATAATGAAATAGATGCAGAAAATGAAATGCAAGGTAAAATTGATGAGATAAAATCAGATTCTACGGCAGGTAATGATGATGGAGTGATAGAAAAAACTGATACTGTTGCACCAGTAATAAATAATGTAGTAATAATAAATTTAACATCTAGTAGTTTTGATGTTTGGACAGAAGTTACGGAAAAAGGCAGCGGAATAAGTAAAATAGAGTATACAATAGATGGAAAAACATGGTATCCAACAAATGCAGATTCTAATAACTCAGTAGAATACAAGCATTCTTTTAAAAACTTAAAAGCAAAAACAAAATATACTTTGATAGTAAAGGCAACAGATGTGGTTGGAAAATACTCAACTTATTCAATGACTGTAGAAACTAAATAAATATTTACAAAACTTATTTTAAAATCTTGTAAAAAACTTTGGTTATTGATATACTATATATGGTATAATATTTATTATAAATATAAATAATGGAGGTAATATTATTATGGAAAATGAAGAAAATGTAAAAGAAAATGAAGTGGTTGTAGAAAACACTCAAGGGGAAACAAATACAATAAAAATATCAGATGATGTTGTTGCTGTTATAGCTGGAAAGGCTGTAGCTGATGCTCCAGGAGTATTTGCAATGGCAGGCGGATTTGCAGGCGGAATTTCTGAAGTTTTAAGTGGTAAGAAAAACCTATCAAAGGGAATAAAAGTTGATGTTGGAGAGAAAGAAACAAAGATAGATGTAAATATTATAGTTGATTATGGAGTAAGAATTCCAGATATAGCATTTGATATACAAAATAGAGTAAAGAGTGCTGTAGAAGGAATGACAGGGTTAAAAGTAACAGCTGTTAATGTACATGTTCAAGGTGTTAATACAGAAGCAAATACAGAAGCAGATGACACAGATTCAGAAAACTAATTAAATTAATTTAATAGAAGTTGGATCTAACATCCAACTTCTAATATCTAATAAGAAAGGTAGAGTTTAAATGAAATTTTTAGATAAATTAGCATTAGTATTATTTTCTATGATTATATTAATAATATCAATAATTACATGTTTAACAATATTTGGCTGGGTTAATTTAGCAACAATAAATTTATTATTCACAGATGCCTTAGCAAACAAAGTTACATGTAATGTTTTACTAGGAGTAAATGTAATATTTATATTATTAGCATTGAAAGCATTGTTTTTTGGCTCTGTTTCAAAAGGCGAAGAAAGATATAATGATGGCATATTGCTTGAAAATGACGATGGAAAATTGTTAATAACAAAAGAAACTTTGATAAGCATGATAAATGCAGTTGTTGCAGGATTTGAAGGTGCAAAAAACTGTCAAACAAGAGTTCATTTAGATAAAGAAAATAATTTATCAATAGTATTAACAATAGAAGCAACAAGCAACACAATAATAAAAGAGCTAAGCAATAACTTACAAATAAAAATAAAAGAAAAAATAAAAGAATCTATAGACTTAGATGTTACAAGCATAAATATAAGAATAAAAAATATAGTAGAATCAAAAGCAGAAAATATTAATATTTAAGAGAAGTTTTATATTGAAGGGAAAGAGTTTAATATGGAAAATATAAAAAAATTCTTAGAAACATATGGAGGAGCAATAATAGGAGCACTTGTTGCAATTTTAATTTTGTGTACTCGTTTATATGATTTAATAATGTGGATTATTTTCATAGCACTTGGAATTTTTATAGGAAATTATATACAAAGAAATAAAACAGAAGTAAAAGAAAAATTAAAGAATTTTATAGATAGATTATAAGGGGAAATAAATGGAAGAAAGAACAAGTAGGGAGTTAGCATTTTGCTACATATATAGCCAAGAAATACAAAAACAAAATAGCAGAAATCAAGTAAAATTATTTTTAGATTGCAATGATATAGAAGATATTAAAACAAGAGAATATGTAAAAGACATTGCAGGCGGAATAAAGCAAAATGAAGAAGAAATAGAAAAAATAATATCAGAAAATTTAAAAAAAGGATGGACAATAGAAAGAATTTCTACTGTTGATTTAGCCTTATTAAAATTAGCTATATATGAGATAAAATATAGAGAGTTGCCATACAAAATTGCAATAAATGAAGCTGTAAAATATGCTAAAGTTTATGGTGAAGATACATCTGCTTCATTCATTAATGGTGTGTTGGCAAGTGTTGTACAAGAAGAAAATTAAAAGAAGAAGGAATAAATAGTGGAAGTTAGCCCAGAGATATTAACAGTAGCTGATTTAAATAAATATATAAAAGAAAAAATAGATAATGATGAAAGATTAAACAATGTGCTGATAAAAGGTGAAATTTCAAATTTCAAGAATCATTATACAGGTCATATGTATTTTACTTTAAAAGATGAAAAATCATTGATTAAATGTGTAATGTTCAAAACATATACAGCACATTTATCTTTTATTCCAAAAGATGGAATGAAAGTAGTTATCTTAGGCTCTGTATCTGTATTTGAAAGAGATGGAGTATACCAGATATATGCTAAAGCGATGAAACAAGATGGATTGGGAAGCCTATATGAAGCGTATGAAAAGCTAAAATTAAAATTAGAAGATGAAGGATTATTTGATGCTTCACATAAAGTGAAAATTCCATATATGCCGAAAACGATTGGAGTATTAACTGCAAGTACAGGTGCTGTAATAAGGGATATAATAAATGTAAGTACTAGAAGAAATCCTAATGTACATATAAGGTTGTATCCAGTACCAGTACAAGGTTCAACAGCAGCTGAGCAAATTGTAAATGGTATCAAATTTATGAATGAAAACAAACTAGCAGATGTTTTAATTGTTGGCAGAGGAGGAGGTTCATTAGAAGACCTATGGCCATTTAATGAAGAAATTGTTGCAAGAGCAATATACGAATCTGAAATTCCAATAATATCAGCAGTTGGTCATGAAACAGATTTTACAATAGCAGATTTTGTGGCAGATTTAAGAGCACCAACACCATCTGCAGCGGCAGAGTTGGCAGTACAGAAAATAGATGATGTGAAAGAATTATTAAGCAATTATCAGAATAGAAATAAACTAGCATTAAAGAAGAAATTACAATTAATGAGATTGGAATATGAAAAATGCATGACAAAACAAGTTTTTACCAATCCATTGCAAAAAATAAATGAGCAATATATGGTGCTAGATATGAAAGTAAAAAAATTGCAAAACAGCATTTCAAATAAAATAAAAGAAGAAAAGACTAAATATGTAAAAAGAGTGGCTAAATTGGATGCATTGAGCCCATTAAAAACATTAGCAAGAGGATACAGTATAGTGTCTTTAGATAATGAGAAAGATAAAGATGTAATAATATCTGCAAAGCAATTAAAGAAGGATGATAAAATAAACGTAAAGTTTGCAGATGGAGATGTAAAAGCAATTATTTCTTAGTGAAAGGATAATAAAAATGAGTGATAAAAAAGAATTAAATTTTGAAGAAGCTATGGAAAAATTAGAAAAAATATCAACAGAATTAGAAGATGGAAAATTAACGTTGGACGAATCTGTTGAAAAATTTGAAGAAGGAATGAAGCTATCAAAAGCATGTAATGATATTTTAGAAAAAGCAGAGAAAAAAATCACAATGCTTGTAAGAGATGGTGAAGATTTAAAAGAAGTAGATTTTGTGGCAAACGAAGACTAGAGTGAGGAAATACAATGAATTTTTATAATGATTACAGATATATAATAGTTCCATTTTTTACATGGGTTGCTATTCAAATTTTCAAAGTAATATGGGATTTAGTTACAACAAAATCTACTTC
>USEX01000007.1 GCA_900553755.1 uncultured Clostridium sp.
TAATTGAGACATTTTCTCAAATGATTTATTAAGACATTATCACAAATGAATTATAGAGTAATTCATAATAAAATAAAAAAGTCTTGCAAATAAATTACATATGTGTTAAAATAAAACAGTGTGAAAACACTGTTTTCCTTACTTACATGAAATATGTAGGTTTATAAAACCATAAGGAGGTGAAGATAATGAATAAATACGAAAGTATTATCATTATTAATCCAGCTGTTGAAGAAGAAAAAGTTAAAGAATTAACAGATAGATTCACAGCTATGATTAATGAAGATGGTAAAGTAGAAAAAGTAGATATACTTGGTAAGAAAAAATTAGCTTACGAAGTAAAGAAAAATAAAGAAGGGTATTATGCCGTATTCTACTTTGAAGCTAATCCAGAATTAATAGCAGAATTAGAAAGAAATTACAGAATTACTGATGATGTTATTAAGTTTATGACAATTAATGTAAACGAATAATTAAAAACAAACATTATAATGGAGGTCATATATGAATAAAGTAATATTAATGGGTAGACTTACAAGAGATCCAGAAGTAAGATATACTCAAACAAGCAACACACTTGTTGCATCTTTTTCACTAGCTGTAAATAGAAGATTTGCACGCCAAGGAGAAGAAAGACAAGCTGATTTTATAAACATAGTAGCTTGGAATAAAACAGGTGAATTTGTAAGCAAGTATTTTAAAAAAGGTCAACAAGTTGCAGTAATAGGAAGATTACAAACAAGAACTTGGGATGACGAACAAGGACAAAAACATTATGTAACAGAAGTAATTGCAGAGGAGACATACTTTGCAGATACAAAAAGAGATGGAGGAATGAACGATTTTGATTCTACTTTCGGAGGAGATTCTTCAGCAAATACGGATTCAGAATTTTCAGTTTCTTCAGGGGATGACCTACCATTTTAAATTAAATAAATAGGGAGGAAATGGAAATGGCAGAGAGAAAGCAAAATAATAGAAGAAATAACAATGGTGATGACGATTATAATCCAAGATTTAGAAAAATCAGAAAAAAAGTATGCCCATTATGTGCAGATAAAGATTTAGTTTTAGATTATAAAAATGCAGACCAATTAAAAAAATTCATTAATGATAAGGGCAAAATCTTACCAAGAAGAGCAACAGGTGCTTGCGCAAAGCATCAAAGAGATATAGCAATAGCTGTTAAAAGAGCAAGACAAATAGCAGTATTACCATATACACAAGAATAATATTGAACCACTATTTATAAAATATTCTTATTTGTAACAATTAGTAATGCAAATGTAATAAAAAAGTCAAAAAAATATGTTGACTATATAAAAAAAGAATAGTAAAATTAAATATGTAGATAATATTATTATATTGGAATCGAAGGAGAATTAAGATTATGAAAAATGATTCAAAAAAATTGTTTGTAATTATAATGATTGTACTAGTAGTCTGCAGTTTAGCAAGTGAGATATTTGCTACAAGTATCATAATTCCATCAGGAAACAATGAAGAAGCAAGTAACACAGCAACTGAACCAACAGAAAACAATGTTGCACCAGAAAATACAACTACTAACACAGAAACAAATAATACTACAGTAATACCAGCAACAACCAATAATAATATAAGCTCATACAATAACACTACTTCAACATTACCTAAGACAGGTGATAATGATATATATATAGTATCTGCATTATTACTAGTTTGTGGAATATCTGCAGTATATGCTTATAAGAAAATTCGTGATTATAATATGTAATTACAAAACATTATGAAAGAGTAAACTCTAGCGGTTTACTCTTTTTATGATTATATAGAAGTTTCTTCAGCTCTTAATATTATTCTAGTATCCTTTAAGCTATTACATGTCATCAGAGTTACAATTCGTTTCCCAGCCGTATCTTGGGATGTACATTCAAAATTATTTTTTTCAATTTCATATTTGGTGTAAATAGCATAATCTTTGTGATTTTTTTTGTTGTCAAAAATTCTTATAATATCTCCAATTTTTAAAAGGTATAATTTTCCAAAAAAACTATTATCTATATTATTGTGCCCGGCAATGCACAAATTTCCGATTTGATTTGGCAGAGGACCTGCAAACTTACAGGGTGAAATATTTAAATTCTCTTCATCAGAATACGATAATATTGGATATTTTAAATTGATTTTAGGTATTTCTAATGTACCAATAATTAATGGCTCGGAATTATTGATATACGAAGCCTTGTAACGGTTATCTGAGTAATAAAGAGAAGATATATTATAAGATAACAACATCTTTTTTGAAATAATTTCGTTTTTAGTAAGATTATAATAATAAATAATAAGATAAAATAATAATACTAAAGAGAATGAAATTGATGAATATAAGACAGATTTTAAAACAATATTTTTAATTTTTGATTTTTTACAAATCAATATTTGATTCATGATATACCTTCCTTTGAATATTATTTTAAACAATAATGAAAAAAATATAAAATTAAATAAAAAATTTTTAAAAAATGTGTTATTTCTATTGAATCTATGATAGAATAATAAAAAATTGTTAAAGGAGAAAATTATGGCAGAGGTAAAGTATAAAAGAGTTTTACTTAAATTAAGCGGTGAAGCTTTAGCAGGTAACAATAAAACAGGTATCGCTCCAGATTTTATAGAGAAAATTTGTGATAAGATTAAAGAAATAAAAAAGCTTGGAGTAGAAGTTGGAATTGTCGTTGGAGGTGGAAATTTCTGGAGAGGCAGAAATGGAACCAATATGGATAGAACTACTTCAGATTATATGGGAATGCTAGCAACAGTAATGAATGGTTTAGCTCTTCAGGATGCGTTAGAAGCAAAAGGAATGTATACAAGGCTTCAAACATCAATAGAAATGAGGCAAATAGCAGAACCATATATAAAAAGAAAAGCAATAAAACATCTTGAAAAAGGCAGAATTGTAATATTTGCTTGTGGAACTGGAAATCCATTTTTTACAACAGATACAACAGCTGCATTAAGAGCTGCTGAAATAGAAGCAGATATAATTTTAGTAGGTAAAACTATTGATGCAGTATATTCTGCAGATCCAAAACAAGATAAAAATGCTATTAGATATGAAAAAATAAGTTTTACAGATGTATTAAATAAAAATTTAAAAGTAATGGATGCAACTGCAATTTCATTATGTAGAGATAACAATATTCCATTATTGGTATTTGGAATTGATGAACCTGAGAACATTGTAAAGGCAGTTACAGGTGAACATATTGGAACATTAGTAATAGAAGATTAAAAATAAATTTAAGTGAGGTATAAGATTATGGATTTTAATGATATTGAAGAAAGAATGAAAAAAACAATTAGCGTATTCGCAGAAAATTTATCAGAGGTTAGAGCAGGGCGTGCCAACCCTAACATATTGAATAAAGTAATGGTAGAATATTATGGAGTACCAACACCAATAAACCAAGTTGCAGGAATTTCTGTGCCTGAACCAAGATTAATTGTAATTCAACCATGGGATATGAGCGTATTAAAAGAAATAGAAAAGGCAATTCAAAAAGCAGATATAGGAATTAATCCAAATAATGATGGAAAAGTAATAAGATTAGCATTTCCAGAGCTTACAGAAGAAAGAAGAAAAGAGCTTGCAAAAGATATTAGAAAAATGGGCGAGGATGCTAAAGTTGCAATTAGATCTGTAAGAAGAGATGGAATAGATGTTGCAAGAACATCACAAAAAGCAGGTGAAATGACAGAAGATGAATTATCTGCAGCTGAAGAAAAAATTCAAAAAATGACAGATTCTAAGATAGCAGAAATAGATAAAATGCTAGAAGAAAAAGAAAAGGAAATAATGTCAATATAAGGCTAGAGAGGATAAAAATGGAAGAGATAGATTATAATAATTTACCAGAGCATATTGCTATAATAATGGATGGAAATAGAAGATGGGCAAAGCAAAGAGGATTAGAAGCATCATTAGGACACAAAGAAGGTGCTGAAAATTTAAAAAGAATTGCTAAATTTGCCAATAGCATAGGAATAAAATATATGACTGTATATGCTTTCTCTACAGAAAATTGGAAAAGAACAGAAAAAGAAGTAAGCGCAATAATGAAGCTATTAAAATTCTACTTGAAGGATTTTTTAACTAGTGCTAATAATGATAATATAAAAATAAATGTTATAGGAACCGATTTCAAGCTTAATAATGAAATAAAAGAAGAAATTTTAAAAGTTGAAGAGAAAACATTGAAAGATACAGGAATGACATTAAATATTGCATTTAATTATGGCGGAAGAGATGAAATAGTTAATGCTACAAAAAAGATTGCAGAAAAAGTAAAAGAAAATGAAATGTCAATAGAAGAAATAACAGAGAAGACTATAGCAGATAATATTTATACTGCAGGCCAGCCAGATCCCGATTTAGTAATAAGAACTAGTGGGGAACAAAGAATCAGCAATTTCTTGTTATGGCAAATAGCCTATTCAGAGTTTGTATTTTCTAATAAATATTGGCCAGAATTTAGTAATGAGGATTTACTTGAAACAATAAAAGAATATCAACATAGGACTAGAAAATTTGGAGGAAAATAATGAAAAGAATTTTATCATCCGCTATTATATTGCCATTGGTGCTTGGAGTATTTGTATTTGGAAATAAATATGTAGTAGACGTGTTTACTGCAATAGTGGCAATTAGATGTATACATGAATTATTTCATGCATTTGAACAAAAAGGACACCATCCAGTAAAACCAATAGGGTATATTGCTGCATTATCTATATGTTTCTTACATATAATACCAAGAGAGTATGCATTATATATGATTGGAGCAATAATTCCATTAACAATATTAATATCGTTCTTTTTGACAATATTAAAAAAGACAAAAACTAATATTATAGATATAGCAATTACTTTCTTTGGCGTTTGCTATATAGTGCTATTTTTAATTTTTGTTCCAATAATAAGAAATATGGTAAATGGCAAATGGTTAATTTGGTACCTATTTATAGCGTCATGGATGACAGATGTTTTTGCTTACTTAGTAGGAATAGCAATTGGAAAACATCACTTTACAGATATCAGCCCTAAGAAAACTATAGAAGGCTGCATCGGAGGTGTGCTAGGTGCAACTCTATGTATGGTATTATATACAATTGCTGTGAATAAGTTTACAGGTATGAATATAAATTACTTTATAATGGCTGGATTTGGAATAATATTAAGTATAATAAGTCAAATTGGTGATTTATCAGCATCTGTAATAAAACGATATGCAGGAATTAAAGACTATAGTAATTTAATTCCAGGGCATGGAGGAATGCTAGATAGAATAGATAGCCTAATATTTATAGCTCCATTTACATATTTTATGATGCTATTAATATTATAGAAAGGATTTTAAATTTTGATTAGTGTTTTAATAAGTGCAATTAAGATTATATTCTTACTAGGTTTTTTAATAGGAATACATGAAACAGGACATTTTATAGTTGCAAAAATGTGCAAAGTAAAAGTAAATGAATTCGCAATAGGATTTGGACCTACGCTATGGAAAAAGCAAGGCAAAGAAACAAAATATGCTATACGACTTATACCTCTAGGAGGATTTGTTAGTATGGAAGGAGAAGAAGAACATTCTGAAGAAGAACGTTCTTTTAGTAATGCAAGTATTCCTAAAAGAATTGCAATTGTTTTAGCAGGAGCAACTGTTAATATAATTTTCGCAATGATAGTATACTTTGGACTATCCACAAGTTCAGAAAATTACGTTCTTACTAAAATAGGGGAAATAGTACCAGGATATGCAGCAGAGCAAGCTGGATTACAAGCTAATGATGAAATAATAAAAATAGATGGCAAAAAAGTTAGAATATCAAGTGATGTAACAAGAAAAAT
The DNA here is from genome assembly GCA_900553755.1 of uncultured Clostridium sp. Lineage (GTDB taxonomy): Bacteria > Bacillota > Clostridia > TANB77 > CAG-508 > UMGS1901. The sequence goes on from USEX01000007.1 coordinate 5,897, forward strand.
ACAAAATTCACAAGGTAATGAATTAAAACTACTAATAAAAAGAGATGGAGAATATAAAAACATAGTTTTGAGACCAACTTTGCTAGAATCTGAAGGCATATCAGCTTATTTTTTAGGAATAATATTCAAACCGGAAAGTGAAAACTTTTCAAATAGGATGTATTATGCATTTTGGAATACTACGGATTTTATTTTCTCAATAGCTGATAATGTAAAGCAGTTATTTACTGGAAAAGTTACAGCAGACCAGATGATGGGACCTGTGGGAATATCTGAAGTAGTAGTTAAAACAAATGGAATTAGAGAATTTGTTTATATGTTAGCACTTGTATCAATGTCTTTAGGTGTAACAAATTTATTGCCATTTCCGCCATTGGATGGAGGGAAAATAGTATTTTTATTAATAGAAGCAATTAGAAAGAAACCAATAAAACAAGAAACTGAAGCTAAAATACAATTGCTAGGTTTTGCAATATTAATAACAATATCATTTTATATAACATATAATGATATTTTAAGAATATTCTAAAGGAGGAAAATCTTGGAAACAGTAAAGAAGAAAAACGTAAAAGAAGTTTTTAAAGATTATAACTCAAACAGTTTTGAATTAAACGAAGCATTAATAGAAAATATAAATTTATACAAGAAAAAAGGTACATTAGAGTTAGAATTATCTACAGAAAAAGATATAAAGATAGAAGATATATTTAAATTTGAAAAATATATAGAAGAACGTTTTCAAGTTCAATGTGCAAGTGTTAGGCTAATAAAAGAGGTTAGCACTAGTAAGGAAAAAACTGATAACTTAATTAAAGAACATTGGTTGGAGATTGTAGCGTATGTGGCAAAAAGGCATCCGATGGCAAGAGCATTGCTAAAAGGCAGCAACATAGAAATTAATAATAATACAATTAAAGTAAACTTAGGTGGAGCTGGAAAAAGCTTTTTAGAAGCCAATAATTTTAGTAATATTATATTAGAAGTTATTCAGAATTTTTATCAAAGCAAATACAAAATTGAATATGTAGAGAATCTTAGTAAAGTAAAGCCTGATTTTCAATTAATTGATGACAGGCTTTTAAAAGAAGTCGAAACGCAGATTTCGCAAGCTAATATAGAAAATGAATCAATAAAACAAACATCAAATAGAAATGTAGCAAATGGCACAGAGAAAAAAGAAAGCAAAGCTGTGGAAAAACAAAGCAATAATAAAGAAACAGAAATACCTGCTCAAGTAGAAGAAGATACTCAAAGCCCACTAATATATGGAAGAAACCAAAAGGTAAATGATCAAATAACTAAAATTGCGGATATAAGTGTGGATAGCGGAAATGTCACAATTGTAGGGAAATTACTAAATATAAAATTGGATGACAAAGATGATGACATAAATTTAGGAATAAAAACAAGAGAATTAAAAAATGGAAAATTCTTAGTTATATTTAGCTTATATGATGGAACAAATACAATAAATTGCAAAGCATTTGTGCAAGCAGACAAAATAGATAGTGTAACTAAAAGATTAAAAAAAGCCGGAAAATTAAAAGTAATAGGAACAGCACAATTTGATCCATATGCTAAAGAGTTAGGAGTAATATCAAATGCTATAATTGAAGAACCTGAAGAAAAAAGCTCTGAAAGAATGGACAGAAGCAAAGTAAAAAGAGTAGAATTGCATATGCATACTCAAATGAGTACAATGGATGCAATTACACCTGCAAAAGACTTGATAAAAAGGGCAATGAAATGGGGAATGAAATCTATTGCAATTACAGACCATGGAAGTGTACAAGCATTCCCAGATGCACATAAAATGCTTGGAGTAAATAATCCGGATATGAAAGTTATTTATGGCGTTGAAGCATATCTAGTACCAGATAAAATTCCTGCAGTTTCTAATTCAAGGGGACAGAAATTAGATACTACATATTGTGTGCTAGATTTGGAAACAACAGGTTTATCTTTTAGAACCGAAAAAATAACTGAAATTGGAATAATGAAGGTTAAGAATGGCGAAGTAATAGATGAATTTGAATGTTTTGTAAATCCTGAAAAACCTATACCACAGAGAGTGGTAGAGGTAACAAATATAACAGATGACATGGTAAAAGATGCAGAAACTATAGATAAAGTCTTACCAAAAGTTTTAGAGTTTGTGGGAGATAGTGTGCTAGTAGCACATAACGCAGATTTTGATATAGGGTTTTTAAAATATAATGCTAAGCAATTGGGACTAAACTTAGATAATACATATTTAGATACATTAAGACTAGCCAAAGAATTATTCCCAGATTATAAAAAGTATAAATTAGGAATTATAGCTGAAAATTTAGGAATAGAAGTAATTGTTGCGCACAGAGCTTTAGATGATGTTGATACAACTGTAAAAGTATTTAAGGTAATGCTTGATATGCTGAAAGAAAAAGGTGTAGAAACATTAGATGATTTAAAGAAGATAGCTTCTGAAAATGTAAATATTAAGAAGCTAAAGAGTTTCCATGCAATTATTTTAGCAAAAGACTATGTGGGACTTAAAAACTTATATAAATTGATATCTATATCTCATTTGGATTATTTTTATAAAAAACCACTATTATTAAAGTCAATATACAAACAATATTCAGAAGGCCTAATACTAGGTAGTGCCTGTGAAGCAGGAGAATTATATCAAGCTATAGAAATGGGCAAAGATGATGAAGAAATCGAAGCTATAGCTAATGATTATGATTACTTGGAAATTCAACCAACAGGAAATAATATGTTCTTAGTAAGAAATGGTGTAGTTCCAAATGTGGAAGCTTTACAAGATATAAATAGAAAAATTGTAGCATTGGGAGAAAAACTAGATAAATTGGTAGTGGCAACTTGCGATGTTCACTTCATGGACCCACAAGATGAAGTTTATAGAAGAATTTTGGAAGCAGGGCAAGGCTATGCAGATGCTGATTTACAAGCACCATTATACTTAAGAACTACGGAAGAAATGCTAGAAGAATTTAGCTATCTTGGAGAAGAAAAAGCCTACGAGGTAGTTGTAACTAATACAAACAAAGTAGCTGAAATGTGCGAACAAATTAGCCCAATATCTCCAGAAAAATGTCCTCCATACATTAATGACTGTGAAAAAACAATCAAAGAAATTGCATATAAGAAAGCACATGATTTATATGGTGACCCATTACCACAAATAGTAGAAGAAAGACTTGATAAAGAATTAACTTCAATTATAAAAAATGGATTCTCCGTAATGTACATTATAGCTCAAAAGCTGGTATGGAAATCAAATGAAGATGGCTATATTGTTGGCTCCAGAGGTTCTGTTGGATCGTCTTTTGTTGCAAACATGACTGGTATTACAGAAGTAAATTCATTGCCACCACACTATAGATGTCCAAATTGCAAGTATTCAGATTTTACAGATTATGGATACAAAAATGGATTTGATTTGCCAGACAAGGATTGTCCAAAATGTGGGCACAAATTGGCAAAAGATGGGATTGATATACCTTTTGAAACCTTTTTGGGATTCAATGGTGACAAGGAACCAGATATAGACTTAAACTTCTCTGGCGAATATCAAGCAAAAGCACATAAATATACGGAAGTAATTTTCGGAAAAGGAACAACTTTTAAAGCTGGCACAGTTGGCACTGTTGCAGGGAAAACAGCAATGGGCTTTGTTAGAAAGTATAATGAGGAAAGAGGAATACCTATAAATAATGCTGAAGTAATAAGAATTGCAAGTGGTTGCACAGGAATAAAAAGAACCACAGGCCAGCATCCAGGTGGAATTATAGTAGTTCCAAAAGGAAGAGAAATATATGAGTTTACCCCTGTACAACATCCGGCAGATGATCCAACATCAGATATAATCACAACCCATTTTGATTACCACTCAATAGACCAAAACCTTTTGAAGCTAGATATTCTAGGGCACGATGATCCTACAATGATAAGAATGTTATACGATATAACAGGAATAGACCCAACAAAGGTGCCATTGGATGATAAAGAAACTATGTCTATATTTAGCTCAACAAAGGCTTTAGGCGTTACTCCAGAACAAATCCATAGTGAAGTTGGTAGCTATGGGGTACCGGAATTTGGAACAAAGTTTGTTAGAGGAATGTTAGTAGATACAAGACCAAAAACATTTGAAGAGTTAATTCGTATATCTGGTTTATCACATGGTACAGATGTGTGGCTAAACAATGCACAGTCATTGATAGATGAAGGAACAATAAAACTGGATGAAGCAATTTGTACAAGAGATGATATAATGATTTATCTTATAAAACAGGGGCTACCTCCTCAAAAAGCATTCAAGATAATGGAATTTGTTCGTAAAGGAAAACCATCTAAAGACCCAGAAGGTTGGAAAGCACATGAAGCAACTATGAGAGAATATAATATTCCTGAGTGGTATATTGGTTCATGCAAGAAAATTAAGTACATGTTCCCTAAAGCACATGCTGCAGCATATGTAACCAATGCGTTCAGAATAGCGTGGTTCAAAGTCCATCAACCAAAGGCTTATTATGCAGCTTACTTTACAATAAGAGCAGATGCATTTGACAGTGATATTATGTGCCATGGAGTAGAAAGAGTAAAAAATAAGATGAAGGAAATAGAGCTTGCAGGAAAAGGTGCAACTAAAAAAGACCAAGATACATATGGCGTTTTGGAGATTGTACTTGAAATGTATGAAAGAGGATTTAACTTCTTACCGATAGATTTATATGACTCAGATGCTATAAAATTCAAAGTTACAGAAGAAGGAATAATACCTCCGCTAAACAGTATTCCTGGTTTGGGGACTGTTGCAGCACAAGGAATTCAACTTGCAAGACAGGATGGAGACTTTATGTCGATAGATGATTTAAAAATACGTTCGAAGATAGGAAAATCTGTAATAGAAATTTTAACAAACGCAGGATGCTTAAAAGGAATGAGCCAAAGTAATCAAATGAGTTTATTTGCTTAGAGAGGAAATAATGGAAAAAATATTAACAGTAAAAAATATAATAATTTATTTGTTGTGTGTGAACCTAATATCATTTTTGGCAATGTTCATAGACAAACAAAAAGCAAAGAAAGGGAGCTGGAGAATAAAGGAATCCACACTCCTTATTCTTGCTTTAATTGGAGGAAGTATTGGCGGAATTGCAGGAATGTATATATTTCATCATAAAACAAAGAAAGCAAGATTCTATATAGGAATGCCTGCAATGTTAGTATTGCAGATAATGCTTGTAATAGCAGTTATATGTACATAATGGTAAAACTTGACAATCAATTTGCAAGGTGATAATATAGTTAACATATAAAAAGGGAGTTGGAACAAGAATATGGTAGATAGTATGGATAAAATAGTAAATTTATGTAAAAATAGAGGATACATATTTCCAGGATCAGAAATATATGGTGGATTATCAAATACATGGGATTATGGGCCTTTAGGAGTTGAATTAAAAAATAATGTGAAAAATGCTTGGAGAAAGAAATTCATCCAAGAGAATAAATATAATGTAGGTTTAGATGCTGCAATATTTATGAACCCAGAAACTTGGGTTGCTACAGGTCATGTTGCAGGATTTAGCGATCCGCTTATTGATTGCAAAGAATGCAAAACAAGACATAGAGCAGATAAATTAATAGAAGAATGGTCACATGAGCAAGGAAAAGATATAGTTGCTGATGGGTGGACTGATGAAGAATTACTAAATTATATTAACGAAAATAAAATACCTTGTCCAGATTGTGGAAAGACTAATTTTACTAACATAAGAAAATTTAATTTAATGTTTAAAACTTTCCAAGGTGTTACAGAAGATTCAACTTCTCAAATTTACCTTAGACCAGAAACTGCACAAGGAATATTTGTTAATTTTAAAAATGTGCTTAGAACAACTAGAAGAAAAATGCCTATGGGAATTGCACAAATAGGTAAAGCATTTAGAAATGAGATAACACCAGGGAACTTCACATTCAGAACTCGTGAGTTTGAACAAATGGAATTAGAATTCTTTTGTAAACCAGGAACAGACCTAGAATGGTTTGGATATTGGAAAGAATTTTGTAAAAAATTCTTATTGAATTTAGGTATGAAAGAAGAAAACATTCGTTTAAGAGATCACAGCCCAGAAGAACTTGTATTTTATAGCAAAGCTACAACTGATATAGAATTTGCATTCCCTTTTGGATGGGGAGAATTATGGGGAATAGCAGATAGAACTGATTACGATTTAACAAGACACATGGAACATTCTAAACAAGATTTAATGTACCAAGAACCAGAAACAAACGAAAAGTATACTCCATATGTAATAGAACCATCTTTAGGCTGCGACAGAGTGGCTTTAGCTTTCTTATGCAATAGTTATGAAGAAGAAGATTTAGGCGAAGGTGATTCAAGAGTTGTATTACATTTGCATCCAGCTTTAGCACCTTACAAAGCAGCAATATTGCCACTTTCTAAAAAGTTATCAGATAAGGCTCAAGAAGTATACGAGATGCTTTCAAAAGAGTTCATGTGTGATTATGATGAATCAGGAAGTATAGGCAAAAGATATAGAAGAGCAGACGAAATAGGAACTCCTTATTGCATAACAATAGATTTTGATACACTAGATGACAATATGGTTACTATTAGAGATAGAGATACAATGGAACAAGTACGAGTTTCTATAGATGAAGTGAAAGATTGGATTAATAAAAAATTAGAATTTTAAATAATAAAAAGGTATATACAGGAAAATAATTTGTATATACCTTTTTTACTTAGAAATGATATTGATAAGAGAAGTCATTAACAAGTAGTTTTCCTAAAGTTGTTGACTTACTAGATTTATGCTTGAATTTATTTAACGAGATTTCTTTATTAGACAGTTTTGAATAGCACTCTCTGCAGACTGGAACATATTCATTATCACCAATTAATATATCATCGCTTTTTTCACCTTTATAATAAGAGAAAACAGCATTATCACATTTACAAACTTCACAAACGGATGTCATAATTTCAACGGTATCGGCAATACACATTAAATCACCCATTTTCCCAAATGGTTTACGTTCAGAAGTTAGATTTAATCCAGCAATAAAGAACTTTTTACCATTTGAAGCCATTTCTTGAATTATATCTACATTTCCGTTTAAAAACTGAAATTCGTCAATAAAAAATATATCTGCTTTATAATTTTGTAATTCAGATATATCCTTTATACAATTAGCTTTTATACTATTTCCTGCTCTAGTAGAGATTACATTAATACCAGACCTATCATCTATTAAAGGCTTAAATACTTTTACATCTTTACCAGCAATTAATTGCCTTTTTAATTCGTTGAAAATTCTCTGACTTTTGCCACATTTCATAGGCCCTGTATAAACATTAATATATCCCATTTTTATTACTCCTTTGTTTTATGTTTAAATAATTGCTAATGAATAATATACATATAAAAGAATTTTTTAGCAAGTACTTTTAACAATATTTCATATAAAAAATAATTATGAAATAATTGTAATAAAATGAAATATATTGTAACATTTTGATATAATGTGATATAATAACGATGAAAATTAATAGTTATGAGGAATGAAAGTGATGAATGAAAATATTATTATAAAAGGCGCAAAAGAACATAATTTAAAGAACATAAATTTAACAATCCCAAGAGATAAACTAGTTGTAATAACAGGACTATCTGGTTCAGGAAAGTCTTCACTTGCATTTGATACATTATATGCAGAAGGTCAAAGAAGATATGTAGAGAGTTTATCAAGCTATGCAAGGCAATTCCTTGGAATGATGGAAAAACCAGATGTAGAATCTATTGAAGGATTATCACCAGCCATATCAATAGACCAAAAAACTACTTCAAGAAATCCACGTTCTACTGTAGGAACAGTTACAGAAATATATGATTATATTCGTTTGTTGTATGCTAGAATAGGAAGACCATATTGCCCAAACTGTGGTAAAAAGATTGAGAAGCAAACTATAGATCAAATTATAGATAATATTCTTCAGTTAGAAGAAGGTACTAAAATACAAGTTCTAGCTCCAGTTGTTAGAGGAAGAAAAGGAGAATTTGTAAAACAATTAGAAGAATATCAAAAAGAAGGATTTGTCAGAGCAAGAATAGATGGACAAATTTATGAAATTAGCGAAGATGAAATAAATATAGATAAAAAGAAAAAACATAATGTTGATTTAATAGTAGATAGATTAGTAATTAAAGATGGTATTCGTTCAAGATTAACAGAGTCTGTTGAAATAGCTATGAAACATGCTAATAATTTAGTAACAATAGATGTTGTTGGCGGAGAAGAAAAAATATACAGTCAAAACTATGCATGTGTTGATTGCGGAATTAGCTTTGAAGAATTAACACCAAGAATGTTTTCTTTCAATAATCCATTTGGTGCGTGCCCAGAGTGTACAGGTATTGGTTATATAATGAGAATTGATGAAGACTTAATAATTCCAGACAAAACTAAAACTTTATATGATGGAGTAAAGGCTTTTGGGAGTAGTACCATGAAAAAAGGCGATACTATGGCAAAAATGTATTTTGAAAGTGTTGCCAAGCATTATGGAGTAAAGATTAAAGGAGTTCCGATAAAAAAACTTCCACGTGACTTCTTAAATAAAATATTATATGGTACAGGTGATGAGATAATAGATTTTGAATATACTTCAGCAGCAGGTACAAGAAAATATTCTTCTCCATTTGAAGGTGTTATTCCCACATTGGAAAGAAGACATAATGAAACAAAATCAAATGGGATGAGAGCTTTTTACGAAATGTATATGAGTGAATCACCTTGTTTGACTTGCCATGGAGCTAGATTAAAAAAGGAAAGCTTATCTGTTAAAGTTGGAAATAAAAATATAAATGAATTAACTGATATGCCAATAAATGAAATTAAAGAATATTTAAACTCTTTAGATTTAACACCAACTCAAGCTATGATATCTAACCAAATTTTAATAGAGATAAATAAGAGATTACAATTCTTAATAGACGTTGGATTGGAATATTTAACCTTATCTAGACCTGCAGGAAGTTTATCTGGTGGCGAAGCTCAACGTATACGTTTAGCAACACAAATAGGAGCAGGGTTAACAGGTGTATTGTATATATTGGATGAACCAAGTATAGGATTACACCAAAGAGATAATGATAAATTAATAGCAACTTTGAAGAAATTAAGAGATTTAGGCAACTCTGTACTAGTAGTAGAACATGATGAAGATACTATGTATGCGGCAGACCAAATTATAGATATTGGACCAGGCGCAGGGGTGCATGGTGGATATGTTATAGGACAAGGAACTGCAGAAGAAATTAAGAATACAAAGGGATCAATAACAGGAGATTACCTAAGTGGAAGAAAGCAGATAACAGTTCCAAAACATAGAAGAAAATCAAATGGAAAATCTATACAAGTGGTAGGCGCAACAGAACATAATCTAAAGAATATAAGTGTTAAATTTCCATTAGGTCAGTTTATTTGTGTTACTGGCGTTTCTGGTTCAGGTAAATCAACATTGGTAAATGAGATTTTGTATAAAACGATAGCAAGAGAATTAAATGGTTCAACAGAAAAACCAGGAAAATGCAAAGAAGTAAAAGGACTTGAAAACATAGATAAAATTGTAAATATAGATCAATCACCAATAGGAAGAACCCCACGTTCAAATCCAGCAACTTATACAGGGGTATTTGATACAATAAGAGATATATTTGCTGAAATGAATGAATCAAAGGTTCGTGGATATGATAAGGGAAGATTCAGCTTTAATGTGCCAGGTGGAAGATGTGAAGCTTGCAACGGCGATGGTGTATTAAAAATTGAAATGCACTTCTTGCCAGATATTTATGTACCATGCGAAGTCTGCCATGGAAAAAGATATAATAAAGAAACTTTAGAGGTAAAATATAAAGGAAAATCAATATACGATGTTTTAGACATGACCGTGGAGGAAGCTTTAGAATTCTTTGATAAAATTCCTAAAATAAAATCTAAAATACAAACTTTATATGATGTAGGCTTAGGATATATAAAATTAGGACAGCCATCTACGACTTTATCAGGTGGGGAAGCACAACGTGTAAAGCTTGCTACTGAACTTTCAAAAAAAGCAACAGGAAAAACTTTATATATTTTGGACGAACCAACAACAGGATTACACATAGCAGATGTACACAAATTGGTAAATATTTTGCAAAGATTAGTTGATACAGGAAATACAATTATTGTAATTGAACATAATTTGGATTTAATAAAAACTTGTGATCATATAATTGATTTGGGACCAGAAGGTGGAGATAATGGTGGAACTATTTTGTGTGTAGGTACACCTGAACAGATAGTGAAAAATGAAAAGAGCTATACAGGGAAATTTTTGGCAAAATATTTAGAAAAACAATAAAAACAAAGGAGATCTAATATGGATAATATAACAATAGGAATAGAAGGATTAGTTGGAGCAGGAAAAACATCATTATGTAGAGAATTACAAAAATTAATTCCAAATAGTATAATATTACATGGGGGAAATCTATATAGAGGAATAATTGTAGCAATAAAGAAATCTGGAATTGATTTAAGGCAAATTGCAGAAAAGCAAAATGGAAACTTAGATATTAAAAAAATAATGGATATGTTACATGTTAACATAAAAATAGAAAACTTTGAGAGTGTAGTTTATGTAGGAAATGAAAAAATAGATGAAAATGATTTACAATCTGATGAAGCTTCTATGGCAGTCTCAAATGTTGCGATGCATGCAGATAATACAAAGCTATATGCATTTGCTAGAAAACTAATTGATGAATTAAAACAGAAATTTAATATAATAATATCTGGCAGAGATTTAGTGAATATATATCCAAATTTGGATTATCATTTCTTTATAGTGGCAGATTTAGAAAAAAGAATTGAAAGAAAAGCTATACAATATAAGAATACTAATATAAGTATGGAAAAATTAAAGGAACATATTTTGGAAAGAGATAAATTGCAAGAAAAAGCAGGATATTATAAAGAATATGAGAATACTATAGAAGTAGATGTAACTAATTGTAATAGTCCAAAAGAATCGGCAATGGAAATATATAAAAGAATAAGGAAGTGATAAAAATGAATTTTGAGAATAAAAAATTATTAGAATTCAATAAACTTTTAGAGGGCAAAAAAGTAGCGATAATAGGTATGGGGGTTAGCAATATTCCTCTATTAGACTACTTTTACAAGACAAACACACAAGTAACAGTATTTGATAAAAAGCCTTTATCTGATGAGATTATGAAAAAAATAAATAATTATAGATACGAAGTAGAAATAGATGAAGCAAATCTTGAGAAATTAAAGAATTATGATATTATATTTAGATCACCAAGTTGTATGCCTAATAAACCAGAAATAGAAAAAGCAGTAGAACAAGGGGCAATGCTTACATCAGAAATAGAAATGGTTTTAAAATTGGCACCTTGCAAGGTTATTGGAATTACTGGAACAGAAGGAAAAACAACAACAACCTCAATAATATATGCAATACTAAAAAAAGCTGGATATAATTGTTTCTTAGGTGGAAACATTGGAAAACCTATTTTTACAAAAGTATCAGAAATGAGACCTGACGATGTTGTAATATTAGAATTAAGCAGTTTTCAATTAATGAATATGGAAATAAGTCCCAATATATCAGTTGTAACAAACGTATATCCAGACCATTTAAATATTCATAAATCATATGAAGAATATCAAGAAGCTAAGAAAAACATATTTAAACATCAATCAGCAGATGGAATAGTAGTTTTAAATAAGGATAATGAGATAACATGCAATTTTGCCAAAGAAACAAAAGGAAAAGTAATATTCTTTAGTAGCAGAGAAAATTTAAATAACGGATATATTTATGATAGAAAAGATGAAACTATTAAATATTGCAAAGATGGTGTTTTCACAGAAGTGCTAAAGAGACAAGATATTAAGCTAAGAGGAGTACACAATTATGAAAATATATGTGCTGCTTTAGCTGCTACAAGTTCGCTTACAGATATTAAAACTCAAGTTGAAGCTATCAAAGAATTTAATGGAGTAGAACATAGACTTGAATTTGTAAGAGAGCTTGCAGGAGTAAAATATTATAATGATTCAATAGGAACAAGCCCGGCAAGTACAATTGCAGGATTAAACTCATTTGAAGAAAATATTGTATTGTTAGCAGGAGGATCAGATAAAGGATTAGACTATAAAGAAGTAGGCAAAGCCATAGCTAAACATGTTGGAACATTAATATTAACTGGACCTACTGCGCCTAAAATAGAAGAAGCTACAATACAAGCACTAAAAACAGAAAATAAAAAAATTGAAATTGTTCATTGCACAAATATGGAAGAGGCCGTAAAAATGGCGCAAAACAAAGCAAAAAGCGGAGATATAGTATTACTATCACCAGCAAGTGCAAGCTTTGATGCTTTCAAAAACTTTGAAGAAAGAGGAAATGTTTTCAAAGGATTAGTAAATAAACTTAAATAAAAAATATTGAGACTTAGTGACATTCCCATTTATTTGCATATAATGTATAAAGGGAGGTTATGGCTAATGTATAGAAGTTACGAGGAATACATGAGAAATGTATTAAACTATAAATCTAATGAGAGAATAAATATTATGGAGGATTTTGATAGAAACATATTTGCAGGAAAGAATCCATATATGAATCCATATACTGGAGTTCAAGAAAGTGAGTCAACAAATAAAAAAATACCAAAATTAAACATTACAAATTTTAACAATTTACAATAACTTAAATGACTCTGTATATCCAAAAATAAAATGAGCATAATATTATTATAAATAAATTTGAAAGGTGGATATATAGATGAAAGTAAAAGATTGTATGTGTGGTAATATTACTACAGTAAAGCCAGATTGCAGCGTGAAAGACTGTGCAAAATTGATGTGTGATAATCACGTAGGCTGCATGCCTGTATGTGATTGCAATAATACTGTTGTTGGAATTATTACAGATAGAGATATTTTATTAAGAAATGTTGCATGTGATAAAGATTCTTGCGATACAAAAGTAAGTGATATTATGACTACAAAAGTTCACTGCTGTGAATGTAATGAAGATGTAAAGACTGCAGAGAAGATAATGGTAAATGAACAAATAAGAAGAGTACCTGTAGTAGATAATGGAAAAATAATAGGAATACTAACTTTAGGAGATTTAGCAGCTAATGATAATATAAACCAAGAAGACCTATGTAAAACATTAGAAGGAATTTGTGGTTGCGATAATAAAAACGCAGAATAGTAATAAAGAGAGGATGCTTAAAAGCACCTCTTTTTACATATTTGTTAGATTTTGTGAATATTTATTTGTTTTTTAAATAAAATAAATAGGGGGGTACATATGGTAATAGATTTTCATTATTGGACAAGAGTAGCAAGAAAGTTATTAATAATTATATTTACATTTGTTATATTGTATTTTGGCGTAAAATTAGCTGCTTTTTATATGCCGTTTTTAATAGCATTTATTATTTCTTTAATGCTAGAGCCACTAATAAGATTTTTGATGAGAAAACTTAAGCTCAAAAGAAAACAGAGTTCAATAGTGGTTATTATATTTATAATGGGAATTATAATAGGGTTAATTACTTGGACAGTAAGTTCGCTTATTTCAGAGGGCTCCTCACTCTTGAATAATATAAATGAATATGTAGAGATTACAACAAAAAAAATACAAGATATGATAGCACAAATTAATATAAAAAACTTAAACATTCCAGATGCTGTTTTATCAGCAATAGAAAACTCTTCAAAGGATTTATTAAACATGTTAGCATCGGAATTACAAAACATTATAAAATCATTGCTCAATTTCATTACTTCAATTCCAACAATTGGAATTTATTTATCTGTTACATTTTTAGCATTATATTTCATGTGCACTGATAAAGTATATATGATAGACCAACTTGAACATCATTTGCCAGAAGTCTGGGTAAAAAAGTTATATAGACATCTTAAAGACTTAGTAAAAGTTTTAGGGGGATATCTTAAAGCAGAAGCTACACTTATAATAATTTCGTTTGTTATTTCATTAATTGGATTATATATTTTTCATTTCGTAGGCTTAAATGTAAAATATCCGCTTCTATATGCAGTGGCAATTGGATTTGTAGATGCATTACCAATCTTTGGCTCAGGAACGGTAATGGTTCCGTGGGCTATAATTGAAGGCTTTAACGGTGATATAAAATTAGGTATTGCTGTATTAGGATTATGGATTGTTATGTCTATAATCAGGCAATTAATAGAACCAAGAATAGTAGGAAATCATATTGGAATTCACCCAATATTTACATTAATTGCCATGTACACAGGATTTAAATTGATAGGAGTAATAGGACTGTTCATTGGTCCGATAGCATTGATTATACTAAAAAATATATTCAGTGCAATATTAGATAAAGGTATAATAAAAACAATTTTTTCTAGAGAATACTAAGCATAAAAACATATAACATGTCATACTATTTAATAAAATAAATAGTGGAGGATAGACATGTTTGTATGTAATATGAAATTAAACTCAAAGGTGATTTTTAGAATTATTTTTTCAGTTTTAGGTATTCTTATATTAATTATGCTAGGAATTGGATGTGTAAGAGTGTTTAAGAATAAAAATGCGAATGCAGAAGGAAATAAGCAGGAAAAAGTAACTGCTATCTCAGCTAATAATTTTACTAATGTATTGAAAACAGTTCATGGAAATTTAGATAGTTATGTTGGCACTAAAATAAAATTTACGGGTTTTGTGTATAGGCTTTACGACTTTTCGGATGAACAATTTGTATTAGCAAGAGAAATGATAGTCTCTACAGATCTTCAGGCTGTTGTTGTAGGCTTTTTATGTCATCTAAATAATGCAGATAAATATAAAACAGGTTGTTGGGTAGAAATAGAAGGAACAATAACAAAAGGAGATTATCATGGCACGATTCCAGTTATAGAAATAGAAAAAATCACAGAGACTTCAATTCCAAGTGAGGAGTACGTTTACCCACCCTCAGAAGGATATGTTGCAACAACAAATTTACTATAATAAACAATAGGTATTATTTTTACCAAATTACTTGCTAAAAGAAAGTTTTCGTAATATAATAACAAAGTATAAAACGTTTTAATCGAAAGGATGAAATTTAATGGGACTATTTAAAACATATAGCGAGAAAGAAGTAAAAAGGTTAATGCCTACAATAAAGAGAATAAATGAATTAGAACCTGAAATGGAGAAATTATCTGATTCAGAATTGACAGCAAAAACAGCTTACTTCAAAGAACAATTAGCTAATGGAAAAACATTAGATGAAATATTACCTGAAGCTTTTGCGGTAGTTAGAGAAGCTTCTAAAAGAGTTCTTGGAATGAGACATTTTGATGTGCAATTAATCGGTGGTATAATTCTTCATCAAGGCAGAATCGCAGAAATGAAAACTGGAGAAGGAAAAACATTAGTAGCTACTCTTCCAGTATATTTAAATGCATTAACAGGAGAAGGAGTCCATGTTATAACAGTAAATGATTACCTAGCAAAAAGAGATAGTGAATGGATGGGAAACCTATATAGATTTTTAGGTTTATCTGTAGGTTTGGTAATCAGTGGAATGAAACCAGCAGAGAAGCAAGCTGCATATGCTTGTGATGTTACATATGGAACTAATAATGAGTTTGGATTTGACTACTTAAGAGATAATATGGTTATTTATAAAAACCAATTAGTACAAAGAAAATTGAAATATGCAATAGTCGATGAGATAGATAGTATTTTAATAGATGAAGCACGTACACCACTTATTATTTCTGGTAGAGGTGCGCAATCTTCAAACTTATATAAGAAGGCTGATACATTTGTAAAGAAACTATCTTCAAAAGTTATAATCGAAGAAAATGATAAAGATTACGAACAAGCAGAAGATAATGAAAAATATGACTATATAGTAGATTTAAAAGCTAAATCAGCAACATTAACTCAAAAGGGTATAGAGAAAGCTGAAAAAGAATTTAATCTAGAAAACTTTAATGATTTAGAGAATTCAGAATTAGTTCACGCAGTAAACCAAGCATTACATGCAAATGGAATAATGAAGAATGAAAAAGATTACATAGTAAAAGATGGTGAAGTACTTATTGTAGATGAGTTCACTGGAAGAATTATGTATGGTAGAAGATACAATAACGGTTTACATCAAGCTATTGAAGCTAAAGAACACGTAAAAGTAAATGATGAATCTAAAACATTAGCAACAATTACATTCCAAAATTATTTTAGAATGTATGAAAAATTATCAGGTATGACTGGTACTGCAATGACAGAGGAAGATGAGTTCCAAGAGATTTATAAGTTAGACGTTGTAGAAATTCCAACTAATAAACCAATGATAAGAAAAGACTACAATGATGTAATTTATAAAAATGAAGATGCAAAATATAGAGCAGTAATAAAAGAGGTAGAAGAAAGCCATAAAAAAGGACAACCAGTTCTAATTGGTACAGTTTCTATTGATAAATCTGAAAAATTAAGCAAGCTATTAGATAAAGCAAGAATACCACATGAAGTATTAAATGCTAAATATCATGAAAAAGAAGCACAAATCATAGCACAAGCTGGTAAATTTGGTGCAGTTACAATAGCAACAAACATGGCTGGACGTGGTACAGATATTATGCTTGGAGGAAATAGTGAATATTTAGCAAAAGAAGAAATGAGAAAGCTAAAATATTCAGATGAAGAGATTGAAGATGCTACAGCTCATAATGCTACAGATGATAAGAGAATATTAGATGCAAGAACTAAATTCCAAGAATTAGAAAATAAATATTCAGAGAAAATAAAAGATGAGAAGCAAAAAGTTATTGATGCTGGAGGACTAAAAATAATTGGTACTTCTAGACACGAATCAAGAAGAATTGACAACCAGCTACGTGGTCGTAGTGGTCGTCAAGGAGATCCTGGTGAATCAAGATTTTACATTGGACTTGATGATGATTTAATGAAAATCTTCGGTGGAGACCTTATAACAAGAGTATTCAATACTTTAGGTGCAGATGAAGATATGCCAATAGAAGCAAAGGCAATATCAAGAGCAGTTGAAAGTGCTCAAAAGAAAGTTGAAGGAAGAAACTTCAGCATTAGAAAAAATGTACTTCAATATGATGACGTAATGAATGTTCAAAGAACTGTTATATATCAACAAAGAAGAGAAGTATTAGACGGAAAAAATCTTAAAGACAACATATCACATATGATTGATTCTGTTATAGAAAATATTGTAAATAGCTATATAACAGAGGGTGAGCCTACAAATAGAGAGGCTTTAGCACAAGATATTCAAACAACATTAGGAATTGACCAAATTGATTCATTAAAAGATGAAAATCTTGACAAAGATAAAATAATTGAAGAGATAATAACAAAAGCTCACAATATTTACGAAGCAAAAGAAAATGAAATTGGTGCAGATAATTTAAGAGAACTTGAGAGAGTTGTAATGCTTAAGATTGTTGACCAAAAATGGATGGATCATATAGACAATATGGATGAATTGAAAAAGGGTATAGGACTTCGTGGATATGGTCAAAAAGATCCAGTTGTTCAATATAGAATAGAAGGTTCAGAAATGTTTGATGATATGATTGAAGACATTAGAACAGACGTAGTAAAAATTCTATTAAACATACGTAAAAAAGAAGGACAGGTTCAAAGAGCTCAAACAACACAAATAACAGGAGCTGGACTTGAAGATACAGCAATCAACCTAGTTGATGGAAAAATATCAGAAAAAGAAGGCGGAATGAACAAGACGGTTGTAAACGAAGAACCAAAAATCGGTAGAAACGACCCATGTCCATGTGGCAGTGGTAAGAAATATAAAAACTGCTGTGGAAGAAACGAATAAAATATTAAGAAGCTAACATTTATAAGTTAGCTTCTTTACATTTTCGTTTGATATAGAAGAAATATAAAAGCATAATTACAAACAAATGTTTACAAACACCTCTAGTTATGATATTATATAACTATGGGGTGATTTTTTATGAACAGAATATATGCTGCAATAGATTTAAAATCATTTTATGCTTCTGTAGAATGTATGGAAAGAAATTTAAATCCGCTAAGAACAAACTTAGTTGTTGCCGATAATTCGAGAACTGAAAAAACAATATGTTTAGCTGTATCACCAAGTTTAAAGGCTTATGGTATCCCTGGAAGAGCAAGATTATTTGAAGTAATACAAAAAGTAAAAAATGTGAATAATTATAGGAGAAGGTTTGCTAAAAACAATACATTTATAGCTAAATCTTTTGATGACATAGAATTAAAAAATAATAAAGATTTAGAATTGGACTATATAACGGCTCCACCCAGAATGTCTTTATACATGAAGTATAGCACAAGAATATATAATACGTATTTGAAGTATATATCGGCTGATGATATATATGTTTATTCGATTGACGAAATTTTTTGTGATTTAACTAGTTATCTTAATACTTACAGGTTAACGGCAAAAGAATTAGTAACGAGAATGATAAGAGATGTATATGAAACAACAGGAATAACTGCTACTGCAGGGATTGGTACAAATTTATTTTTAGCTAAAGTTGCTATGGATATCGTGGCAAAACATACCGAACCCAACAGCTATGGAGTAAGAATTGCAGAATTAGATGAAATGAGTTTTAGAAGAAAACTATGGAATCACAGACCAATTACAGATTTTTGGAGAGTAGGAAAAGGCTATAGTAAAAGATTAGAAAAGTATAGAATATTTACTATGGGAGATGTTGCAAGATGCTCTGTTGAGAATGAAGAATTATTATATAAAATTTTTGGAATAAATGCAGAATTACTGATAGACCATAGCTGGGGCTGGGAATGTGCAACTATAGAAAGTATTAAGGCATGCAAACCAGCTAATAGAAGTTTATGCTCTGGACAGGTTCTCCATTGTCCATACAACTATGAGCAGACAAAACTTATTATAAAAGAAATGTCAAACGATTTAGTTTTGGAAATGATAGAAAAACACTTTGTGACAGATATGCTAGTATTAACAATTGAATATGATGTGGAAAATTTAAAGAATTCTAATTATAAGAAATTTTGCATAGAAGGAACAAAAGCAGACAAATATGGCAGGACAGTTCCAAAACCAGCACATGGAACATACAGGCTAGAAAGTAAAATATCGTCTACAAAGCTTATATGTGATGGATTTATAAAATTATATGACAGCATAATAAATAAGAATTTACTCATTAGAAAGATATATTTAACAGTGGGAAATCTTGCCGATGAAGTGGAAGTTAATAATAAAGAAAACCAATATGAACAAATAAATTTATTCACTAATTATAAAGAACTTGAAGAAAAAAGAAGAATTGAAAATGAAAAAATTGCAAAAGAAAAGAATATACAAAAAGCTATTATAGAGATAAAGAACAAATATGGAAAAAATGCTATAATAAAAGCTATGGATTTAGAAGAGGACGCAACTGCAATAGAAAGAAACGGACAGATAGGCGGTCATAAGGGATAACGATTTTAATGTGTGACTTTAATAATATAAAACATAACTTAGATGATTGATATAATGTTTGGTATTGGGCGTACGGAAAATAATTTAAATTAAAGATGAAACGAAGAGGAATTTTTATGAATGATGAACACAAGTATGATGATATTATTAATTTAGAACACCATGTTTCAACAAAACACTCAAGAATGAGTTTAGAAAATAGATCTGCACAATTTGCACCTTTTTCTGCATTAACAGGCTATGAGGAAGCGGTAAAAGAAGAAGCAAGAGTTACTGAAAGTAGGATTGATATTGATGAGGAAGCAAAAATAGAGGTAAATGAGAAACTAAATTATATAATGAAACATCTTGATAAGAATATAATCGTCTCTGTAACGTATTTTGAAAAAGATAAAAAGAAACAGGGTGGAAGTTATAAAACGATAAAAGGAATAATAAAAAAGATAGATGATTCTAGAAAGACGATAAAGATGCAAACAGGAGAAATTATCAAAATTGAAGAGTTAAAAAAGATAGAATAATGTTGCAAACTAAAAAATAAAATTTGCTAAAATAAAAACTACAATAAATTACAAAAAATCGAAGCATTAAATTGACTTTTATGATTATTTATACTAAGATAATAGAGAAAAAAGATTGGGGGATTCATATGATGGATTTAGACCAAACAAAGATGGAAAATTTAATTGAGCAATATGAAAAAATTGGAGAATTCTTAAAGTTTTTAGATAAAGAAGAAAAGGATAATATAAAGCTGGGAGAAGAAAATGGAAGAGATAATTAAAAAGATAGAAGCGGAAAAAGAAGTTTTGTCTACCATGCCAAGAAACAATAAGAAAAACATTCAAAAATATGTTCAAAAAATACAAGAGCTAAAAAATGAATATCAAGAGGCAGAAGACAAAATATTTATAGAAATAAAAAAAGTTTATAAAAACATAACTAGTGTAGAAGAAAATCCAAAGATAAATAAAAAGAGTGCAGAAATTGAGGAACTCTCGAAATTTTTGGAAATACTAGACACTGCACAGACATCTTATGAAAAAATGGGGCTGGATAAAAGAATTTATAAACTCGGAAAATTTTATAAAGAAAACCTAGAAAGTATAAATGAAGAAATTCTTGCCTGCATCAATGAGTTTGAAAATGTAGGAATAAAGTTAACAGAAAAAGACTTTGACTATAGCGTATATGTAAATGATTATATGAAGACTTTTTTTGAAGAAAGAAATAATATCACATCAGACACTTTAAAAAATAAATTTGAAAGTGTCTATTGGCAGTGTCCAGATTTAATTATTCATATAGAGTTGAATTTCAGATATATTTATCTAAAGAATCAAAAGGAAATAGATAAATATTTTGAGAGTAAAAAAGATTTTGTAATAAAACAGACAAACGTTAGCAGTCAGATGATAATCGAAAAATACGAAAAGAATCAAAGAGAACTTATTGCTTATAAGGATATGGACAAATATAGAATAATAAACAAATTTTTAACAGGAAAATTAGATATAAAAGACTATGAAGAAGATAAGATAAAACAAGAGTATAGCAAAATGTTTCTAAAAGATATATGCAATGTAAAAACTAAAAAAGATCAAAAAGAAATGAATGAAGATTCTATTAAATTCTTACGTAGTTTAATTGAATATAAGAATTTTATTAATTACAAATTTATCTATGAGGACATCAAGAAAAAATACGAACAAAAAGATGAACATAAAAATTCATATAATGCAATAAGAAAAGAAATTGTTAGTCAAGAAAAGAAACTAAAAAAATTAAATAAAAAGATAAATGGAAAAGGATTATTTCAAAAGAAAGATAAAAAAGAAAAACAAACTCTGCAATATAATGAAATAGTAAAAGATTTAAAAGAAAAATATAAAAAAATGGATGAAGAAGAAATATATCAAAAAATTATAAATAATTTAAATGATGAATCTTCTATATATGATGTATTAATGTTTGCAAGTAAATTCAATAACTATTTAACAGATTGCATAATTGAGAATAATCCAAGTATAACACAAGAAGAAATTGAAGAAGTTATAAATGGGTTAAAACAATTTTTAACAGACCCATATATTATCATAATAAAAAATATTACACTATTGGAAAATAAAAATATAGCTATAATAATATCTGATAGATATAAGTTATTAAATTTTAACATACAAAAAGATGATATTAATGAGGAAAATCTAGATAATCTAATAGATAGTTTAAACAAAATAAAGAATTATTATGAAATAGAACAAGCAGGTATTGACATAAATACTATAAAATTTGTTTGCGAAGCAGATAAAATATTAAAGGCAAAGAATAATTAGTGAATTAATAATAAAGGAATTTAATTTATGAAAAAAACAAGAAATAATTCGTATTTAAAAAATAAAAGAAGGATAGTTATTCTTATATGTTTAGTGGTACTAGTTATATTTGAAATTGTAGCTTTAAGGAATTCTAAAGCATCTAAGGTTATTGAAATTTTGGCTGATGTTGAAGATGAAACTAAAGAGTTGGAAGTGCAAGAAATTAACATTGAAGCTGTCGATTCTGGAGCAAGTGGTTATTATATAATATTACCTGAATATGTAAACAATAAAAGAGTTGGAAACTATGTAATTGAAGAGAAAAACATTGAAGAAAAAACAGGTAAATCTCAAGAATCAAATAAAGATGAAAATGAATTATATAAAAATGCTGAAGCAGAATTAGCAATAAATAATGAAACTGTAACAGATACGAATAATGTTGAGGAAAATATTGCACTAGAAAATAAAAATACTGGAAGCACTAATAAAGAAATTTTGAAAGTTCCAGGAGAGAAAATATTTTTAACGGATAATGAATTAAATGAAAAGAAAATAACTCTTAGAGCAATATTTAATTCGTACACAAAGAATGACGAAATTCTATATGAACAAATAATCGAAAAGCAGATTGATGATAATAATGACGGAAGTATTGATACCAATATAAGAATCGAGGGATATATGCCACTTACTTCTTCTGTGGAAGCAACACCAGTTGAAATTGATGACATACAAGAATCAATAGGAAATATTTTGTCAGATAAAATTTCATTTAAAAAGGCTTATGATATTAATATTGTTTATGCTGAAAAAGAATATGAACCAACAGACTTTGACACAAATGTAAAAGTAACAATTTCCGGAGTAGACCAAATTGATGAGAAAAATCAAAAATATAAAGTTGTACATATTGAAGAGAAAAAAGATGAAAATGAAAATACAGTTAAGGATGTTAAAGAAATAGATAGTGTGCAAATATCAGAAAATGCAATAAGCTTCCCAGCTGACAGTTTCTCTACTTATGCTGTGTTATTGGAAGACGGACTAAATCCTATAAAAACCTACTCATCAAATCTGGACAATGCAAGCGTATGGAATGGAACAGATTCTGAAATGTTTAGGTTTGGAAGTGGAACAAGCACAGAACCTTATCTTATAACGAATGCAAGTGAATTAAGATACCTTGCAGTGCAAGTAAATAATGGAACTGATTATGACGGAACATATTTTACATTAATTTCTGATATAGATTTAAACAATAATGAGTGGACTCCGATTGGAAACTATAGTACACCATTTAAAGGAATATTCAACGGAGCTGGACACACAATTGGAAATGCAAAAATAAGCTTGCCAACATCAGTACCAACATCAGTATCATCATATGGCTTGTTTGGAAGCATTGGAGATAGTAACGATAAAACAATTATAAAAAATTTACAACTAGACAATTTCGATATAGAGCTTAATGCAAGTGGAACTACAACAAATAATGATAATGATAAGGGTTACAATATTGGTATTGTTACAGGAACTATATATAACAATGCTGAAATAAAAAATGTTATTGTTAATAATAGTGAAATTAAAGATAACTATACTTTAACCATAAACACAAATAGTATGCAATTGTTTGTTGGAGGTATAGCAGGTAATGCTATAAATTCAAGAAACTCAACATATGACCCTGGAAGTGGAAAAAGATACGCAATAGAAAATTGCTATTCTGATGTAGATGTAAATTTAGATGGTGTAACAAAATATAACAGTATCTGGGATGGTCAAGCTTACGACTATGCATTAGCACAATACAATGTTGGTGGAATTATTGGTTCAATAAGAGGACAAGCAGTATGGCCAAAAAATTGTTTATATACTGGCGAACTTAATGCAACTAACGGTTTTACTGGACCAATATTTGGTACAGTAAGAAAGAATACTGGACTAGGAAATCGAAGAAATTATCAGACACAATTTAATACATTATGGCAAGGAAATGATGCAGGTAATTTAACAATGGAGAGCTATTATACCGCATATAGTACAAATAACAGATCATTTACTGCTACAGTTAGTTCTGGAACTTCATCATCTCGTATTACCACAAATATTGGATGGAACTTTAGTTTTGGATATGTTCAAGGTGTTAATAAAGGATTATATACGAACAACTCACAGAATATGTTATCAAATTTCAATCAATATGTTTCAGATAATTCAGGAGGCAACTATCTTACATGGCATTATAATACTGATACAAAGGCATTTTATTTTGTTCCAAAATTATCGGCAACAGTGGAAAAAGATGTACCAAAATATACAATAAAAATAGTGAATGAAATAGCGACTGCAAGTTATACCTATGTTTGGTATATAGATAATATTCTTGACTCGAGTATAACTGGAAAAGAAGCAATAATCCCTTCAAGCTGGACTGAAGGACACAGTGTTTCGGTACTGGTAAGTGATGGAACTGAATATGCTATGGTAAATTTTGATGTGCCAAGATTAGAAATACATATATCATTTGAAATGAATAATCAAACCAAGGTTTTAACTGCAGGCTTAGAGGGAACAGGAACAGCTGATCCAAATTTTAATATTAATGATTATACCTACAAATGGTTTGCAGTAGATATTGCAGAAGCAGAACAGGAAATGGAAGGAGAGACTACAAATTCGATTTCTAACCTAGAAAACGGAATGCAATATAGAGTTGTAGCTACAAATACAAAATATTCGTATATGAGTGCAGAAGGTACATATACTTTTGGAACAAGAACTGTAATATATTGTGATTACAGTAATGGAAGCGATTATAATGATGGTTTCACACCTGATAATGCAGTAAGGACTTTATCAACAGCATATGGTAAGTTTGATTCTGATAAAACAAGGAATGAAAATGTAATAGTACTTATGGGAAACTATACTGATTCTACATATTTAAATTCAGCAACTTCAAATACCTATAAGAAGAATGTTACTATAACGGGAAAATATCAAGGAACAGACTATAGTGGAGTACTGTACTTTGAATCATACGACAATTATAGATACTTAAATGGTAATACAACATTTATGCATCTCACATTCAAGGGCTGTAGTTTGCAACAAGATTGGTGGGGAAATGTATCTGATGGAAGTAACAGTCAAACATATTTTTACCTACAAGGTTACAGCCTTACAATGGGTGAAGGAATTAGAATGGAAAAATATGCCACATCAAATACAAACCAGGGACTAATTGCAGGAAATGCTCCAGCATTTCACATGTTTGCTGGTTGGATGCAGTATGATGAAACTAGATTGCCTAGAACTGGAGCAGAAATTCTTATAAAAAGTGGTACTTATGGAAGAATACTACTTGGAGGAAGTTCTGGAACGAGTGGAACATCAAGTATAACAAAATACAATTCTCATAATTTTATGGGAACATCATTAACAGATGATTTATATAAATGCAAGATTACTGTTGACATAGAGAATAGTACTACACCATCTAATTACACTTATGACATTAACCTTCTAGGGGGAGGTAGCACTTGTGGAAACATTTATGGAGATATAGAATTAAATATAAAAAATGGAAAGATTGGACGTCTTCTAGGAGCAAGCATAGGAGATTCAAGTTATAGACCTAATAACTGGCAATATCCAATAAATACTTTTATTGGAACGGCTACTATAAATATGACAGGTGGAAGTGTTACAGAAATGTATGGCGGATGCCTTGGAAGAAACATGAGTGCAATAGACAATAACGGATATGGTAATGTTTTAAAATGTGACTCGTACTTCTATGGAACAGTTAATATAAACATTTCTGGAGGCACAGTTAGTCAAACAATTTATGGTGCTGGAGCAGGAGGTGTTTCAGGATATAACATAAATTCTACAGATGATTATAAGAGATATGGAAGAGATATAGATACTGTCGTAAATATTAATATTTCTGGAGGAACAATCAATGCCGATATATTCGGTGGAGGATATGGATACACAAATTATTTAACAGCAAATTCAACACAAAGCGATGGAGGTACTCTGTATGGCGATTGTAACATAGAAATATCGG
This sequence comes from uncultured Clostridium sp., assembly GCA_900553755.1. Classification (GTDB taxonomy): domain Bacteria; phylum Bacillota; class Clostridia; order TANB77; family CAG-508; genus UMGS1901. Next base: position 31,930 of record USEX01000007.1, read on the forward strand.
GCTCAGCTGTTATTAAGGGTAGTATCTATGGAGGAGGAAGAGGCTATGATTTAGCAAGTGATAAAACTGACCTTGCTCAAATGATAGGTACATCAACATTAACAATTTCAGGGACTCCAACCATAACAGGAGAAATCTATGGAGCTGGAATGGGACTTTCAAATTATGAGGACATGGCAAAATTTGAAGGAACTACAAATATATACATTAATGCAGATTTAACAACAAATGTTTTTGGAGGAGGAAACATTTCAAAAACAATTGGAACAACCAATATAAACATAAATAATGGAGCACATACTTCAGCTATTTATGGAGGAGGAAATGTTGGTGTATTAGAAGGAACGTCAAATGTTACAATAAATGGAGGCACATCAAGCGTAGTGTATGGTGGAGGTAACCAAGCTTTGGTTACAAACTCAAATGTCTACGTAAAAGGTGGTAATACTGATAATGTATACGGTGGAGGCAATCAATCTGGAGCTGAAACAACAAATATTGTAATATCAGGTGGAACTACAAAAACCATCTATGGTGGCTCAAATCAAGATGGAACCGTAAATAAAACAGCCATTACAGCAAAGGATGGAACAGTAACAGATATTTTTGGTGGAAACGATGAAGGTGGAACTTGTCCGGAAACGAATATAGAACAAAATGGAACAATTGTTGAGGATGCAATATATGGAGGAGGAAACCAAGTTGCAACCGAAAATACAAATATAAACTTAAATAAAACTCAAAGCACAATTCCAAATGTATTTGGTGGAGGAAAGTCTGCTGATGCCACTACCACAAATATACTGGTTAAGGGTGGAGACTATACAAACATATTTGGTGGATCAAATACCAGTGGAACTGTAACTACCTCAAACATTACTGCTGAAGAAGGAAATATAAAGAATATTTTTGGAGGAAATAATGAAGGTGGAGAAACCGTTACCTCTTATGTTACAATAAATGGTGGAAATATAGAAAATGCATTTGGTGGAGGTAATCAAGCCAATACAACAACATCAAATATAAAAACTACTAACGGAAAAATTAAAAATATATATGGTGGTGCAAATCAGGCTGACGTTACAACAACTTATTTAGACATTATGGGTGGCAACATTGAAAATGCTTTCGGAGGTTCTAATATGGATGGAACCGTAAATGAAAGTAATGTAACAATAGAAAGCCAAAGCTCAAAATCAACACTTGACGGAATCAAGATGGAAGTTAATTATACTGCTGTAGAAGCCGAAGAGTGGAGAAAGAACCAAAATCCAGGATATGAAACATATGTAACAGTAAACATTAAATATACTAACAATACTGATACAACTATAAATAAATGGGAGTCTTTTATCGAGGCACCTGATTCAAAATTATTAGATAATTACAGTTCTGATAGTAATATTACTGAAAATAACGGCAAATATATGATTAATCAAGACAGCAGATGGACGACTGGAAATATTCACTCACTACCTGCAAATGGCACATATGAAATAAAAGATGTTCATTTAATGTCAAAAGTTAAAGCAAGTAAATTCGTTTTAACTTATAACTTTGTAGGAAAAGGAAATGACGGTAATTCGTATCAAGACACTAACACAGGATTTACCGTATTTGGAGGCAACAACAAAGGTGGACAAACGACCACAAGCAATGTTTTATTAAAACAAGGATACTGCTTTGCAATATATGGTGGAAACAATGAAGGTGGAACATGTCCAACGAGTAATGTAACAATAAACGGAGGTACTGCTGAAGAAGTATATGGAGGCAACAATTTAGGAGGAACAAACTCAATAAGTAATGTAAGCATAAATGATGGTCAAATTACTAATGTATATGGAGGCGGAAACAAGGCTGTAACAGATAAACCAAGTGTTACAATACAAGATAATGCCAATATTTCAGATTCTGTATACGGTGGTGGAAACCAAGCAGGAGTAACTACAAATACAAAAGTAGAAATACTTGGTGGAAATATTGAGAACAATGTATATGGAGGCGGAAACGAGGGTACTGTATCAGGTAGCACTTTTGTACATATAAAAGACGCAACAATTAAAGGCAGTTTATATGCAGGTGGAAATGGTACAACAGCAATAGTTTATGGCAATACCAATGCAACAGTAGAGGGAATAAGTACCAAAATTGGACAAAGTGTATTTGGAGGAGGAAATCAAGCTCCTACAGGAACTTCTGAAAATAACAATTCTTTGAGTAAAGTTAATATTGTTGGTGGAAGTATCGGAAAGAACGTATACGGTGGAGCTAATACTTCGGTAGTATACGGAAATACCCTGACTAATATAGGATATGAAGCCGTTAATGATACATCATTAACAAAAGGAGACATTGTAATAGAAGGAACAGTATTTGGCGGAGGTGAAGCCAATGCATCAGGTTCTGAAATATATGATTTCTCATTTATAAGTGTTACAGTTGGAATTGATATAAATATAAATGGAAATGGACATAACAAATGTCAAATTAAAGGTAGTATATTTGGCTCGGGAAACGCGTCTAGTACAAGTGGATATAGTTATATAAATATAAAGAACTATGGTTCAGTATACTCACCTCAAAAGAACATCTCAATACAGAGATCAAATGTAGTAACTCTTGATAATTCGACTATTGCATTATCAGGTGCGAAAGATAGAACAAACGAATATTCAAATGTCGACTTTACCTTGAGTAGAATTGATGAACTAAAAATAAAAAATAATTCGATTTTATATTTAGACTGTGGAGCTAACTTATTGAAAAAATTCACAAGTTGTGTAGATGAAAACGGTCAAGAAGTAAAGGCACAGGTAACAATAGATGAAAATACGGGTGCTACAACTAGAAATGTAGATAATAGAATTTATATGTTGGAAGGTAAAAATTTAAACATAGCAACAAACGAACAAGTTACTGCTTATGGTGAGGTAAGTGGAATGACCTTCTTTGGACTATATACGAATTCTATGAGCCCAAGTACAAGTACAGGATTATATAACAGTGAATATAAGAATGGAGACAAAATAACAAATGCCGGAACATTTTCTTCAAACTCTTATGTAAGAGGATTACACAAATTAAATCATGATATAACGTTAGATGGATTTTACTCTAACTATGATGATGAAAATAATACTGGATATGTAAGAACAAAATACATAGATACCACACCAAAGGATGACGTTTATTATATCTGGCTTGTCGGAATAGATATGGATGTTACAACATTTGAAGTTGCGCTAACTGCTTCTAAATATGCAACACTTGGAACTTATGAACTTGGTTTAACTGGATTTTCACAACAAAACATAAAATTTGCTCTAACAGGTTTCTCGGCAGGTTTGGCAGATGGAATTTCACTTGTAGATCCAAATGAGATTGAAAGTGTTGCTACTAAACAAGAAGTTGCAGACTCTGTTTTTGGACTTACAATGAAAACTGGAAACAATGGCTGGTCAAGCAATGGAAAAACAGTATTTCTAACCTCTAATGGTGGAACATACACAGGTACAACGGATTATACAGGAGACAACTCAACATTTACTCCATCATTAAATTTATGTTTATACCACTCAGAAAACATATCTATAGTTCAAAAACTTGGAAGTGTAAAAATAAGACTTCAAGCACAAATTCCAGAAGATGATTTAAATGTAAAAATATCTTATATAGACATTATAATTACAATGTCTACAGCATTATACCAAAATGACTTTTATGAGGCTGCAATATCTCCAGGAGAAGAGTTTGAATTATTTACAACAACAGAAACAAATATAACGGATTCAAGTGTATTCTCAACATATTATTCGCTATATATACCTAATTTTTCTACTTCTGATTATTATAAGAATTATAGCGATGATAGCCATGTAATTGTTTCAAGACTGAAAAGTGGTGCTGGATATGTATTCCCAGCAAAAACAAAAATTACAATGATTGATATGGTTACAAACAATTATTACTATTATGTAGTAACTCAAAGTGATGAAGATAACAACAAATATGCATACAAATTTTCGGATTTTGTTGTTATGGGAAGTGATAGCAGTTACTATAATGAAAAAGAAAATTCGAATGCTTACTATAATCAGGAACAAGATTTAGTATATGAAAACTTTATATTCCATATTGACTTTGGAGAAAACATCATTGCATCAGACTTATACCAAAATTCGTTACTAATGGAATTACAAGATGATGAAGGACAAACACTTCTTGGAGTATTAGGAATTCAAAGAGATTCTATGGTATATAGTGTTTACAAAAACAAAGATGCAAAAATAAAGGTAACTGCAGATACTGATAAAAAGATTATTTATAGGGGAAAAGCATTTACTCTTTCTGTTGAAGCTGAATTTACACAAGATGTTGTTGAATCAAAAACTGTATATGATACCGCATATTTTGATGACAAAATGGGAATAAAAATCTCTATTTATGACAGCAACGGAAATAGACTAAATAGTGATTCTCTTTTGGGTGTATCGTTTGAACTAAATGGAATTAAACATTATCCAAGAATAGATGGAACAGTAAGAATATGCACAGCTGAAAAAGTTTCAAATGTACTTTCTAAAATAACAGTGGATACAGCTAATAATACAGTTCTTGCATCTGGACAGTACACTATTAAAGTTGAAAGCTTTGGATCACCAGACGGTATATATTATGGAGTAGAATCATCAGATACAGCTGAAGTAAACATAGAATTAATTGAATCATCTTATGGTCTTAAAGTAACAACTGATGACAAAGAAAAGATAGTCAATAAAGACTCTGGAAAGACCGAAAATGGAAATAATGAAATTAAGCTTAATATCGAATACTCATCTGGATTGGAAAATCCTAATTTAACCATTTCTTTATACAGAAGAGATTATTCAAACATATATTCTCAAATATATGAACAAATTGATTTGAATGATTATGTTACAAATGCACCAACTAATAAGAAAGGCGAACTTGAATATGCTATTAATGAATCTCCACAATCGCAAATGAGTTACTTTTTTAATCTAAGAACTAATTTGACCACAGGAACTTATAAATTTGTTGTAAAGTTATATGATAGCAATGAATTTATTGGAGAAGCTTATGAATATATGATAATAAAATAATATAGAAGGAGGAGTAAATATGAAATACGATATAGAAGCGATTAAGAGAAGAAAAGAACTGCATGACAGAATAAAAAAATTAATATATATATTTCTTATTATAATGTTATATAATATTGTGTTACTGTATATGACTTATATTGACAAATTCGATACTCCAGACTTCTATATTTATAAAGCCTATATTATAACCACAACGAGTATGGAACCAGAATTAAAGAAAGATGATGTAATAATTATAAAAAAAGCTAAAGAAGATAAAATTAGAACAGATGACATCGTTACTTTCAAAAAAGGTGGAGAAACCATTACACATAGAGTTATACAAATTGAAGATACAGAGAATGGCAAATTATACATAACAAAAGGTGATAACAATAATGTTCAAGACGAAAAGGCACTTCAGTTTGAGGATATTGAGGGAAAAGTAGTTATGAAAATTCCGTACTTCGGAAAAATTGTAACAACATTAAAAAATGGAATAGTAATAATATTAGTAATATTAATTTTCTTAATAATGTATTTGAATAGAATCAATAAAAACGAAAAAAGCAAGATTAGAAGAAAAAAGAAAAGACTTGAAGATGAAAAAATGAATCAAAAAATAAATAAGAATGAAAAGAAAAATAAACAAGGACTGTAAAAAGCCCTTGTTTATTTTTAAAATTTTATATTAATAGATTATGCAATAATTTCATTATTTGCTTTTTTGTTAACAACAGGTAGCACATCGTAAACAACTTTAAAGAAGCGAAAATCTTCTAATTCATTAAATTCTAGACATGATAGATATATGTCTAATTCGTTTAAATTTTTGCATGCTGTAATAACAGCAGGGTGAAGATTGTAATTTGAAAACATTTCACAAGCTAAATTTAATGCTTGTTTTTTTGAACCATGTTCCTTATTGATTATAAGCTTATAGGCTTCTCTAAATCTTGAAAGTGCTGCAAATTTATATTCACTAATAGGAATAGTGTACTTGTCAGAAATAACATCTGATAAAGAATTATATTTATCAGGATTGTCTCTAAGTAATGCTTTCAAATCAGCCATTTTATATGGAAGCGTTACAGTTTTATTTGTTTCAGAAATTGTTAATGTATTTTCAACTAAAGTCTCACTATTTTTCTTTGAAGTTCTTGTTTTGTTTTTCTTTTTTGTTTCAGAATTATCACTTTCAGTTTTATATATTGCGTCAAGAGCTTCGAGTGAAAGATACTCAGATACATCTATAGATGACATTGAAAGAATAAATCTCTCAATATCTGAATTACTTCTTAAGATACTTAAAGATAAAGTTTCGAACTCTTTATTATAGCTGGAAACTGCATTTACTGTTTCTGAAAACTTTACAACAGAACAGTTTTCCTTTAGTTTATCAAGAATATCTAAAAGGTGGTTATAATTTTCAATATTTTTATTAATTTTAGTTAAATACATACTTGCATCAGAAATTAATCCATTAGCTTCATTAGAAAGGGTTAACTCTGTATCTATATTACCTAAAAAATTCTTTAGAAATACCAATATCTGTTTTGAAAAAGTTTTTTGAGTACTTACCAATGCAGTTATTGAACGAATTTCAAGTTCTACAAATTTTGAAATATTATTTTTGTTTATTTTTGAATTTAGTTTAATCATTTGTTTCCTCCAAATATACTTAAATATATTATAAAGATAATTTAAAAAAATATCAATCATTTTTTATAAAAATGTTGAAAAAAATAAATGTGTATGATATATTAATTATAAATGTCAAAGTAGACAAATTTTAGTTGCCATAGGAGTCATAAATGAAAAGAATTATTGGAAATATACTAATTATAATTTACACATTAATTGCGGTGTTTACAACGGTTTGCTTATTATCTTTTAACGAGTATAAAATAAGCACTTTCGGAGATTATTCACTTGTATTAGTTACAAATGATGAATTATTGCCAAACTACAAAAAAGGAGATTTAGTTATAGTTAAGGCAGGTAATAAGAGTAAAATCGCTATAGGAGAAAATGTTTTTTTCTATAACACAATGGACAAGAAAATAGAAGTAGCATTAGCAGAAGTTACAAATAAAGAAATTGTTACTTCAACTGAAATTACTTTTACAGTTGGAAAAGACCATGCTGTTTCAAGTCAATATGTACTTGGTTCATCAAAAGATACAACTGTAATTCCAGTTGTAGGAAGCGTACTAAGTATACTAGAATCAAAATGGGGATTCTTATTCTTAATTGTTTTCCCATCATTAATAGCATTCCTTTATGAATTAACTGTAGTTTTTGCATCAATAAGAAATGAAAGAAAAAAATCAAAAGAGAACTCTAAATAGGAAAATATGATGAACAAAACGATAGTAAGAAAAATTTTTATTATAATTATATTATTTTTGATTTTTGTTGTGGCATATAGGTTAATAAACACGTATGCCCTTTTTTATAGTGAAGGAACTGGGAAAATAAAACAGGATAATGCAACATGGCAAATATATGTTAATAATAAAAATATTGCAACAAATAATAAATTTACTGTTGATACATTTGAACTAGAGGAAAGTGAGCATGTTGCACCAGGGAAAATCGCACCAAGCGTTACTGGAAACTTCTATATAACAATTGATCCAAAGAACACAAATGTAGCCATAAAATACTCAATTAAATTAGACCAACCTAATTTGGTAAATGATAAAATCAAAATTGTATCAATTGAAGAAATTAATCAAAATAATGAATTGATAAGAACTGATGAATCAACATATACAGGAGTAATTACATTAAATGATATAAAAGAGAAAAAAGTAAACAATATAAGGGTAAAAATAACATGGCTAAATGATGAGGAAAACAATAAGGCTGATACAACAATGGGAACTATAGAAAACTATAAGATAAATATTCCGATTGAGGTTGATGTAACGCAGTACCTTGGCGAAACAATCGAAGAATATAATTTATAGGAGAAATTAATGAAATTCTTAAAAAAACTAATATTAACATTGTTAGACATAATCATAATTGTAGTATCTATTTTTATTGTTTTAGCGTTAGTATATGTGTTTCAAACGAGAATGCAACATAAATCTTATTCAAATATATTTGGATTTACTGCATTTAGGGTTGCAACAGGGAGTATGGAAAACACAATTGAAGTGGGAGACATTGTTATAGCTAAACTGGACACTCCTGTAAATCTAAATGACATTATCGTGTTTCAAGAAAATGATTATTTCATTACACATAGATTGATTAACTTTATAGAGAATAAATTGATTACAAAAGGAGACGCAAACAACAGCGAAGATAAGGCGATAGATGAGAGTCAAGTAATAGGAAAAGTTGTTGCAATAGTATCGCCAACAAGATTAAAAATTATCAAGACAGAATGAAGGAGAAAAGCCAATGAAGAAAAAAATAATAAAATTTCTAATTCTATTATTAATTCTTATTCTTTTGGTAAAAATAATTTCCAGTGTCTTAGCCAGGTACCAAAGTAATGCTACCACAAATTCAAATATTCAGGTTGCATTCTATGTACTTAATGAAAATTACGAAAAAATGACATTAAAACTAGATTCACTTTATCCAAGAGAAGAACCATATGTGTATAATTTTTCAATTTCAAATTTTAAAGATGAAAAAATGTGTGAAACCGATATGGAATATGATTTAAAAATAAGAACAACTACTAATTTGCCACTTGAATATAGGTTATATTCTAATCAAAACTATAATGATACAGATGCATTAAACATAATTACTTCAGATGAGATTACACAGGATGAAGATGGAACATATTTTAGAATAATAAAAACAAATACAGAAAGTTTTTCTTATAAAGAAAAAAAAGAAAACATATATCAGCTTGTTGTTTACTTTCCACAGAAGTACAACACAATAAACTATCAGGATATAATAGAAGGAATAGAAATTTCGGTCGAATCAAAACAAGTAATCTAATTGGAAGAGGAGGTAAGCAGAAATATGAAAAAAAGTAGAAAAAAGAAAAATGCAAAAAAAGTATCTATAACTATTGCAATTCTGCTTATTACAATATCTATTCCAACCTTTGGTATATATGTATTAAACAAAATAAATGATTTTTATTTAAGATCAAATGAATTCTATTTTTATAGTGATAAATTAAAGGATACAGAAGCAATATATCAAATTAATAACTGGTCCGGTGTTGACCCATATACAATAACAATAAACATGAATAGCATGTATAACAATTTGAAAAAAACTTCGTATGATATAAGCTATGATATATCATATTCTTGTACAGATAATGCAACGTGCCAAATTAGTAAAAGCAGTGGAGTAATATTGGCAAATAGCAATAGTGACTTTTTTAATATAATAATAACTCCTAATGTCGGTTTAAGAACTGGAGATAAAGTAACTGTAGCAGTAACGGCAACATCTATATCAAAATACAAAAAAACTTTAAAAGCAAGATTTACACTAGTTGTTGGACAAGAGAGCTTGAGTTATGAAATTGTCGATTCAAAAAACAGCAAATATTTAGATCTTAATATAACTAATACATTATCATATTATAACATAAAAGAGGCATTTGGTTCTTATAAGGTAGGGGATAAAATTGACGTAGACACATACCTTAGCTTATCTGATACGGACAAGAGTAAATGCTATTCTGCTATAATAATATTAAAATTTAATCCAAATGTTGTATTGCTAGATATGACAAACACAAATTATTTAAATTCAACAAGTTCTACTACTACACAAATAAATAACAGCAACTACATTAATAGTATAACTTTTAAAGTGGAACCGATTTCAAGTGCCGTTATAAGATTTTACAAACAAGACGTAACAAAGGATTATACATATCCTATAATTAATTCTAAATCAATAATAGAAGTTACTACTGAATCATAAGGATTATTCCCAGAAAGGAAATTTTATATGTCAACAAATGTAATGAATGAATATATGAAAATAACTCAAGAAGAAATTATAGCATATATGAAATTGATATTTGAAAGAAAATACAATAAAAAAATTACAATGAGATACATAGATGCATATATGAATGTTAGATTTTATAATTTTTATCCAAAAGATGAAAGTCTAACATTTAGAAAAAATTATTTTAATGCTATAAAAGAAGAAGAAATAAGAATATCGAATTCAATGCCTGAAAAGAAAAAACTAATCGAGAATATGGGACTTTTCTTTTATTATATTTTGTATTTTGATAAATTATCTTACAAAGTGGACATAGACGAAATAATTAACAAATTATTTTTTATTAGAAAGAAAATATTAAAAAAAGACAATGAGGACTTTAAGAAAAATTTCCTTAAAACATATAATGAATTTTATAGTAAAAAAGAAGAGTTTTTAGAGAAATTTGCAACAGAGGATTTTTCATTGAAGATTACGAATTATGCGGGGGGTAATAATGCAAATAGGGTATTATTAAGTCATGATATAAAATTCAATATGATTTATAGCAAGGAAGCAATAGAAGAAGTATTTAACACAGGACTAATAGCTCAAAACAAATTATTTGTTGAATATAATCTAATTACTGTAGAAGTTATAAACGATATCTTGAAAGGAAATTTCAAAAAACAATATATAATAGAATTTGATGTGGATTTACTAAAAAAATCAAAGAAACTTAAAAGATTACTCGAAATAATAAATAATTCAGCAATTCAAGATAAATTAAATATAAAAATCGAATATAAAGACTTTATAAAAAATAAAGAACAGATATATGAATTAATGAGAGAAGGATACAGGTTCGTTATTGTTCTTGATAATACATTTGAACCAGAATATTCGAATTTTCAAAGACTAAATGCTTTTAATTATATTATTGCAAGTAAAAAGTTGAAAAATTATGACTTAATTTTAGCAAATGAAGAAATGCTTAAAGGACTAATAAAAATTTAAGACAGGAGAGAGAGTATGGAAACCTTTACAAAATTTTTGTATGATTTTTTGGGACAATTTTTTTCGGGAATTGGAACAATGTTTTCTGGAATAGGAAAAGGAATACAGATGGCACTTAATATAGGTTCTTATTCTGAAATAATCGGAAAATATAAAAATGATTTTTCTATGCCAGAATGGATTTTGGTTGCAATCTCCATTGGACTTATAGTTTTTTTCTTCGTACTTATAGGACTACTTATATTTTTTATAATAAAGAAATATGGAAAAATACGTAAGAAAACAATTGACCAAGATGCCATGTTGCAAGAAATAGCATCGTTAAATGGACAAGTTGCAAAACTTGTTAAGGAAAAAGATGAAATACTTGCAATGAAAGTTTCTCAACTTGGACTAAAACCAGGAGAAAGCCCTGAAGAAACTCTAGAAGAGAATAAAGAAGAAAACACAGCAGGACAGGATACAAGATTTGCAAAACTTATTACAATAGACGAAGAATATGAAAATTACAAAATAAAGAACTATGGAAATTCCTTCACTTTGCCTGAGTTATGTGATCATTTCAGAAATTTTGCAGCTTCAAAGCTACACTTATATTACACAATAGATATGATGAGATTATTTATTTCAGCTCTTGCATCAACAAAACTAGTTATACTTCAAGGTATTTCTGGAACTGGTAAAACCTCTCTTGCATATGCTTGGGGAAAATTCTTAAAACATGATTCATGTGTTGCATCAGTTCAACCATCATGGAGAGATAGAACTGAACTTTTTGGATACTTCAATGAGTTTACAAAAAAGTTCAACGAAACAGAAGTACTAAAAGAAATGTATAAGGCAGGATATACTGATGATGTATACACGGTTATACTGGATGAGATGAACATTGCTCGTGTGGAATATTATTTTGCAGAAATGTTATCAATATTGGAAATGCCAAACAAAAATGAATGGGTTATAGAAATTGTACCAAGCAGTTGGAAAACAGACCCAAAAAGGTTGAAGGATGGAAAATTGAAGATTCCACCTAACATGTGGTATATCGGAACAATCAACAACGATGACTCAACATTCATGGTTACTGATAAGGTTTACGATAGAGCTATGCCAATAGACATTAACGACAAAGGAAAAGTTTTCGAACCAATAGAAATGGATGCAATGGATATCAATTACTCATACTTAGACAATCTTTTCTCCACAGCAATGCAAGAACATCAGGTATCTGAAGATACACTTGCAAAAATTGAACTAATGGACGATTATACAATTAAACACTTCCGTATAGCATTTGGTAACCGTATCGTTTCACATATGAAAAAATTCGTTCCAGTGTATGTTGCGTGCGGAGGAGATGAAATTGCAGGTATTGATTATTTCATGGCAAAAAAAGTATTAAGAAAATTTGAGCAATTAAACATCTCATATATTAGAGATGAAATAACACCTTATATAGACTTCTTAGACAAAACCTTTGGAAAAGGGAAAATGAAGGAATGTATAGATTACATGATGAGACTAAAGAAGCTTACATAATATAATTTTAGCAAGCAATGAAAGGAAATAGAATGGAAAATTTTACTTTAATTGATTTATATCAGACCTCTTCAAAAAATGAGGAAGAATCATTTAAAAAAAATCTGGAGTCGAGTTTACATGTAAAAACTGATTATGAAAAAGTTATAAAAGACACAGAATGGATAAAAATAATAGAAGATACAATACCATACTTAGACAATATCTTTAGAGCTCCTAACAGATTCATAATAAATGAAGAAGAAGTAGTAAAGATTGAACGTGCAAGAAGAATAACAGTTGAAAGTATAAAAAATCTATCAAGAAATACAAATTTTATACAAGAGGTAGACAAGAAAACAGGAGATGTAAAGCCTTCAAAAATATTAAATATAGATAAAGAAGAAAGCTATGATACCTACGAAAATAGGCTAATATACACTCTAATTCAGAATATGAAATACTTTGTTAGTATAAAAAAGAAAAACTTAGAAAACGTACTTGATGCAAACTCAAAAAATGATAAATCATTTGAATACAGTGGGAATACAAGAGTTCTAGATCAAAACATTAACTTAAGTTTATCTCTTAGTTCTTCAACAATGGCAACACAATCAGACAAAACAGATGACATATTAGAAAGAATTGCTCAGCTTGAAGTAAAGATTTCAGACTTAACAACTGCAGATGTATATAAAATAATAGACAAAAAACATATATCTCTTGTTAGAGAACCGATAAAGAAAACCAATGTAGTTTTAAAAAATGTAAATTTTCAGTATGCAATGAAATTATGGTCTTACCTTAGGGATAATATGGAAGACAAAACTCAAAAAAATAGTGAAAAAGAAGATTATTACGATGAAAGTAATCTGGCAGAATTGATGAATGATAGTTTCTTTATAAATTACCTTATTATGAATACAATCGATAAAGATAGGGAAGAGCCAACTGAAATTACAAAGGAAGAGAAAAAAGAAACTCAAAAAATAATAATCAGTAAAATGCTTGAAAAGGTTATGTCAATGGATAGTAGCTTATCCATGAATGACGTTAAAGAAATGGTTGGAGAAAAATTTGCAATAATAAAATATAAAAAACAAGCAAGTATGCAAGAAATACAAAAAACATTCAACACTCACATAGAAAAATATATGAAAAAAATAAATTAATTTACGGAGGAACATTAAATGTTAAATAAAATAAGAAATAATAAATCATTAAAAATAATAGGAAATATTTTATATTACTTATTAGTTATTTTTATAGTGTTAATACTATTAGTTGTAATACTTCAAAGAGTTACAAAAAACAATGCAAGTATTGGTGGAATACGCATTTTTAATATCGTAACAGAGAGTATGGTTCCTGAATATAAAGTCGGAGATATATTAATTTCAAAATCTACTTCACTAGATAAAATAAAAGTTGGAGATGACATTGTTTATCTAGGAAATAAAGACACTTTCACAGGAAAGGTTGTTACACATAGAGTCATTGATATAGAAAAAAATGAAGATGGAACATACTTATTCCATACAAAAGGAATAGCAAACACAGCAGAAGATCCAGTTGTATCTGGAAGTCAAGTTTATGGTGTTATAATATACAAAACTGTTATCTTAAGTCTTATAAGCAAAATAATTAACAATTTATACGGATTCTACTTCTTAATATTTACACCTTTAACAATTCTTATAGTTGTTAAAATAATAAAAATATATCAAGAAAGAAAATATGACGAAGAATCAGAAGATGAAGAAGGGGATATTTCAGAAGAAGAATCTAAAGAAGAGAAAAAATAAAATTATAATAAAATATTTAATATTAATGTAAGAGGTAAATGTGAAAAATTCAAAAAAATTATTTTCAAATAAATATTTAACATTAAAAACTCTGATAATATTGGTTGTGCTTTTGGCTTTTAACTCATATGCTTGGTTCGTCTTTGCTACAAAAGTTTCTGGAGGATTAACTGCACATGTTACATCATGGAATATAACATTTCAAATAGGTGATGACGAAACAATTACAAATGTTGAAATTGATGTTAGCAAGATTTATCCAGGAATGGAAACCTATACAAAAGAAATAAAGGCCAAAAACGTTGGTGAATCTGTAGCAGATTTGTCATACCAATATCAATCATTAAGAGTACTTGATGAGGAATATACTGTGGGAACAAATTGTACTCAGGAAGAACTTAATGATAGGATTTTAAACCAATATCCTTTTAAAATATCTGTTACCATAGATAAAACTGAACTTGAGACTCAAAATGGGGAAGGTTTATTTATAATAAAAGTAGAATGGCCATATGAATCTGGAGATGACGAAAAAGATACATATTGGGGAGAAAAAGCTTATGAATTTTATCAAAATAACCCTGATAAAAGTTGCTTAAATTTAAAATTACTATTAATAGCAGAACAAAAAGGAAAAAAATAAAAGGCTGATTAATTCCAGCCTCAGACTGTTGATAAAGTATAAAATTTATTAGACAGTCTTTTTTTTATGAGCTGTTCAGATTTTATCTTACCCGAGAAGAGTACGTGTTGCTTGTTCTTTTTTATTTCATAATCAATGAGATAAAATAGTTCTTGTTCGATTAAACTTTTATTGAGCTACTTGTGTGAAAGCAACAGAAACATCTAAAATTGCAGAACTATCAGCCTTTAGTGTAGAAGAGGTATCGCTTAAATTATCCATTGAAGAAGTATCTGGATTGTCGTTCCAAATAATATATATTCTAATTTTTTTTGTTTTATTTTCGTTGGATAAATTAACTGTTTCAGAAATAGGAGAATTAAACTCAGAAAACTCAATTTTTTCTCCATCATCAACAGAGTAACCTGTTGTTACTAAATCCTTAACTGCACTTTCTTCATTAGGAGTAACATTGATTTCATATTTAAAAGCAACATCTGTAGCTGTATAATCTAGAAATAAATCAAAATATCCTTCGGCTGTTGGTGCAATTATATTACTTGCGACATACTCATTACCAGGGAAAACAGGAGTTATAGTAGAAGAAATATCTTGATTATTTTTTATTGAGTTATCATTTACTTTTATATCCCATCTAGAAATTGAGATTGAAGCTTTACCTGCAACTTCGGTTTTATACTTAGCATAGATTATATTCATTAATAAAAGCAAAAGGACCAGTATAATAAAGCAAACTAAAATCAAAATTATTTTTTTGTAAAATTTCATAAAAATACCTCGCTTATTACTTGATTTTGTTCTATAATATATTGTACAATAAAATGAAAACTAAATCAATGTTTTAAATAAATTCTAAAGAAAAATATTACTAAAAAATGAGGAGGATACATGCGAAAAGAAAAAGAAAAACAGCAGAATGAAACTATAACAACATCTTTAAAAGAGGATAAATTTAAAGCAGAATTAAACTCTGAAAAATTGAAAAAAAGAGAGAGAGCCATTAGAATAATAAAGATAGGAATTTTAATCATAGCACTGTTTTTAATGATTATATATTTTTTACTTAGATTATTTTACGATGGGGGAGCATTTACTGTTGCACTTGATGATAAATTAGCTAAAAAAAGTGGACTTGTAATGTATGAAAATAAAGATGAAAAAGATGAGAAAAAAATACTAAAAGTCGACCAACTAGAGTTTGTTGATAATATTTCAATAAATTGGTTACCTTCAGACATAGACAATCAAGGTGATGGAACTCATAATGGACCAAATTATATTGCATATACATTTTATCTTGAAAATAAAGGTGCAGATACAATCAATTATTGGTACAAAATTGCCGTTGATGATGTGGTGAAAAATGTTGATAGAGCTATTAGAGTTATGGTGTTTGAAAACGGTGAGAAAGAAGTATACGCCAAAAGAAATGAATCAACAGGGCAAGCTGAAACTGGCACAACAGCTTTCAAGGACGATTTAACAGTTTTAGAAAAACAAAGGACAGACTTTAAATCTGGAGATATTGATAAATTTACAATTGTAATTTGGATTGAGGGAGACGATCCTGATTGTGTGGATGCTTTAATCGGAGGAATGATGAAGATGCACATGGATATAACAGAAGAACATATACAATAATTACAAAAATCTAGCTAAATATTACAAAATGTTACAAAAGTTACATTTAATTTACAAATAGGTCGATTATATTGACTTGAGAGTTTTTATATGGTATCTTAAGATTAAACAAATAAAAAAAGAAAAGAGGGAAAAAATGAAGAAAAACAAGCAAAAGAAAACAAGCTTAAAATCAGCAATAGTACTACTTCTTTTAATAGCACTATTACTAATAACATCATCTTATGCATGGTTTACAGCAAACCAAACAGTAACTGTAAGCACATTGCAAGTTAATGTTAAAGCATCAAATGGTTTACAAATATCAGCAGATGCACAAAACTGGAAAACAATCTTAGAAAAAGCAGATTTAACAACTGCAGCTGGAACATATAAAGACCTTGTTAACCAATTACCTGAAAAAGATTTAGAGCCAGTTTCATCAATTGGTAATGTAACAGGTGGTAAAATGGATATGTTTTATGGCGTTGTTGAGGCTGATGCAGCTCGAGCCGGTGAGTATTTCTTATCATCAACAAAACAAACAGATGCAACAGGAACAGAAGGAAAATATATTGCATTTGACCTATTCTTAAAAGTAGATAAAGATACAACAATTTATATGACTCCTAACTCAAAAGTTACATTTGGGGATAAGGGTGACAAAGGTCTTCAAAACGCAGCCCGTGTTGCATTTGTTACAGAAGGAAGTGCAACTGTTGATAAAACACCTGATGAGATGAGAAAACTTGCTTTAGCAGATGGAACAGCAAAAATATGGGAACCAAATTATGATGTTCATACAGCAGCCGGTGTTGCAGCAGCACGTGATACTTATGGAGTTACAACAACTACTACAGGTGGAAGCCAACTACCATATTATGGTATAAAAGCAGAAATACCTGTAAAGACAATTCCAATGAAACAACTAACAACAGCAAATCCAAGTGATACTTATTTTGGACAAGCAACAGTTAATTATAAGACAATTGCAGAAAGTACAAGTACAATAGAGTTTGCTCAACTTAAAGCTGGAGTTACAAAAATAAGAGTTTATATGTGGGTTGAAGGACAAGACGTTGACTGTGAAAACTCTGCATCTGGTACAGATATAAAATTTGATTTACAATTCACAGCTACAGCTCCAGTAGTTCCATAACTTATAAACAAAAATAAAAGATTAAAATAAAAATACATAAAGAGATCTAAGATATGTTCTTAGGTCTTTTTTATTTGGAAAAACTTATACACTAAGAATCCTTTATAATAATAACAAGAGGAGCAAGATTTATTCAGATTCTCAACAAGAAGTATTCCCTGCTATAGAAGACTTACAGAAAAGAACAGGATTAAATTTTAAGGAAAGT
This sequence comes from uncultured Clostridium sp., assembly GCA_900553755.1. Taxonomy (GTDB): domain Bacteria; phylum Bacillota; class Clostridia; order TANB77; family CAG-508; genus UMGS1901. The sequence continues at coordinate 49,940 of USEX01000007.1, forward strand.
GAAATTTCATATAGTGATTATTTAGATTTTTGGCTTGAAAAGTATTGCAAAGTTAATTTAAGTTATTCAACAATTCAAACATACAAGGCAATAATCGAAAACTTCTTAAAGCCTGATTTAGGCAAGTATAGATTATCTGCAATTACGAGTGTAAAATTAAATTCATATATGTCTGAATTATGTATGAAAACAGATTATGCAAAAACATATTACTCAAAAATATTAAAAGTATTAAAAGGAACTTTTAGAGATGCATGTGATTTATTTGGCTTTTTGAGATACAATCCAACCATTACATTGAGATTACCAAGAATAGAAGAAGATAAAAAAGAAGCAAATCATATATATACTCAAGAAGAAATTGATACAATCTTAAATAGATTTAGTAATGATGAAACATTTACATGTGTATTTCTAACAGCATGTTATACAGGAATGAGAACAGGAGAGGTTTGTGCATTAACATGGGATGATATTGATTTAGAAAATGCTATAATACACATAAAACATAATGTATATGATAAAACTGCTGATGAAAAAGGAAGATGGTTTATAGGTAAGACAAAAACAATTTCAGGTACTAGAGATGTGCATATTTGCAATACACTATTATATGCATTGAAAAATTATAAGAAAAAACAATCTGAATATAAAAAGACATTCAAAAATCAATATAAAACATATCATAAAGAAGAAGTAAAGAATGAATACGGAAAAGTCATTGAATATAGAATAGTAGAAGATAAAGGAAATGTAATATCATTAAATAATATGAATTTAGTTTTTGTAAAGAATAACGGAGTGTATGTAGGCGCAGATATTACAAAATATCCATTCAAAATAATACATGATGAACTTAAAATAAAAAAATGCAGATTTTATGATTTAAGAGGTAGTTATGCAACTAAAATATTAAATTCAGGAGTTGAAATAAGAGATGTTGCAGATATGCTTGGGCATAAAAATATTGAAACAACTGAAAATTATTACATAACAAGTCTTGATGAAAATAGAAATAAAGCTAGTAAAAATTTGATAAAATTATCAATTCAGATATAATAAATATGATTGCATCATATAAATAAAAAATATTCTTCTTTTTTTATTGATTATCAAAAAACTCCTTTTATTTTATAATAATATTTACTTTATATATAAAATAATGTATAATTTTTATAGTTATACATTTGATAGAAGACAAGAGAAATAGTATAAGTTATGTAGTAGATAATGATGTTGACAGTGTCAACGATTTGTCAACGGAAAATAAAATTTAATAAGAACAATAAGAACAATAAAAACAATAAGAACGATAAGAACGATAAGAACTGATGGGTTTTGTCCTTGTGGAAGTGGTAAAAAGTATAAGAATTGCTGTGGAAAAAACGCATAAAATAAAGTTGATTTTCTAAATGGTGATTATATGACCCAAGAATCTACTGAAGCTTTAACAACAGATTAGAATATTCTTTATCAAATGCGCTAGTTACTTATAAATTATTAGATATAGAAAGTATTAAAGAAATCTATAATGACATTGAGATTCAAAAAAATTCGGAAAATGTAATGGAATTAGGCTTTAAAATTATCATATGATATGAATAATTATGTTTATTTAGATTTTAAATTTTAGATACGTTCTCAATTAAACATATTTTTGCAATAAATTTAATTTAAATGAAGGAAGAACAAAAATGAAAGAAAAAATAAAAGGATTTAACGAAAATAATTTAAAATGGATTATACTATTTATTTGTTTAATTGGATTTTTAGCAATAGCAGAAGATGTATTTCATAAAGAAATAATGGACGGAGATATAATAGGTTATAAATTAATATCAACATTTTTAATATCAGATTTTGTAACACCACTAGCAAAATTTATTACTAACTTTGGAGGAGCAATATTTTTAATAGCATTAACTATTGTTTTATTCTTAGTAATAAAAAATAAAAAGATAGGAGCATCAATATTTTCTAATTTAGTAATAATCACTGTACTAAATCAATTATTAAAAAGTATATTGCAAAGACCAAGACCAACAAAATACAGAATAATTGAAGAAACTGGATATAGTTTTCCTTCAGGGCATTCTATGATAAGCATGGCCTTTTATGGCTATCTAATATACTTAATTTATAAGTATGTAAAGAATAAATATGTAAAATGGATTTCTATTGTATTATTAGGCATTTTAATATGTTCTATTGGAATAAGCAGAATTTACTTAGGTGTGCATTATACAAGCGATGTATTAGGTGGATTTTTAATATCTATATCGTACTTGGTAATATACATAAGTGCCGTTAATAAGTTCTTGATAGAAAAGTAAAACAAGGAATTTCTTATATTTAACAGTAAAGAATCATGTATTTGTTGCTGGAAATAAAAGAATTGCTGCTACATTATTTATATATATGTATCTTGAAAACAGAAAAAAATATGAATATACTTAACAAATATGGCTTAAAATTAAAAGATTAAAAAAAAAGAGACATATAAAAAAGAGGGGAATATTTAATGGACAACAAAAAAAGAAGTTGTGGAAAAAGATTTTATTAGTATTACTTGTATTATTTATATTATGGTTAATATTAGTTGCTAGAAGATTTATTATAATAACAAAATTAGTTAATAAAGCTCATAACCCGAAGGTCGTAAGTTCGAGTCTTACCCCCGCAACCACAATAAAATGAAGCATTTGCTAGATTTGTACTGAACCCAAAAAGTTGGACAGTATAAATTAGGCTACTAACATGGAATGTT
>USEX01000008.1 GCA_900553755.1 uncultured Clostridium sp.
AACATCTCCTGATAAAGCTATTCCATCATTTGAAGTTACATACATACCTGAAAGTACACTTTCTTCCACTGGAACCCATACCCACTCATTATTATCATCATCTTTTATTACTAGTCCGTGGTCTACGGAATTTCTTGCTGGATTGGTTGTTCCATCTCCCCAAGACGCCTCTCCTGCATCTATCGGTGTATATCCTTCTGGTATAATTGGATTATAACTATGTGGACTTCTTCCGTCTATTGTTGAATTATATTTTGCTTTTTCATCAACATTTGTTCTTTTTTTTACTAAAATCGTCTCGTTTCCGATTGTTAATCTATCTGTCTGATCTATTTCAGCTTTCTCATCTTCATTTATTAGGTTTTTTCTTAATAATACCTCTGCTATATCTTCAGCTGTTGGTCCTAATTTATTTTCTAAATTATAACTTTGTATTGCTTCATTTATCAATTTTATTCTCGAAGTATTTTTTTCATTCTTGGTTTTATTTATTAAGCCTCCATCTCCTAAAACTTGATTTATTATAACTCCAGATAAAATTGTTAGAATTACAATTGTTACAACTAAGACAATTAAAGTGACGCCATTGTTCTTTTTCATACTGCCTTTTCCTTTCTACTAAACAATAATATCCACACTTTATACTTGTTGTGTGGATATTGTGTTTAATTTTATTTTAATTGTTTCTATCTTCATCTCCACTTGGTAATGCTGGTACATCTAAAACAACTCTTATTCTTGCTATATATTTTATAGCTCTTACTATTTTGCTTTGTTTTATTCTCTGCCATAATGAAGGTTTTACTTTTACTCTTGTTGATTCGTAATACTGCTTATCTTCTTGTGACTGCTCTGTTTCCATTATTTGATTTTCCACAGTTTTTTCTTCTATTAATTCAACATTATCTTGTGGTGCTGGAATTAATTTCAATGCATCAGCGACCTCTATTCCTATATAGCTTAATGCCTTTGACCTATCCTCAATTCTTTCCATATCTATTTCTATATGAAGATTTGATTCTAGATTTGCAATTCTAGCATTTACTATTTTTAAAGCATCTTGATAATTTTGAGATTTTGTAGATTTTGCTCTTCCTATTACACCTAATGTTTCAACTATATCGTCAGAGAAGTCTGGTGACATTTCTTTTATTGTATCTTTCCAGCCTTCTTCTTTGCTTAATACTACATTCAAAACATCTTTCAACTCTGCTGCTAAAGATATATTTTTTTCTCTATGCCTTATTAAACTTTCTATTTGTTTAGTGTTCTCTTCAAATTCATTTGTAGCAAACTCCACTAAACCATATGCTGCATTATATACACTTTTTGGAAAGTTTTTCTTTTTTGGATATTCTATTAAATAAGTTTTTATAGATTCTACTAGGTCTTTAAAGAATGCATCATCTTCTAGTTGTATAATCTGCTTTTTGCTAGTAGGGTCTATCATTTTTTGTACTTTTGCTATGTTTGATAAAATCTTTTCTTCGGTTATTACCATTCTAACATTTACTATGCCCGACTTTGACACTGTAAAATCCTCCTCTTCATACGTATAATTATCATTATTATGTTGCTATTATATCCTATCCTCCGTAAAAGCTCAAGGGAATTCGACTATTTTTTTGTTTCATTTTAGTTACAACTATTACAAAAGTGTTACATTGGCATCTGTAACACTTTTGCTTTTTAATATTAATTATTTTTCTTTATTTCTGCATATCTCTTTATTTTCATTGTTGTCGTTTTTTCGAATTCATCTTTTTTAATTTCTATTTTCTTTACGGCTTTATACGATGTAAGCTTTTTATTTACTTCTTTTACCTTTTCCCAGATAATTTTTTGTATTTCTTCATCCGATAAATCTTTGCCATGCAATTCTTCTATTTTTTCATAATTAGGAATTATTTTTGCAGTTATTATTAATTCCTTATCTCTAACATCCTCAGATTCTTTCTTTCCATATACCATGCACTCTGAAATTTCTGGTACATTTCCAAGTAGCATCTCTATTTCTTCTGGATAAATATTTTTTCCATTTTGAGTTACTATTACATTCTTGCTTCTACCTGTTATATATATGTATCCATCTTCATCTATTCTTCCAATATCTCCTGAGTAGAAAAATCCATCTTTCATTACACTTGCAGTTGCTTCATCATCTTCATAGTACCCAAGCATTACAGTTGGACCTTTTATTAAAATTTCTCCTTCTCCATTTTCATTAGGATCTTCTATTTTTATAATAGTATCTTTTACGGCTTTACCTGTAGAGGCATATCTTGATGGTTCATATTCAGGAGTTAAAGCTGCTATAGGAGCTGTTTCTGTTAAACCATATCCTTGTAAGAATTTAATTCCTATATCTTCAACCCATTTTCCAATTTTTCCATCTATTGGTGCTGCAGCAGAAACAATTATTCTTAAATTTCCACCTAAATTATCTAAAATTTCTTTGAATACTTTTCTTTTTATATCTATGTTAACAGCTTTTAACACATTTGTAACTCCTATCATAGAGTTTACTATTCCTTCTTTTTTACTCTTTTTTATTGTCTCATTTATTTTTTTGTATAGAGTTTCGATTAATAATGGAACTGCTAACAATGCTGTAGGCTTAGATTCCTGTAGGTTTGGTACTATGTATCTTAACCCTTCACATACCGCTACAGAAGAACCTGTTGCAAATGGTAGTAAAAATCCTATTGTAGATTCATATGTATGATGCAATGGAAGTACGGAAAATAGCCTATCATCTGTCTTTAATTTTACATACTCTGATACCGCATTTATATTTGCAGCTAAATTTCTATTACAAATCATTACACCTTTAGAATTTGATGTTGTTCCTGAAGTAAATATCAATACTTTAAATGCTTCTGGATCTATTTCAATATTCTTATAAGAATTATCTCCATTATCTAATAATTCTTTTCCTTCTTTTATTAAATAATTTATTCCCACATGTTTATCTACTACATATTCATCTGAATCCATTTCTATAAAATATTTTACTGTTGGAATATTATTTTCTATCTTTTTTATAGCATCTTTCTTTTTAGCTGAATATATTACAGCTGTAGCTCTTGCCCTATTTATAACATTTTCTAATTCATTATCTGGCAATTCTTTATCTACTGGAACTGCAATTCCCGCACCACAAAGCATTGTCATATAAGATACATACCAATCATAAGTTGTTTCACTTACAATTATTACTTTCGAGTTTTCTGGAAGCATTTTTACTAATTTTGTACCTAATGCATTTACGTCTTCTCCAAACTCTTTGTAAGTAATTTCTTTGTATGGTTCCTTATGGTTTGGTTTTTGCAATATTAATGGTCTATCTGCATATTCCTTCATTGACCTATTAAATATTTCTTTTATTGTTTTATAGTTTGTTGCCTCATATGGTTTGTATTTTTTATTTTTCTTTTCTGTAGCTTCTTTTACTTTTTCATAATCTACATTTACATTATCTATTTCTGGTATTTCATCCATTTCTATTTTCTTAAATTTAAATTCTGGTATTTTAAAATCTCTTAAAATTCTCATATTCTTCTCCTATTTTTATTTCGTTTCCTTAAATATTATAAAACATTTACAATTTTATTTCAACTTTTTTCTATTATCAAATGTTTCTAACTCATTCAACGCCTTACCAGTTCCTAATGCAACGCATGATACAGCATCATTAGCTATCATAACATTAATTCCTGTTGCTTCTTGAATTAATTTATCCAAACCATTTATTAAGCAACCTCCACCAGTCATATATATACCTTTTTCACTTATGTCTGCTGCAAGCTCTGGTGGTGTTTTTTCTAAAATTGAATGCACTGCCTCTATTATTTGGTTTGCACAACTTCCTAGTGCCTCAAGCATTTCACTTGAATATACTGTTATTGTTTTTGGAAGGCCTGTTGTTAAATCTCTTCCTCTTATTTGCATATCATTATCCTGTATTTTTGGATACACACAGCCTATATTTATTTTTAAATCTTCAGCAGTTCTTTCTCCTATTGCTATATTATGCTTTCTTTTTATATATCTCACTATTGCTTCATCGAATTTATCTCCTGCCACCTTTATTGATGTGCTAATAACTGTGCCATTCAATGATATTATTGCTATATCTGTAGTACCTCCTCCGATATCAACAACCATATTTCCACAAGGTTTTGAAATATCTAATCCTGCACCTATAGCAGCTGCCAACGGTTCTTCTATTAAATATACCTTTCTAGCTCCCGCTTGACCTGCGGCATCAATAACCGCCTTCTTTTCTACTTCAGTAACTAAAGATGGAACACATATCATCATTCTTGGAGCAAAAATATATTTTCCGCATACCTTATTTATAAAATATTTTAACATTTTTTCTGTTACTGTGTAATCTGAAATCACGCCATCTCTTAAAGGCCTAGTAGCAATTATATTTCCCGGGGTTCTTCCTAGCATTTTTCTAGCTTCTTTACCAACAGCTAATACTTCTCCAGTATTTTTATCTATTGCTACCACTGATGGCTCTCTTAAAACTACTCCTTTTCCCTTTACATATACAATTACAGTTGCTGTGCCTAAATCTATTCCTATATCCTGTCCAAAATCAAACATTTATATTTTCCTTTCACCTTTTCATTATTGCAAATTCGTTACAATTATATTACATTTCATGTCAAATATCAAACATTTTGTATAAAAAAATAGAACATATATATATTTATTTTGTATATTATATGCTCCATTTATTCTATCTAAACTTATATTTTTAGAAAGGCCATACAATAAGCCATATTAAGAATCCCCATATTGCTGTGTTAACCATTTCTTGGCTTACTATTTCTCCACTGCCTTCTTCTACATTCTCTACTTCATTTATGATTATTTTTTTAATATTCTCAGCTTTAAATCTTACACTAAATTCTTTTTCTTCGTTAGCCTTCAAGTTGCTTATATCTATATATTTTGTTGTTATTTTAGTTCCCTGCTCTGATATAAAATCTAATTTTATATATTTACTTTTTAAATCTTCAGAGTATGTATTCTTTGCTTTTCCTCTTATTATTCCGCTTTCTCTAGCAGCCTTAGCTTCCGAAATACTTATTTCTAAATTATTCGTTTCGATTGTACATTCGATGTTTGCATATGAAGATTTTACTAATTCATATGACATAAAATTAACAAATATATAAAAGGCAACAAAAAGAATAAGGTATTTTCCAAACGTTTTCATTCTGTTCATTTTCTTTCTCCCCTTATCAACTATTAAATATCTTATTCCTTAGTTAAATTTATATTTTTCTAAATACTCCTGCAACTTTTCCTAAAATTTTGCAGTTAGGTACTATTATTGGATCCATTGTACTATTTTCTGGTTGTAATCTTATATAGTCTTTTTCTTTATAAAATGTTTTTACTGTTGCTTCATCTTCTATTAAAGCTACTACAATTTGACCATTTTCTGCTGTATCTTGCCTTTTTACAAGTATATAATCTCCATTAAAGATTCCTGCTTCTATCATGCTTTCTCCTCTTACTACAAGCATAAAGCAATCACTATTTCCTATAAAATCTAGTGGTATAGGGAATGTATCTGTAATATTTTCTACAGCTAATATTGGTGCTCCCGCAGTAATTCTTCCTACCACTGGTACATCAACCATTTCTTTTCCGGAAAACATATTCTTAAATGCAACTCCATCCATTCCTGGTCTATATGGTTTGCCACCTTTTATTAATTGCAACGTTCTACCCATTTTATCTTTTCTAGATATGTAACCATTATCTTCTAATCTTTCTAAATATCCATGTACTGTGGCTGTTGATTTTAATCCTACAGCCTTACATATTTCCCTTACTGATGGTGGATATCCGTTTTCGTTTACACCCTTTTCTATGCATTTAAGTATGGCTTTTTCTCTTTTATTTAACTCTAAAGGATTCCTTCTTCTCCCCATAAAATCACTCCTAATAAAATATTTACCAATATCCTATCATAAAAATAGCAGTTTGTCAAACAAAAGTTTGTAATTTATAAATTTATTTTAGTCCTCCCATTCTAGTTCATAGTCATATACTTTTACAGTATCTCCTTCTTTTACTCCTGCCTCTTTTAATTTTTGGTTTACGCCAAGAGCTTCCAAGTTTTTCTGGAAATAATATAAAGATTCATTATCCTCCATATTTACTTTTCTCATTAATTTTCTTATTTCTGGTCCGTCTACAACAAATATTCCATCTTCCTTTTTTATTGTATATGGTTCTTGCTCTTCTAGTTTGTATACTTTTCTTTGATGATTGATATCTATCAATTCTTCTTTTGGAAGTGTTTTTAATATTTTAGATACCTCTACCATCAATTCTTTTATTCCTTGTCCTGTAGCTGCTGATATCTTAAATATTTCCATATTATTTTCTTTGGCCAATTTTTCTAATCTTTTATAATTTTCCTCATCTTGCATTACATCAATTTTATTGGCTACTATCACTTGCTTTCTTTCAGATAATTTTTTACTATACTTTTCTAACTCTTTATTAATTGTATAAAAATCCTCAACAGGATCTCTTCCTTCTGAACCAGATACATCTATCACATGCAATAATAGTCTAGTTCTTTCAATATGCCTTAAAAACTGAATTCCTAATCCTGTTCCTTCACTTGCACCTTCTATAAGCCCAGGAATATCAGCAATTACAAAGCTATCTCCATATTCGCTTTTCACAACTCCTAAATTAGGCTCCAATGTTGTGAAATGATAATCTGCAATTTTAGGTGTTGCTGATGTTACTACTGATAAAATTGTAGATTTACCTGCACTTGGAAAACCAATTAATCCTACATCAGCTAACAATTTTAGCTCTAATATAATTTCTTTTTCTTCACCTGGTTCGCCTTCTTGCGCAAATCTTGGGGCTTGCCTTGTTGAAGTAGCAAAATGCGAATTTCCTTTTCCACCTCTTCCACCATGTAGCACTAATTCTTTTTGCCCTTGTTCCGATAAATCTGCTAGAATTTCGCCAGTAGTTGCATCTTTTACAACCGTTCCAATTGGCACTTTAACATAAAGATCCTCCCCACTTTTCCCGTATTTGTGAGCACCTTCTCCATTTTTACCATCTGTTGCTTTAAATTTCTTTTTATATCTAAAATCTATAAGAGTATTACTATCCGGATTAACTTCGAAATATATATCTCCGCCTTTTCCACCATCTCCACCATCTGGTCCACCTGCTGCTATATATTTCTCCCTTCTGAAAGAAACGGCTCCGTTTCCACCTTTTCCCGCTATAGCATATATTTTTGCGTAATCTGTAAACATTTTAGTCTCCTCATTCTTTTATTTATCTAGAACCTCTTTGCTGAGATTCCCTTTCTTGCTCTTCTCTAAACTCTTCTTTCAATTTTGCAACTGTTGATTTTATTGGTTCTGTTGCATTATTTAAATCTGTATCTATCATGTTACTTCTATTTATTCTTCCTATATATTCTAGTGCTTCATTTTTTTCATTGCTTGGAAGTGATAGTGCAGTTAATAAAGTTTTTAAATCTCCAATATCATTTGATTGCAATATTTCTTCAATTTTTCTATCTGATGCAAAGCACACTGCTCTTCCCATTGGTCTAGCAGTTTTCGATAACACCTCAGGATCATATTCATTTGGTGTTGTACTTATATATCCCGTATACAAATATATGTTATTTGCATCTTTTCCAACCTTATTAAGTTTTCTTATTTTAAGTATGTCTCCATTAGTCATATCAATTCCATTATAATCACTATATGTTTTTCCATCAATAACATAATTTGGCTCAACTTGCCTTAAATATGGATTATCAATTCTAGCCATTTTTATTTCATCTTTTTGTGCTCGGTACATTTGTTGCTTAGTTTGCAGCCTTGCTACATACTTATCATGTTCTGATGCAACTCTTGACTCTACTGTTTGTTGTTCCATAATTTGTTTTTCTTGCTTTCTTCTTTTTTCTTCGTTCAATTTAGGAGCAACTTTCGTGTTAATATACTCTTCAATCACATCGCTTTTATTGTGCCAATTTATTTCTGCATATGGATTTTCTGATATTCTTCCCAAATACATACAATCAGGATTACGATCTTTATTTTTTAGTTCTCGTAAATAATAAGTACCTATTTTGCTTAATATAACCTGGTCTATTGGCATACCTTGAGTAACTTCAAAAGCTATGTGAGTTTCTGAATTACGAGCCACCTCGCTATTTTCTTGTATTTCAAGTATTTTAGCTACTATCACATCAGTTTTTTCACCATTGGCATGCATAATCACATTATTATAGTCTAGTGATGTAATCATTATAGATTTATTATCTGGAAGCATAATTATATATGGCAATTTCAACTCCTTATTTTGTGGAGCACCATATTGGCTCTCATAATAATTTTCCTCATTTAATCTTTTGGTTTTTGAACCTGTAAAAAGTTTCTTTATTCTTGAAAATAATCCCATTTTTCCTCCTATGCAAAATAATCTAATTTCATCGCTTTTTTTACTTTTTTCATTGTCTTTTCTGCTTCTTTTTTAGCCTTTGCAGTTCCATCCATCAATATTTTATCTACTATTTCTGGATGTTCCTCATAATACTTTCTTTTCTCTCTAATTGGTCTTAATGTTTCTATTATATTGTGAGCTAACTGTTTTTTGCAAGCAACGCATCCTCTGCTACCAGCCTTGCATTCAGCACACACGTTTTCATATTCTTCCTTGCCCGAGAACAAATTATGATAATATGCCACCATGCATACATCCGGATTTCCTAAATCATCTTTCTTTATTCTTTTCGGATCTGTTACTGCACTCATAACTTTTCTTGTTATTTCTTCTTCACTGTCAGACAAATAGATTGCATTTCCTAATGATTTTCCCATTTTTTCATTGCCATCTAAGCCTTTAATTCTTTTATCAGATGATAAAACAGCTTGTGGTTCTATTAAAACATCCCCATAAATTGAATTAAATTTTCTTACTATCTCTCTGCATTGTTCTATTAATGGCAGCTGGTCTTCTCCTACAGGTACAAGTTCTCCACTAAAGCAAGTAATATCTGCAGCTTGGCTTACTGGATATCCCAAAAAGCCATATGTAACGCTCTCTCCAAAAATATCTCTTTTTTGGGCAATTTCAGTTTTTACGGTTGGATTTCTTTCTAGCCTAGCAATAGTTACTAGATTAGAATAAAACACAGTAAGTTCTGCTGTTTCTGGTATCATTGATTGAATATATATTGTTGTTTTTTCTGGATCTATTCCACAAGATAAATAATCCATTGCAACTTCTCTTACATTTTTTCTTACTTTTTCTGGATTATTAAAATTATCTGTTAATGCTTGAACATCCGCAATTAATATGTATGGATCATATAATCCAGATTCTTGCATTTCTACTCTCTTTTTTATAGATCCAAAATAGTGGCCTATATGTAGCCTTCCGGTGGGCCTATCACCCGTTAAAATTCTTTTCTTTTCTGCCATTTTATTTCCTCCGTTTGCTATAAAATATTTTCAAAGCTTCTTTCTGTTAACCCAAATCTCATATTATTTACTCCTAAAATTTATGTACCTATTATATAAGATTTTATTATTTTTTACAATATAAACATGTGATTTTAGAAAAAACTTCCTACAACTCATAAGAGTGTAGGAAGTTTTTTATTTCTCTGCTACTTCTTTCTTTGCAGTTTTTGTTGTTGCTTTTTTAGTTGTAGCTGTTTTTGTTGTTTTCTTTGTTGCTGCTTTTTTCTCTGTTTTTTCAGCTTTTGGAGCTTCTTTTTTTGCAGCTATTGATTTTAATTCTTCGTCAGTATAAACACTAACTTGTTTTTTATCTTTTCCTAGTCTTTCAAATTTAACCATACCAGTTACTTTTGCATATAGTGTATCATCGCTTCCGATTCCAACATTTTTACCTGGATGGAATTTTGTTCCTCTTTGTCTTACTAGTATATTTCCAGCTGGTACTATTTGTCCATCTGCTCTTTTTAGTCCAAGACGTTTAGATTCACTGTCTCTGCCGTTCTTAACACTACCTTGACCTTTCTTATGAGCCATTACGATTCACTCCCTTCGGTAATAATATATTTATATATCAATTAATTTCTGATTAATGCTTAAGCCTTAGCTTCTTTTTTAGCTTCTGTCTTTGTTTCTTTAGCTTCAGCTTTCTTTTCTGCTTTCTCAGCAGCTGTTTTTATAGATGTTATTTCAACCTTTGTGTATGGTTGTCTATGTCCTTGGGTTCTTCTGTAGTTTTTCTTAGCTTTGTATTTGTAAACTATTATTTTTTTAGCTTTACCATTAGCTACTACTTTTCCCTCAACTTTAACACCTTTAACATAAGGAACTCCGACTTCTACTTTCTTATCGTCAGACACTAAAACTACTTTATCAAAAGTAACTTTTTTACCTTCTTCTACATCTAATTTTTCGAAGAATACTACATCTCCTTCTGCTACTTTGTATTGTTTTCCACAGCTTTCGATTATTGCGTACATTATTTGTACACCTCCCTTTACACGTATACTCGCTAAGCATAAAATTCAAGGCAGTTGCTTATTAATTTTTTATAAAAATTAATATTAACATTTAGTTGCCCGACCCAGGCGGCTTACAGATGCTTATTTTACCATATATTTTTATATTTGTCAAATAAAAACTTCTCTGATTTTTGCACAAGCATTGTTCTTGTTATTTCTTTCATATTTACAAAGTCTTTTACAAGTTTATTTATATCTACAGAAGAATCTTCGTTTTCTATTTGTTTCTGCAAACATTTAATTCTTTCGTTAGTATCTTTCCTCATTTCAATTTGCTTTGAGTAAAACCTTGTAAAATCTTCATCTTCAAACAAACCTTTGCATTTATCTTCATATAACTTGTCTATAATTTTATCAATGTCTTTTAGTTTCTTTTCTAAAACTAGAATTTCATTTTTGAAATTAAACCTATCTTTTAGTATTTTGTCTTTAGAAGAATTTGCAACATTCATATACTTGTTTTCATCTAAAAACTCTTTACATCTTGTTTTTACTTGTTCCAGTACATAATTTGTTAGTTTTTCTAAATTATTACTATGTGGAGTGCATAAGTGTAAATGAGTATTACAAGCATAAGTTTTACATCTCACATAAAAAGTAGTTTTGTTAGGATGTTTTTGAGGTACAATACTTAATTTCTTGCCACATTCTTTGCAAGTTAATAAACCTTTTAATAACCAATCATAAGATTTAACCCTTGTACTAGTTCTACTTTTTATCATATCTTGTACTATATTGAAAGTTTCTTCATCAACTAATGGTGTATGCTTATCTTTTACAATTATTTTTTCTTCCATAGGCATTGTCATTACTTTTTCGTGTTGTTAATAATTTGCTTAAAATCTTTTACACATTGATATTTCAATACTTAAAACTTATTTGGTTAATTTTCTTTCTATAAGTTTTAGCAATAAGTTTTGCAAAAGGTATTGTATTTATATTACTATAATAGTAAAATGTAATTAGAATGTCAATAACAATTTATTATTTTTTTAAAATTGTTGAACATTCTTTATAAATTCATTAATAACGAAAGGAGACAAAAAGCTATGGGACTACCAGAAGTAACATTTTTTGATGATTTCTACTTTTGGTTTAATACTGAAACTAAAAAAGAATATTATGCTACACCTTTATATTTCTATAAAGCTGATTTCCATTTAGATACAGAAAATAAATTAAGAGATGTATTTTACAAAGAATCCGAATTAACCGATCAAGGTCTTAAACACCCTGCTAGTTTGTATTTTCCATTTTACGAAAAATTAGGGCTATTATTATTAAAATTTTTAAATGCAGACTTATCTAACTATGAAATGGCTAATAAATCTTTCTTTTATGCTTATGGATTTGAAATATTAAAAGATTTAGATGAAGGTTATAAATTTGATTTAAAAACAAACTATGGCAGTAATGAAGAATATTTGAAAGTAACAACCAAAATATTTGAAGATTTGCAAGAAAATCTAATTGATTTACAACAAGAACTAATAAAAGCAGTTACATATATTTATAATTTAGATAATACTAAAACACTTGAAAAATATACATATTCGGAAAGATTTGCCGTTTACCTAATAAAAAGATTAGGCAAATTATATACATATTATAAAAACGATTTTATTATGAGAGATAGTTATTCTAGGAAGTATAAAGATTTTGACAATGATAGCGAATATGAATTGTTAGAAATATTACAAAGTAAAAAACAAGTTCTTTCAATGAGTGATACTCATAAAAGTAATGATTTAGCAAGTATTTGCTATGCTATACTTGAAGAACTTTCTAAAATACCTAATTATCCAATTAAGAAATGTCAGAATTGTGGAATGTATTTTATACCAAATGCGAAAACTGATGAGGTTTATTGTGATTACCCTAAAGAAATCTCAAAATCTTGTAGAGATTTAGGTGCATTTCAATCTTATACTGAAAGATTAAAACAAAATAAGGCTATGGGCGAATATAGAAGAACATATCAACAAAAATTTATGCAAGTTAGAAAAGATAAAGAGAATACAAAACTAGTAAAAGACTTTGATAAATGGAAAAAACAAGCTAAAGAAAAAATTAATGATATGAAAAAAGGTAAACTTACTGAAAATGAAGTTTACGAGTGGATTATAGCTAACAAATAATACAAAAGCCAAGATTATAAGCTAAAAATTATCTTGGCTTTTATTATTCGTTCAATTTCTTACACATAATATTTCTATATATTTCGCTTAATATAAAACATCATCATTTCTATCATCATATGGCGATGTTGTTTCATCTCCTACATCTCCATTATTATTCAAATAATATTTTTCGCATTTATTACAATATAAATGACTACCATCTGGCATTAAAAACATTAATCTTTCATTACACCTTGGACATTTTAATATATCTTTTGCTGAAAATTTTTCATTATAAACATTGATTATTTCATTTTTTGTTTCTTCTTCTGAATTAAATATTTTAGCAAAATAATGTGTTGTTTCGGTTCCATCATCTAAAGTCAAATATCCTTCTCCAATAAAAACATACCCAATATTTTCTATATATTTAATTTGATATGTTGATGATTGAATTTTGGAAATAATCCTATTCAAATCTAATTTGTTAATTTTCTCTATTTCTTTATCCTTCATACAATAATAGAAAAAATCTTTTAATTCATCTTGAGAAAACTCTCTTTATGATTTATTATACTTATTAAATAAACTTTCTGGATTATTTGATTTTAGTATATCTTTAGTAAATTCATTAAATAAATCTTTATTTGATGCAAGTTTCTTTAAAAAATTAATTTTTTCTTCTTCACTTATATTAGTCAATTTATTGAAATATTCTTTTAATAAATCTTTCCAAAAAGGATCATTTCCAATAAAAGATTCTATTACTTTCTCTATTGTTTCTGTCATCAAATTTAAATTTTTATCATAATCATAATTACATTTACTACAATGATATATAGGATTATCCTCGCTTAATTCACAACCTCCTGCAATATATTTATTTGTATCAATTTCTCCTTTAATTTTTCCATAAATATATTCTTTTAAAATCGAATAACATTTTGGACATCTAATTTTTTCTTTTTCATTTAATTCAAAACCTGTTATTTTTTTATTTTTTAATAACTCCTCTATTACACTTATTTCTGTTCTTACATTTTCTATACAGTTATTATCATCAATTTCTTTGTCTATTTCTTCTTGTCTTGCTTTTTTCAATTCGTCTGAAGATAAATATTTTTGTAAATCTTCTAGCTCTCTTTCTAATTCATCTACTGAATAATCTTTATATTCATCAAAATATATACCTGGTCCTATAGCCATTTTTTATCACTCCTTTTTAATATTATTTTTTATAATTCCATACCACCCATATCCACTATAGGCTGTTGTGGAACTTGTCCTTGAATCATTTTGGCATTACCTTGTTCTTGATTTTGCTGTTGTGTTTGAGTTTGCTGTGATTGTTGTTCCTGTTGTTCTCTGTGTCTCCTTGCAATTTCAGCACTTTCTCTTTGTATTCTAGCCTTCTCTTCTGGTTCTAATTCCCATGGCTTCTTTTCTACTGTTTTAGTTTTTGTATTTTGCTGTTGTCGATCTTGGTAAGTTGTATCTTGTGTTCCATCATTTCTTCCTCTAGAAAATCTTGATCTAATTTGATTAAAAAATCGTGAAAATCTATTTTGCCTAGCAGGTAAATTTTCTAAATTTCCGTTTTGCGAATATGTTTGTTGTTGTATCGTTTGATCATACAAATTATCACTTTCTGCTTGTGTAGAAAAAGACTTCTCATAACTATTGCTTCTTTGCTCTGTTGCTTGTTGTCCTACATCCTTATAACATTCTCTTTCTTTACTTAATAATAAACCTTGTAATACAGTCTTACTTTTTCCATTTTTATCAATAACACCACTTTGAGCTCCAACTACATATATATCATTTGGATTTAATAAAACTTCTTGCTCTACACTATCATAATCTGATAACTGCGTTATATACGCTCCTTGAGTTCCTTTTGGAGCATATATTTCCATAACAGTATCATATTCATCATATTTTGCAAAAGAAGAATCATATAATGGAGATGTACTTGTATAGCCTTTATTATTCATACTTTTTCCAACATAATTTTGCATATCTACTTGACCATTTGTTTTAATTGCCC
Organism: uncultured Clostridium sp.; assembly: GCA_900553755.1. Classification (GTDB taxonomy): domain Bacteria; phylum Bacillota; class Clostridia; order TANB77; family CAG-508; genus UMGS1901. Next base: position 14,738 of record USEX01000008.1, read on the forward strand.
TATACAATTTCATTGATTGTGGTAATCTTGCTTTTGATAATCCTTCATCTAAACTTGAAATTGTCTCATCTATATGTTCAAATGAATTCATATCTTTTACAGCTTTACATACTGATGGAGAACAAGCTCTTGGCAAATTCATTTCTTGCATATGTGAATTTATAATGTCATAATTATTGTGAACTGGTTTATCATAATTTAGTTGTTGTATGACATTACTAATTTCATATATCTGACTTTGACTCATTCCTCTTTCTTGAAGTTTAATTGATAAATCTTGCATAATTCCACTTTGTAATTCTGTTCTGGTTATTGTCCCTCTTTTTACTGATAAAATCATATTACTTCCGTTGCTATATTGATTAATAGCTTTTGCATTTTCTACTGATATGTTATATGAATTTATAGTATCCATAAATCCTTGTATTTCTGATTGATTTACTCCTATTTGTGGTAATTCTTCCATAGTATATCCATCAGCTAATCCTTGCAATACTTTTTGATGATTTCCACTTGAACTAAATACATCTGTTAAATCAGCTTCATTTTGAAATGTAGAATAATTACCATTTAATATTTCATTTATATCAGACTGTGATAATCCTTGGTTTTGTAGCATATTTGTTATTTGTTGCTTTTGCGTTGATGATAATTTTAATTGTTCAATCTCCATATTTTTCTCTCTTTCTTATCTTTTGAGCTTCGTTTCATTTATTCTAAAAACATTTTATTACATTTTTTTATAATTTTCAAGTGCTTTTTTCTTTGTATTCATTTTCTAATTCCTTAACTTTATTATTTAATTCTTTGTTATCAGCAATTATTGTATCTCTTTCTTTTTGATATTTTTCTGATTCTTTTATGATTCTTGATTGTTTTGATAATTCTCTATGCAAAGCTAAATTAATATTTCTTAATACTTTTTTAGTATTTTCTAAGTTTGTTATTTTCTTTAAATCTTCTATTTTATAATGTTTTGCACCTGTTTCTTCTACTGGCAAACCTCTTTCTAACTCAAAACCTTTTGATGTTACGTATTTATGAAAGTCATTTTGTAATTTTCTATAACTATCTCTACCTCGCCAAAAGTCTCTGGCACATATTTTATCTATTGCATTACCTTGTTCATCTTTTAAACATGTGAAAATTTTATTTTTACTAAATTGTTGCTAGGAGGAAACCTTTGCTATTACTGAATTTTATCATTTCGTCATAAGAGAACAATATTGTTACTGCTAGCGCAACTAACGTTATACCTCTTTTTTCTTTTCTCATTTTTCCATTTTTCATATTTTTTCTTCCTTCCTCCTTTGTTTCTAGGATTTATTCTATCTTTTATTATATTTTGTAAAAAAATTGTAATATTATCTTAATAATTTTGTTATACTCTTTTATGTTAAATTATAGTATAATATTTTCAAATATCAAAAGAGGAACATATGCACATGAGTATTGAAACAGATTTAATGAAAGACGGAATAAAAGTTATTGAACCACTTGATCATTCAAGTGTTATTTCTATTGCTCAAAATGTTAGCAAAGAATTATTTTCTGCCTTTCCTAACTATGGATTTACTTATGAAGATTTGTTTGAAAAATTTTCAAATGTGCCTATGTATGTTGCTGAAATTCCTAACGGAATGGCTGAAGCAAGCTATTTTTACAAAAATTCTTCAATATATTTTAGAGATGGAATGGGTCTTAATGATCTAGAAAAATTTTCAGTTCATGAGCTTATACATCACTTGCAAGTTCAAAAAGATAAGAATGGAAATTTATATCGATTGGGATTGTGCGAATTTAATGGTTCCAAAATCAGTGGAATGGCTTTAAATGAAGCCGCCGTGCAGATAATAGCTTCTAATACCTTAAATTCTACTTTTGAAAATGTTGAATATTATGGAATTACATTTTCAACAATAAGCCCTCAAGTATATCCTTTAATTTGCAATTTAGTTACTCAGATGGCTTATGTAACAGGTGAAGACATATTATTTGAAAGCACATTCAAAAGCTCAGATAAATTTAAAAATAAATTTTCAGCTTTGTGTGGTAGCAAAAATTATAATACAATTGTTAACAATCTGGATAAAATACTATATACAGAAGAAAATATAATAAAAATTTCTAATAAACTTGAAAGCTCTGATTTAAAGAATAATAAAATAGAAAAGCTAACTAAAAAAGTAGCTGATTTAAAAAATGAAATAAAAACACTATTTTTATCAACTCAAGAGCTAATTATTACATCATATTTTAATACATTGTACTCATCACTATTAACAACTGATGATATTGATAGTTTTAGGAAAAAACTTTACAGTTTTCAGGAATTAATAGGGACGGCTCATAGCTATTATTTCTTTAATGTTTTCTATATAAACATGATGGAAAAGCTGGATACAAAGTATGAAGCTATTGTAAATAATACCTATTTAATAACTAAGAAAGAAAATAAATTAACAAAAGTAATTAATTTCATTCGAAAATTAATATTAAAAAAAGAATTTGAAAAACAATAATTAAAGAATCCATACCACATGGATTCTTTAATTTTATATTATATTTGAAATTATGCTTTTAGCTGTTTCTCTTCCACTTCTAGCAGCCCAAGCCACTGTGCTTTTCTCTCCAACTAAATCTCCTCCAGCATATATTTTCTCATTTGACGTTCTATATTTTTCATCTACATCTATGTAACCATATTTATTAATTGCTAAATTTAATTTGTTTATTACTGATGAATCTACTTTTGAACCAACAGCTATAAAAACTAAATCTGCATCTAGTAAATAATTACTGCCATCTATATTAACTGGTGAAAGCCTACTATCACCTTCTTTTTTTATTAATTCTGTTTTTATACACTCTATTTTTTGAGGTATGATTTTTGTTACGTTATTCTGAAACAAAAATTCAATTCCTTCTTTTTCCGCTTCTTCAATCTCTTTTACATCTGCAGGCATTTCTTTCCTAGACCTTCTATAAATTACTTTTACATCTTTGGCGCCATTTTTTTTCGCAGTTCTAGCCATATCCATAGCAACATTTCCACCACCGATAACTACAACTTTCTTACCTGTGTAATCTACTGTTCTCTTTCCTTCTAACACTTCATTTGCTCCATAAATGCTATCTAACTCTTCACCTTCTATATTCATTTTTGCAGATATATTAGCTCCAAAAGAAAGAAATACTGCATCATACTTCTCTGTTAATTCTTCTAGCTCTAGGTTCCTTCCTAACTCCAAATTGCATTTTACTTCTATTCCTAAACTCAAAATATTATTAATTGTTTTATTTAATACCTCTTTGCTTAATCTGAAATCAGGAATTCCATGAGATAAAATTCCTCCTAGTTCTGAATATTTTTCGTAAATGGTAACACTTATTCCTTCTTTTGCCAGAAATGCTGCACATGTAAGACCTGCTGGTCCACCCCCAACTACTGCTACTTTTTTATTCTTTTTTGTACTTTTTTCGATATGTATTCCATTATCCATAGCCCAGTCTGATAAAAAAGCTTCTATCTTGCCTATTTCTACAGGAGTAGATTTTATCCCCCTTGTGCAACCGCCTTGGCACTGCTTAGTATATGGGCAAATTCTACCACATACGGAAGAAAGCACGGTAGTTTTAGTTAATACACTATATGCTTCCTCATATTTATTTTGCTTCATAAGTGCTATTACTTCTGGAATATCATTGTTTAGTGGGCACTTATTTTGACATGGCTTTGTTTTGCAATTTAAACAATAATCTAAGTTTTCTTTTATATTCATACTATATCCTCTGCTTATTTTATAATATCTATATTTATTTCTTCTGCTTTCTTCTTCACTTCTAATAAATCTTTCCAAAAATCAATCTTCTTGGTGTCATCTCTTAATAATGCTGCTGGATGCCATGTTGGCATATACATGATGTCTTTTTTCTCTACCCATTTTCCACGAGCTGCTGTTATTCCATATTCTTTTCCTAATATATTTTTAAGTGCTGTACTTCCCATTAATACTATTATTTTAGGATTTACTAGAATAACTTGATTACGTAAATAATCTAAGCATGCTGCTGCTTCATCTTCTGTTGGTACCCTATTTGACGGTGGTCTGCATTTTACAATGTTTGCTATATATACTTTTTCTCTGCTTATTTCCAATCCATCAAAAGCCTTGTTCATTAGTTGTCCAGCTTTTCCAACAAATGGAACCCCCTGTTTATCTTCATCTGCTCCAGGTCCTTCTCCTATAAGCATTACATCAGCCTTTTCGTTTCCAGTTCCAAACACAATATTCATTCTGTTTGAACATAATTTGCACTTTTTGCAATTAATAATCGACTTCTTTAAATCCTCCCAATTATTATACATCTGTCTGCTCCTTTATCATATCTAAAATTGCTTCTTTATTTAAGGTTCCTATATAATTATAATCATTTCCTTTATTGTTTGCATCAAATTTGCATATTGATTTGTATTTACAATATTCACATGGTGTTTTGCCTTTTTGTAGTTTTAAATTATATGATGGCTTTATATTTATTTCACCTGATAGAATCTCTTCTGATATTTGCTTTATAATTTTATCCATATATTTTTGTAAATACTTAAATTGCTCAGCAGTTATTCCTTTTGTGTATTTACTGCTTATCTCTCCATCCTTCTTCACTCCTGCCGGAATTATATCACTTACACCTGTTTTTTCTATTTTTGTATCCATCATTTTTATAACATTTACGTCAGCTAATATCAATCCCTGCATTTTAAATTTCTGCTTAATAAGTTCTTCTATCTCTTCATCAGTCATATTACTATCTGCCGAAATTCTTTGCTCTGAAAGATTGAAATATAATACTCCAGCTGGCAAAAAGTCTTCTACTCTACATGTTTCATTTAAATAGGTTAATAATTGTAATTGCAAACCCGCAACTACTTGATTTAAATCCACATTCTTTATTGAAGATTTATAATCAATTATTCTTACATATGTGCCATCTGCATTTTTAGCCACATCTACCCTATCTATTTTTCCTACGATTTCCACAGTTTTACCACTATCTGTGTGAATTTTTATTGGCTCATATTTGCTTTTTTGCCCGAATTCAATTTCATGCCCCAACACAGTAAACTCGCTTTGCTTTATTGTTTGTACTATGTATTTCACAGATGTTATTACTACTTTTTTTAATCTACTTACCAAGCGCAAGTATTTAGCAGTAGTAGTAAATATAAAGTTTCTATCTAATTTTAGTTTTTCTGACACTATCTGTTCTAATATTTTCTCTATTTGCTTATCTTCAATTTCTTTTATTTCAATTTTATTTTCCTCTAATACATTAAAGAATGAATCTATTACATCATGCATAAACGAGCCTGTATCAACCGCTTCTACTTTTGAAATTTCTTTATCATTTAATTTCAATCCATATTTTAAATAATAAGAAAATGGACATCTCCTGTATTGCTCCAATTTAGAAATACTAGTTTGTAGTTTATTTCCATACATTTTATCTAAATTCTCACTAGTTATTTTTTCTGGAGCATTAGTATAATTTAATGCTTTTATTGCATTGCTTAATCTACTGCTCCATTCATTATCTGCCATAAATACATTATACAATTTGAACCAAATCTCATCAATTTGTTCACCATCTCTATAGCATCTAAGCTGATTCAATAATTCCTCAAATGTTGCTTCTTTTGAAGTTATATCTGTGCTTTTCTCTATGATATCGCTTTCCTGTTTTAACAAAGGAAATATCTTTTTTATTTTAGACATAAGTACCGAACTTCTAAGTGACTTTCCGCTAGAATCAGATGATGCATATGATAAAAATAATTTTTCTTCTGCTGTAGAAAACGCTTTGTATATATTAAAATTATCTTCATATATTCTTTCTAGTGTTCCTTTAGCAAGTTCTATTCCATGCACCTTTATATTTTCTCTGTCCTCATCATTTAAAAATCCTTCTGATTTATTTACAGTTGGAAAATTGCCATCATTCAAGCCTATTATAAATACAACTCTAACTTTATGTGTTTTCGATCTATCTACATCACCTATTACCACCTGGTCCTGTGCCATTGGTATAGTTCCTAATGAGCTATTTACAAAACCGATTTTTAGTATTTTCATATAATTATCAAATGATATTTTTTCTTCTCCAAATATCATTACCATTTCATCTAATACTTGCATCGCTGTATTCCAGCTAATTTCATATTCTTGAGCTTTGTTTAATTCGCCTATTCGATTTAAGTAATCTATTTTGCTTTGTAATTTTTTATCTACTCCATTTTTTATTAAAAAATAGTATAGCTGCTCTGAAATTTGTTTTGCAGTTTTTGTATCACTTAAATTATTTCTTAAATCTACTAATGGGATAGCCACTATCTCTCTTAATCTATTTATTTTTTCTATTTTATCTTTACCTAGCTCTTTTTCATCATGAAATTTCCATTCTTCTTTATACCACTTATTTCCACACACATTCCACTTAATTGCATATTTTTCTAATTCATAAGCCTCTTCTTCATTTAGCTGTGTGAATCCAGTTTTTATATAATTAAATACACTCTCCAAACTCCAATTTTTTGCAAATATTTCTAATATAGATAATATGTACTTTATTAGAACATTCTGGCTTAATTCCTTTCTTTCATCCATATAAATTGGAATATTATACTTATTAAAAATCGCCTTACACAAATTTGAATATGTATCTATATTTTGTGTGATTATAGAAATTTCTTTATATCTATAACCTTCATCCCTAACTAATTTTATAATATTTTTTGCTACATTCTCAATCTCTGAATATTGATTGTTCGCTAAAAACAAATTTATAGAATTGACTTCTTTTTTGTAAATATTATATGGCAAATTGAAAATATTTTCTTCTAAATGTAATAGTTCTGGTGATTTAAATCTTTTTATTTCACTTAATCCAATGCTTTTTTCAATTTTTACTTCATTATCTTTTGCTATTTTCAATATATTATTGGCAGTCTGCTTGTTGCTATAAAAAATATCCACATCTTGGCTTCTGGTTATTTGCAAATCATCAGCAGTAATCGTTACGGTCACTTTGCTAGCACTTTTCATAAGCTTTGCTATTATTTGATATTCTTGCTTTGTAAAGCCTACAAATTCATCTATGTATATTTCACAATCTTTAAACATATTTGTACTACCCAGTTGTTCTGCAAGCACTGTTAAAGAATCGTTTTCATCTATGTATTTGTTTTGTATTTGCTCTTCGTATTGATTATAAACCAAATAAATATCTTCTAATTTTGAGTGTAAATATTTATTTTCTTTTGTATCATCCAACAATTGCTCTACATTTTCTAGTTTTACACCATGCTTTTTTAGCTCTGTTAATTGTGTTAAGATTAAATCAATATTGCTGTCCGACTTTCCTAAAAATTTAAGCTTATTTTTATTATTTGATAGTATATTATACAAAATCATTGATTTTCCGCTGTCTGAAAGTGCTACGTTTTTACTACCTCCCACTTCTGCTGCAACTCTATGAGCCATACGATTAAAAGTTAGCACTTCTGCATCTATTACAGAATTCATGTTATTATTGTTTCTTAATTTTTTTAATAATTCCTTCTCTGCAGTAAATGAAAATTGCTCCGGTGTTAATATGTATTTCTTTTTGCCATTGTCTATATCTCTACTTATTTGCTCAAATATATATCTAGTTTTTCCGCTACCACTTTTTCCATAAATTATCTGTAGACTCATTATTTCCTCCTATTTTAGTTCTCCCTTTTCCAATAAAATAGATATTGTTGTGCTACTCCCCTTAATTCTCCAAATTTGTTTTCTGCTATTTTCTCTATTTGCTTTTTGCTTACCTTTGCCTCATCTGGATTGTGAATATACAATTCATTCATTACCCTTCTAACCCATACATCTATTGGAAATACATCCATTCTCTTTAAATCAGAAAATAGCAAAATGCAATTAGCTACTTTTGGACCTACTCCTGAAAGTTTTAAAAGTTCATTTCGCATTTCTATAGTTGTTTCTTTTTCTTTAAGCTCTTCAATATTAATTTGCTTTTTTATTATTAGTTTTGTAGTATTGTATATATATTTATCTCTGAACCCTAAGCCTAAATCTCTTAAATCCTTTATAGATGCCTTATTTAAGCTTTCTATTGTTGGGAAAGTATAATAGCTATTTCCTCTAAATTTTATCTCTTTTCCATATTTTTTAGATATTCGTTCTATGATTCCTTTTATTCTTGGAATATTGTTGTTAGCAGATATTATGAACGAAATTATTGTCTCCCACAAGTCTTGGTTTAATATTCTAATTCCTTTGCCACATTTAATGCTCTCTGCAAGGTTCTCATCTTCTTGCGATAAAGTTTCTTTTATTTTTTCATAATCTCTTTTTATATCAAAATACTTTTCACAAATTGTTTGTATATTGCCCTCACATATTCCTTCAAAAAGTACGTCTCCATTTTCCTTTTTGCTAACATTTATTACATTATTCCCGAAAACTCCAGTATAACTTTCATCTTCATTTGGGTTCCATCTAAAACATTGTCCGCATTCAAAAATATCTTTTAATTCAAATGATTTGCAGTTTTTTAATATATATTGTTGCTCCATTTTATCAATCCTTATTTTTTATTTCTTATACATCATATTAAACCATTTATGAGTCACAAATTCAATAGTTCTGGTATTTTATTTAAAACCTTTTCCTAATACCTCTCTTGCATTTATTATAATTATAAAAGAACTTCTATCTATTTTCTTTGCTATATTCTCTATCACATATGATTCTGTTCTAGAGCCTACACATAGCAAAGTCATTTTCTCTTCGCTTGTATACATTCCTCTTGAAACTATGCCAGTGCTTCCTCTTCTTACTTCATCTCCAATTTGTTTGGCTATTTCTTTATATTTGGGAGATATTATTAAAATTACTTTGGCAAAGTTTGCACCTTCAAATATAATATCTATCATTTTTCCCATCAAATATATTGCTATTGTAGAATATAATCCAACTTCGATGGTTTTAAAAACAAATACATTTACTGTAATTATTATAAAATCTATTATTAAAATAAGACTACTGCTTCTATACTGTGGTCTGAATTCTTTTATTACATATGATAGCAAATCCGAACCACCTGTTGAGCCATTTAGCTTTAATATTACAGCAGTTCCTATTCCTACCAAAATTCCTCCATATATACACGCTAAGAACCTATCCTGTGTAAGAGGTTTTAATCTATCCAGCCAATCCACAAATGTTGCAAGCAATACTGTTCCATATATTGATCTAAAAAATAGTCCTTTGCCTATTTTGAAAAATGCTATTATTAAAAGTGGAATATTCAAAATGAGCATAGTAGTTCCTAATGGAAATTTGAATAAATAATATGTTATTAAAGAAATTCCTGAGAATCCCCCCGTAGAAAGCTCGTTTGGTACTAAGAAAAGTGAGATTCCTACCGCCATTAACAATGCCCCAATGGCAATACCTATATATGCCAATACTACTTTTTTCATAATAAAAATCACCTATATTACCATTATTGGCAAATATAGGCTTTTTTATGCATTTATGCAACTTCTAGCACTTTTATTTTAAAATCATTTTGTCTAATCTTATCATTCTCTTTAACAGTAGCAATAAGAGCATATGTATCTTTTAATCTTTTTATATTCTCTTTTTTGTGACCAATTATATTATTTACATTCGCTTTATTGGCTTGTATTTCTACTCTTATAACTTTAGAATTTATCTTTTTAATTTCATCAGTTATTTTATCATACCAAATTGCATCTTCCACTAATTGGCCAAAAGCTGGATGATAAGGTCCTGCAATTACTTCACTTCCCTCTTTTTCAGGAGATGAGATTGAATCCGTATTTTGCAAACCAGTTCTTATTACCTCTATATTTTTCTTTCTGAAAAGCTTTACTATTTCTTTAGATCTTTCAACTGCCTGAGATACATTTAATGGTATAAAATCTTTTTTATTGTATTCTTCTTCTAACTCTGTTCCTTTAATTACTAAAACTGGATAAATTCTTACCATTTTAGGTTTCAATTTTATTATGTCCTTAGCAGTTTGAATATCATCTTTCTCACTACTATCTGGTAACCCAACCATCATTTGATGGCCAAGATTAAATCCATACCATCTTATTAACTTAGATGCTTTTTTTACATCTTCAAAGTTGTGCCCTCTCTTACATCTTGCTAATATATAATTATTAGTAGACTGAACCCCTAGCTCTATAGTTTTTACATGATTCTTTTTCAAGAAATTTAATATATCTTTATCAATTGCATCAGGCCTTGTAGATAATCGTATACTATTTACTTTTTTATTTTTTATGTAAGGCTGCACTGCAGTTAGTAATTCTTCTTGTATATTCCTATCTATTGCAGTAAAGCTTCCTCCAAAAAAAGCTACTTCTACATAATTATCAGAACTTTTAAAATTCTTTAGATAATATTCAATTGTATTTTTTACATCTTCTGCAGTAACTTGCTTTTGCTCTCCACTTATCTTTCTTTGATTGCAGAAAGTACAACATTTTTTGCATCCTAAATGTGGAACAAATATTGGTATTATATATTCTTTTTTCAAATTAGTACCTCCTTAAAGTTGTATATTTTTTATTGCTTTATCTGCCGCTTTCATTTCAGCTTGTTTCTTTGTTTTTCCAATTCCGGTTGCTAAAACTTGTCCATTTGCCCTTACTTCTGCTGTAAAGGTTTTATCATGGTCTGGACCTTTTTCATCTATAATTACATACTCTATTTTTATGCTTCCATTTGCTTGTAAAATTTCTTGCAAAACAGTTTTGTGGTCTTTTATTCCAACATTTTTAGTAGCTACTTCTATAGCTTGTTTTAAATTATATATTATAAATTTTTCTGCAGCTTCTATTCCTGAATCAAAATAAATAGCAGCTATTACCGCTTCTACACTATCTGCTAGCATTGCTTTTTTCCTATTCCCGTGGCTTACTCTCTCAGACTTTCCCACATATAAGAAATCACTAAAATTATGCCTATTTGCAATTTCATATAGGCTATCTTCACATACTACTGTAGCTCTAACTTTAGTCATTTCTCCTTCTTTTAACTTTGGATATGTATTGTAAATGTATTTGCTAGAAATAAATTCCAATATGCTATCTCCCAAAAATTCTAGCTTTTCATTGCTACTAATATTTTTTTCATAAGCATATGATGTGTGCACTAATGCATTTTTTAAAAGATTAATATTCTTAAATTTATAACCGATGCTACTTTCTAATTTTTCTAAATTCTTTTCTTCCATTTTTTCACCTCCAATTACTACATTATCTATTATACATTATTTTATAAAAAAAAGAAAGGTATTTTTACCTTTCATATTTATACTTTATCACTTGATGTTAGGCTACATGTTCCTTTATGTAATCTACTACATCACCTACTGTTACAATCTTTTCAGCATCGCTATCAGGGATTTCTGTGTCAAATTCCTCTTCTAATGCCATTATTAATTCTACTATATCTAGTGAATCAGCACCCAAATCATCTATAAAAGAAGCTTCCATAGTAACTGCTGTATCAGCAACTCCTAATTGTTCCACTATTATTCCTTTTACTTTTTCTAATATTTCTTCTGAACTCATTGTATAAGTTCACCCCCTCCCAAGTATCTCTTACCTTATTACATAAGATAATACAAATTATAATAATTGTCAAGTAAAAATTTCTTTTTATTTTTATATTGTTTTTTTTATTTGGTAATGTTATATTACTATTAATTATATTAACTAAGGAGAAGATTAATGTACAAAGAAACAATTGATTTTTACGATTCGTCATCAGTAAAATTATATAATTTAGATAAAAATATGCGTTATCAATTATCTGTTTTAGAGCATTTAGATAATATTACCAAAAGGCATTGTATAAATGTTGGTAATTTAAGTTGTCGAATTTGCCAATATCTTAGATTAAATAAAAAATTTACTCTTCATACTACAATTTGTGGCTATTTGCACGATATTGGGAAAATGTTTATTCCAAAAGAAATTTTGGAAAAGCCAGGTCGTTTAACCGATGAAGAATATGAGGTAATGAAAACACATACTACTCTTGGGTTTGACTACTGTAATAAAGATTTTCAACTAAAACTTTATTCTGAAGGCCCTTTATACCACCACGAAGCTTTAAATGGTACTGGTTACCCACAGGGATTAACCAAAAAGGATATCCCTTTTAGTGCTCAAGTTATTCGTGTTGCTGATGAATATGATTCTATTGTTACTAAAAGGCATTATACCACTCACGTTAATATTTCTGAAACTTTGAAAGAACTTATAAAAGACGCTACTCCTGATTTTTACGCACAAGCTGCAGCATTGGACCAATTATCTACAAATTCAAAATTGGGAAAAGTTAGCCCTACTGTTTTGAAAGCCTTGTTTAAAGCTGTAATTGAGGATACTCTTTACGAAATTAGCTGTGTTGTTGATTATATTGATTATTTAAAAGACAATGTCAAAAGGTTAGAATTAATTAGTAAATACAAGATAAAAATGGAATCAACCGATAAACAAAAGAAAAAGGATTATTATGCAGAAGGTATAAATTTATTACTACAAAGTGGAGAAAATATAGATAATTACACTACTATTTTAGAAGAATATAAAGCAGCTTTAGTTGTTAGAGAAAAAAGAGTAGATGATTTATATAACGAAATAAAAATAATTAAGAAGCTAAAAGTTTAGCTTCTTAATTTAATATTATAAACCAAAACTTACCCCTAAAGCGTTATTTATTTTGTTCATTACTGTAGCATCATCAATATGCCCTATTTTTTCTTTTAATCTGCTTTTATCAATGGTTCGAATCTGCTCTGTTAAGACAATCGATTCTGCTTTCAAATCGCTATTTTGTGGGCCTATTTCTATATGTGTTGGCAACTTGTTTTTCCCCATTTGTGAAGTAATAGCCGCAGCAATTACAGTTGGGCTATGTTTATTTCCCATATCATTTTGTATTATTACAACAGGCCTTATCCCACCTTGTTCAGACCCAACAACAGGACTTAAATCTGCATAAAACATATCTCCTCTTTTTACTACCATATTATTCACTCCCAATATTTGTGTAATTAAGATTTTGTTTTTTGATATATTTACAATATTAGTTTGAAATTAATTGTTTAATTTAATCTCATTATATGATATGTAGATAGTTGTATTCTTGTTATTGTCTTGTACTACTAATTTCTCTGGAAGACCTGTTTTTATATTTATATACAATTGCTCTTTAGCCCTATATTTGTTTTTTGTTTTTACTGTTAAAATTACATTTTCCTCATTCTTCTTTATATTGCTGTTTTCATTGTTTTGCTTATATTGTTTTATAAAATCGTTCAAAAATAAAACATTTTCGCTAACATACGGATAACTTTCATATATCTTCTTTAACGTTAGTTTGGTATTTTCTACAGTAAGTTGATTATCCTTATATATTATTTTAATTCCTTTAATATTTTCAGGCTCTAAAACCTCTTGGGCAGCTGTATCTCCTTTGCATACTTGCTTTATTAGATATTTATTTTCATTTTTATTGCTTTTTACCGTTATTTGTACAATTGCTTCATATGAGTTAATATTGTAAATATATTTTTCGCACTCTTCTAATGTGCTGTTGCTAATATTATTTCCAATTTTATTTTTTTTATAATTATTTTTAACAAAAAATATAATCAAAATTCCAACTAACACAATTAAACATATAATAATTATTTTCTTTTTCATCAACTCTCCTTTAACACAAATAAACATGTAATTTATACATGTTTATTATATTAAAGCTTATTTAATTCTATTATTTTAGATTATTAAAATATTTTTGAACACATAATCTTACTTCTTCTGCTGTTTGCAATTTATTTATTTCGCATCTAAACTGACTTGCTTCAGGTAATCCTTTTGTATAGCCACTGATATATTTTCTCATTTCTTTTACTGCTACTACTTCTCCTTTTAATGCAATTTCCAACCCCAAATGTTTAAGTAGCATTTCTAATCTTTCATCAATGGTTGGCTCTGCTATTTTATTGCCTGTTTTTAAATATTCTAGTGTTTCTCTAAAAATCCATGGATTTCCCATTGTAGCTCTTCCAATCATTACTGCATCCACTTTTGTATAATCCAGCATTTCTTTTGCAAGCTCCGCCGATTTTATATCTCCATTTCCTATTACCGGAATTTTCACGCTTTCTTTTACTTTCTTAATTATATCCCAATCAGCTTCTCCAGCATAAAATTGATTTCTTGTTCTTCCATGTACTGCAATTGCACTTGCACCAGCATTCTCTATTATTTTTGCTGCTTCCACAGCTACCACATGTTCATTATCCCAGCCTTTGCGTATTTTTACTGTAATTGGAACTTCTGCATTATTTACAGCCACTTCAACAATTTGCTTAACCAATTCCAAATCTAATAGAATTTTACTTCCATCGCCATTTTTTACAATTTTAGGTGCCGGACATCCCATATTTATATCTATAATATCAGCATAATCATTCAAGTATTTTACGGAATATTTTATTGCCTCTAAATCACTTCCAAAAATTTGGACTGCTAAAGGCTTTTCTTTTGGACTTGATTTTAATAATTGCTTTGTTTTTTCATCTCCATAGAATAAGGCCTTGCTACTTACCATTTCAGTGTACACAAGCCCAGCTCCTTGCTCTTTGCATATTAATCTAAATGGCAGGTCTGTTATACCTGCCATTGGAGCTAAAAATATATTATTTTCTAATTCTACATTTCCTATCTTCATAATTAATCCTATTCCATAAATATTGCTTTCTGTCTTCTTCCACTTATATTTAATAGAAGTGCTATCATTATTAAGTTTGTAAGAAGTGAACTTCCGCCATAGCTTACAAATGGAAGTGGTACACCAGTTATTGGCAATAAGCCCATTGTCATTCCTATATTTTCAACCATGTGGAATAAAAATATTCCTGCAAAGCCTGCTGCCATGTATGAGCCCAGCATGTTTTTAGCCGTTTTTGATATATATATAATTCTTGTTATTAATATAACATATGTTATTATAACAGTTGCTGCAATTATAAAGCCCATCTCTTCTCCAATAACAGCAAATATAAAGTCTGTAGTTTTGGGATATAAAAATCCTAATTGAGTTTGATTTCCTTTTAACAATCCCATCCCTAAGAACTCTCCTGAGCCTATTGCTAATTTTGATTGTATAACATTGTATCCAGCTCCTCTAGGATCTAAATTTGGATTTAAGAATACGTCTATTCTAGTTTTAGCGTGTTCTGGTAATACGAAGAAGTATAATACTGGCAATAATATTACAACTAATAGTATTCCTCCTATTATGTATCGTTTCTTTATTCCTGCCACAAATAAAATTAACATCAAAGCCATAACAAAAGCTATCGCAGTTCCATAGTCAGGTTGCTTTATAATTAACAATACTGGTATTGCAAAAATTGCTAATATTTGAAGCAATTTTAATGGCCTACTTACTTCATCTCTTCCTTTTTCTTGTATCTTTGATGCAAAATACGAAATAAATATTACAACAATTACCTTTGCAAACTCCGCTGGTTGGATTGAAATAGATCCTATATTAAACCAGCTTGTTGCTCCATTTATTGGCTCTGTAAACAAAACCGCTACTAGTAGAACTAATATAATTACATATAAGATTGGGGAAATTTTTGCAATACTATCATAATCTATAAATATCATTAAAATCATTATTGGAATGCTCGTGCATATCCACATAATTTGCTTTTTAAACTCTGAATAATCCGTATTTTGTGTAGCCGAGAATAGTGCTATAAGACCTATTACAAGTAAAATAACAGTACAAACAAGAATTCCATAATCCATATTTTTAAATAATCTCTGTTTCATTTACAAAACCTCTTAATTTAAACTTTACTTACTTTTTTTGGCTTTTGGTTTGTTTGTATTTGTTGTTTTTTTACCATTTTTAGTAGTTTTATTTGTACTTGTTTTTGCTGTATTTTTCTTTGCTGTACTTGGCTTTTGAGCAACATTACTTGCCTTCTTTTCTGCCTTAACCTTTTCTGGTTCTTTATTTTCTTTTGTTTCTTTTTCTTCTACTATCTCCTTGGCTTCTTCTGGTTTAGTTTCAGATTCTACTACTACTTCTTTTTCTTCTTGCCCGTTTTCTTCTTCTTTATCATCAAGTTCAATGTTTTCATTTGCTTCTTCTATAATCACTTCAGGCACATTATCTATTTTTATCTCTTTTTCTTTTTTCTCATTTGCTGCCACATCTTGTTTTATTCCTGCTATTGGAATATTAGCATATAAGGCAGGTGCACCTGTTGTACCATCTTCATTTGTTTTATTAGTTAATCTTACATCTATATCTTTTTCATCTACATCTATATATTTCTTTATTACTTCTATAATCTCTTGTTTCATCATCTCTAGAAAATCTGCTGATACATTTGCTCTATCTTGCATTAAAACTAAGTGTAATCTTTCTTTTGCAGTTTCCTTAGAGCTTATTTCTTCGTGTTCTTTTCTTCCTATTTTTTTAAATAATTTTATAATGCCTTCAAACATGCTTACCTCCAATAATTATTTCTTTTTAAAAATATTTTTTACTTTTGTAAAAAAGCCTTCATCCTTTCCAGGAATTGTTACATCTACGTTTTCTCCCAATATCCTTCTTGCTATTTCTAAGTATGCTTTTCCTGAAGGAGCTTTTTTATTAATTACTGCAGGTTCTCCTTTATTCGTTTGAGTAATTATATATTCATCATCTGGAACTACCCCAATAAGGTTTATAGAAAGTAAATCTACAATGTCATTTACATCCATCATTTCACCTTTTCTTACCATATTAGGTCTTATTCTATTTATAATCAATTCTGGATTTCTTATTTCTGAAGCTTCTAATAATCCTATTATTCTATCAGCATCTCTTATAGATGATATTTCTGCATTTGTTACAACTACAGCTCTATCAGCTCCAGCTATTGCATTTTTAAATCCTTGCTCTATTCCAGCTGGGCAATCAATTAAGATATAATCAAATTCTTCTTTTAGTTTATTTGTTAGTTCTTTCATTTGTTCTTCATTTATGGCGCTTTTATCTCTTGTTTGTGCAGCAGGCAATAAAAATAATTGTTCAAAACGCTTGTCTTTTATTAATGCTTGTCTTAATTTGCATTTCTGCTCTACTACATCAACAATGTCGTAAACAATTCTATTTTCTAATCCCATAACAACATCTAAGTTTCTTAGCCCTATATCTGTATCAACTAGCACTACTTTTTTGCCTTTTAATGCTAATGCAGAACCAAGATTAGCTGTTGTAGTTGTTTTTCCTACTCCACCTTTTCCGGATGTTACAACTATAACTTCTCCCATAAGCCCCTCCATTTCTACTAACATTTTCCAAGTTTTCTATTTGCTTTTTTTACAATTCAACTTCATATATAATATATGGAAAGTGGCAAAAAGTCAAGTAAAATGAAGTATTTTGCAAATTTTTAAATATTTTAATAAATTAGTAAATAGTTACTCTGAAACCAACACCATGATAGCAGTTAGCAGTTGCATCCCCCTCTTTTCCATATAAATTTCGTGCACTTGCTGGGGTATCTGTTCCATCCAAATCACGAAAATCACCACCTCTTGATCTGCAAGGAGTACTTGCATAGCCAGAATTTTCCAACGTACACTCCATATGTTTCCTGCCAAATCATATATATTTAACATTTTAAATTGTTCTATAGCTCCAGTAGTATATAAACATGCCTTTCCTTTGTTTCTAAGTATTTTAATGTTAAATCCCATTGAACCCCAAATAATAAGCTACTTGTATAATTGCCAGAATACATATTACTTGCTAAAGTCTGTGCTTGCGCACATCTTACCCACACATATGGATATGCATTGCATTTTATTACTGGTGTATCAATTATCGGATGCTCCTTATAATATTCTTCTCCATATGTTCTATATCAGTTAGTTAAACCTGTCTCGTATCTGCCTATCCAGAATCCTCCATTTTGATACACACTTTTTAACATTTTTTGTTTCATTCAATTTTTTCTGTGTGTTTTCATCACTATTTTCAGATTTATTAACTGCATATTGTGCTTTTTTTATTAGTCCATTATCACTAAAAGCTAAATTTAAACTTACTCCAGCCAAAATTATCAATATTACTACTGTTACTATTAAAGCAACTAGTGTAATTCCTTTTTGTTTTTTCATCTACGCAATCTCCTTTCAACTTTAGTATATAGTCATTCTAGCCCCATATGCACCACTGTTGTGATTATTATTACTACTATTAACATTATGTGTTCTATTGCTTGCAGCCGAAGTGCTGTTTCCTCTATAATATCCTCCTCTAGCAGTACATAAAGAATCACCAGAGGCAGCCTTTTCTAAAGTCCACTCATATTCATTACCAGCAAAATCATATATATTTAGCATTGAATTTTTTGTGCTTGATCCAGTTGTTATTAATGCCTCCACATCCACTTTTTTCTCATATCCGCTAGCGGTAACTCGAATCCACGTTACACCCATGTCTAAAGAATATTTTGCATCTGTATTAACCGTTGGAAAAACTGAGTTCTTATAATTTCCCCAATCCTTAGAATTTGTTTTTATCGCTGCCTGTATAGTTGATACTGTGCTTCCTGGGTTTGTACCTTTCGTTTCTAAATGTTTACAAGTCAAATCCCATTGAATTCCAAACAATAAGCTGCCATTATATCCAGTAGGAGCTAAATATTCCGCAAAACTTTCTGCCTGTTTGCATGTAATCCAATTATATGGAATATGATTAGCTTGTACTACGGGTGTCTGTCCACTTATAGAATGTATATCTGTATAACCTGAAAATGCTCTTCCCGTATTTTCTTTTATTCCAAATTCATATCTTCCAATCCAGAATCCACCATGTTCATATACACTTTTTAACATTTTATTATACAATTCTGTATATTTTGCAGAAGTTTCTATTCCGCAACCGTCATACCACTCATCACTATAATTAGGGCTTCTGTAGTATTTAGCGTAATTCATTAAATCGTTTTTTATTGTTGTATAGTTAGCTGAAGTAAATGTTGTTATATTAATTCCTGATGTAGCATAAACTGCTGTAGTTTTTGGAACTTCCACCCACACAAATTGATTTCCTTCACTATCTTCTATTACTAATCCATTATTTAAATCTGTGCCTATTATTCTACTAAAACCATCATTGGGTAAATATGGTCTGGTAGAACTTGTATATGGTAAAGTTTTTTTATCCAATGCAATTTTCTTGTTGTTCACGTCCTCATAAATTTTACCTGCATTGTCTATAGTTTCTTCGTACACTTCCTTTAATTTAATCTCACTTTGTAGTTGTGCTTTTCTTTGTGTGTTTCCAACCATATATGCAGTAACTAGCACTGCTATCATAGTCAATATCGTAACAAGCACCAAAACCGACACTGAACCATTAGATTTTCTTAAGTTTTTCATTAGATTACCTCACTATATTTATTTATAATAATAATATCCATTTTCGCTCAATAAGTCAATAATTTAATTAGTATTTTTATTGACATGTTGCCTTTTTAATTATATACTTTCTTTGTATGATTTCAAATAAATCTAATAATATTATGATTATTTTTATATAAATAATTCAAGAAAGGAGCATTTTAATGAAAGAATTAATAGAAATCAGATGGCACGGTAGAGGCGGTCAAGGAACTAAAACAGCATCTCTTTTACTTGCTGATGCAGCTTTTAATACAGGTAAATATATACAAGGTTTTCCTGAGTATGGCCCTGAGCGAATGGGTGCTCCAATAACCACTTATAACCGTATCGGAGATAAGCCTATTGTAATACATAGCAATATTTACAAACCTGATTATGTGGTAGTTGTTGACGACACTCTACTAGAAACAGTTGATGTTACTGCTGGATTGAAGGAATCTGGTGCTATAGTAATAAATACAACTAAAGATGTTCATTATTTAAAAAATCATTTAAATGGTTATCTAGGCAATATTTACTGCATAGATGCAAGAAAAATATCTGAAGAAACTTTGGGAAGATATTTTCCTAATACACCAATGCTTGCAGCAATTGTAAAAGTTGCAAATATAATGAACGATGATGATTTCTTGGCAAGTATGCAAGAATCTTTTAAACATAAATTTGCTAAGAAACCAGAAGTTATAGATGGTAATATGAAAGCATTAGAAATGGCTTTAAAAGAAGTCAAAAAAATTAATTAATTCAGTTAATAGAAAGGAGATTTTTAAAATGCATATAGATAAAAATACACCAGTAGAAGGATTAACTCCTGGTGGAACAATTTATGAAGCAGGCAACGCACGCGAATTTAAAACTGGTGACTGGAGAAGTATGTGTCCAGTTTGGATAAAAGAAAAGTGTACTCAATGTGGATTATGCTTTCCTGTTTGTCCTGACGATGCTATTCCAATTTATAAAGAAACTAAAAACAGATTAGATTTTGATTACGATTACTGCAAAGGATGCGGTGTTTGCTCTAAGGTATGCCCTTTTGGAGCTATTATTATGAAAGAAGGAGGTTCAAAATAAATGAGTATTAGAGAACGTTTAAGTGGCAATGAAGCCTCTGCTATAGCAATGAAACAGATAAATCCTGATGTTGTGGCAGCTTTTCCTATAACACCTTCAACAGAAATTCCACAATATTTTTCAACTTTCGTTAGTAATGGTCAAGTTGATACTGAGTTTGTAGCTGTAGAAAGTGAGCACAGTGCTATGAGTGCTTGTATAGGTGCTGAAGCCGCTGGTGCAAGAGCTATGACAGCAACTTCTTCAAATGGATTATCTTATATGTGGGAAATGCTTTATATAGCTTCTGGTTCTAGATTACCAATAGTATTATCTTTAGTAAACCGTGCAGTTTCTGCACCTTTAAATATACACAGCGACCATTCTGATGCTATGGGTGTAAGAGATGCTGGCTGGATAATGTTATTTTCTGAAAACAATCAAGAGGCTTATGATAATTTGATAATGGCCCATCAAATAGCAGAAAATAAAGACGTTATGCTTCCTTTAATGGTTTGCCAAGATGGTTTTATAACTTCACATTCTATCGAAAATATAGAATTAATCGAAGATGAAAAAGTAAAAGATTTTGTTGGTAAATATCAACCAGAACACTATTTGTTAAATCGCGAAGAACCAATAGCTGTTGGCCCTATGGATTTACAAGCATTTTTATTTGAGCATAAATATCAACAAGCTGAAGCAATGAGAAATGCAAAAAAAGTTATTTTAGACATTGCTGAACGCTTTGAAAAACTTACTGGAAGAAAATATGGATTTTTCGAAGGTTATAGATTAGAAGATAGCGAAATTGCAATTGTTTGCATGAACTCAACTGCTGGTACTACTAAAGCTGTAGTTGATGATTTAAGAGCAAAAGGAACAAAAGCAGGGCTTCTTAAATTACGTGTATTTAGGCCATTCCCTGTTGAAGAGATTGCAAATGCTTTATCAAATCAAAAAGCCATAGCTATTTTAGATAAAGCAGATAGTTTAAATGCTGCTGGTGGTCCTTTATTCGAGGATGTTACTTCTAGTATGTATACTGAAAATGTTCATGTTCCAGCTGTTAACTATATATATGGTATTGGCGGAAGAGATACTACTGTAAATGATATTTCTAAAGTATTTGAAGATTTACAAGAAATTGCAAATTCTGGGAAAGTTGAGAATCCTTTTAGATATTTAGGATTAAGAAAGGAAGGTAACTAATTATGGCATATAATTTAAAAGAAATTATGGCTACTAAGCCTTCAAGATTCACTGCTGGCCATAGAATGTGTGCAGGTTGTGGTGCTCCAGCAGTTGCTAGAATGATAATGAGAGCATTACACGAAAATGACCATGCTGTTGTTTCTAATGCTACTGGATGCATGGAAGTTTCTACATTTATTTATCCATACACTGCATGGACAGATTCTTACATTCATACAGCTTTCGAGTGTGCCTCTGCTACTTGCTCTGGCGTAGAAGCTGCTTATAAATCATTAGTAAAGCAAGGAAAAATAGTAGAAAAAGATGGAGAACAAACTAAATTCATCACATTCGGTGGAGATGGTGGAACTTACGACATAGGAATTCAAAGTTTATCTGGTGCTATGGAGAGAGGCCATGATATGACTTATGTTTGCTACGATAATGGTGCATACATGAACACAGGCATTCAACGTTCTTCTGCCACACCAAAATTTGCAGATACAACTACATCCCCTGTCGGAAGCGTAATTCCTGGCAAAATGCAATCAAGAAAAGATTTAACAGAAGTAATGGTTGCACACAATTTACCATATGTGGCTCAAACACTTGCAATGAATAATTTTAAGGATTTATATGAAAAAGCTGAAAAAGCTATATACACAAAAGGTCCTACATTCTTAAATGTTTTAGCACCTTGCCCACGTGGCTGGAACTATGCTACAGAGGATTTAATGAAAATAAACAAACTAGCTGCAGATACTTGCTACTGGCCTTTATACGAAGTAGTAGATGGTGTATATCACATAACATATAAACCTGCTAAAAAGCTTCCAATAGAAGAATTTTTACGTCCTCAAAAGCGTTTCAAGCATATGTTTAAACCTGGCAACGAATGGATGATAGAAGAATTTCAAAAAGAGGTTGACAAAAGATGGCAAAGGTTGTTAAACTTAGAAGAGTTAACAAATAATTTTGATAAATAACTAATTAAGAACGATTTATTTTTTAAGCCTCAATGCGTCGCTCTTGGTCGGAGCTCCTTCGGACTCCTCAAAAGGCTAGCTTACGATTTCGTTTAAAAAATTGAAATTGTTCTTGAATGAATATAAAAAAAGTAAAAGGTGGTGAATTTAATGGCATATAAAATAAATGATAACTGTATTTCTTGTGGTGCTTGCGCAGCTAATTGCCCTGTGGAATGTATTTCTCAAGGTGATACAAAATATGTTATAGATCCAGAAAGATGTATTTCTTGTGGTACTTGTGCAGCAGTTTGCCCTGTGGAAGCTCCTAATGAAGATTAATTATATTAAAAATAGATAACCACTTAATTAAAAGTGATTATCTATTTTTTAATACTCATCTTCTTTACTTACATTTTTTCTTTCTTCTTTTTCTAGCTTTTCTAATTTTTCTAATTCTTTTAAGTTTTCTAAATCTTCCTTATTAGTATTTGCATCATTCTTTTTAGCTTTTGGGTTCTTTATTATTTTTATGTCTACTGCATCATATGTTTTATAATATTTACCCTCTTCATTTTCAAATTGAACTTTTATTTTTTCTTTTAATGTTTCTACTCCACAAACTACACCTTTTCCATCAGCTGTTTCTACTATTGCTCCTTCACGAGGTAATCTACTATTTTTCTCTTCATATACATTTTGCTCATATTTTAAACAGCACATTAATCTTCCACAATTTCCAGAAATTTTTGAAGGATTTAATGAAGCACTTTGTTCTTTAGCCATTTTTATAGAAACTATATCAAAATCATTTAAAAAACTGCAGCAGCAAAGTTCTCTTCCGCATACACCGTTTCCCCCAATTTTCCTTACTTCATCTCTTACACCTATTTGCCTTAATTCAATCCTTGTTTTATATATAGCAGCTAAATCTTTTACAAGCTCTCTAAAGTCAATTCTTCCATCAGCTGTAAAATAAAATATAGCTTTACTATTATCAAATCTAAATTCTACTTCAACTAAATTCATATTTAAATTATATTCTTTTATTTTTTGTTGGCATACTTTAAAAGCTTTTTTCTCTTTTCCCACATTTTCTGCTAATCGTTTTAAATCTTTAGGATTAGCTAATCTTATTACTTTTTTTAGAGGCTTTGTTAATTTATTCTCTTCTATGTTTCTTTTATTAATTACTACTTCTCCTATGTCTTCCCCCATTGATGTTTCTACAACAACTTTATCTTTCAAATTTAATTGTATGTATCCAGGATCAAAGAAATATACTTTTCCAGTTTTTTTAAATCTAACTCCTACTATGTTTTTCATTTATTTCCTCCCATATCTTTATAAGTAATTCATCAATGCACATATCATAATTACAATTAGTATATAATTTATTTCTTGTATTTTCAATTATATTGATCACTTCTGTGTAGCTAATATTTTTTTGTATGTACGTGTATGCAATAACTTCCATATATTCTAACATATTGGTTATTTTCTCTTTTGATTTGTACAGTAATTCAGAATCCTTTATAACATCTATCACAGAATCATATCGAGCATTTAAAATATTTATGATTATATTTTCGGTATTTCTATACAACTCTATGTTTTGTCTAATCTCTTCTAGCTTTCCGATACTACCATTACATAAATTTACCATATTATCTGTAAATTCTTGCTTTAAATTATTAGCCTCTAAATATTTTAAAATTTCTGCTTTTCCTATATTTTGAAAATTTAATTTTAAGCATCTTGATTTTATAGTATTTAATAGTAGATTTTCATTTGACACAATTAGTATTATTACAATATAGCTTGGTGGCTCTTCTAGTGTCTTAAGCAAACTGTTTTGAGCCTCTTGCGTCATTTTTTCCGCATTATTTATTATAAATACTTTTTTGGAAGAAACAATTGGCTTTTGGTATATATTCTCTTGCATTTCTCTCATTTGTGCTATTTTTATTGAATTTCCATCTGGTTCTACTTTTATAAAATCCGGATGATTCTGTGATAAAAATTTTACACATGATTCGCAATCATTGCATTCTGGTTTATTTTCAGACATGCATAATATTAATTTTGCAAAGTCCAATGCAAATAAACACTTACCTAATCCTTCTTCTCCTACAAACATGTAACTATGTGATACATTCCCCGAACGTACCACATCTAATAATTCTTGTTTTATTTTATCATTTCCTAACAAATTTTTAAAGTTCATATTATTTACTCAACTTTCCCAAATCTATTAAATGGAAAAAATCTAAGTACTACTCTTCCTTCTATTTTTTCTAATGGTATACATCCAAAGCTTCTGCAATCAGTTGACTCATCTCTGTTATCACCCATTGCAAACACATAATTTTCTGGAACAACAAAATCCGTAAATACTCCACTAGCTGTAGTTTTTACATCTTCTTGTAAATAATCTTCTTTATATTCTTCTCCGTTGATATATACTTTTCCGTCCTCTATTTTAATGTGCTCTCCTGGCAATCCAATTACCCTCTTTATAAAGCTCTGTTTGCCCCATTCTAGCACATAATATGTAAATTTAGAAAATATATTTTTAGGTTGGTTTTCATACACTGCTACAGGATTATTGTAATCCACTTCTTCTGCTGATAAAGCCATTTTAGATGGTGCTTCAAATGTTATAATTTCACCTCTTTCAGGCATTTTCTTTGTAGTTCTTCCCCATCTACTTAAAATTAGTCTTTCATCTTGTTTTAGAGTTGGATACATTGATCTTTTCTTTACTATAGTTGGAGTTCCTATAAAATATCTTATTAAAATAGCCAAAACTATTGCTATGACAATACATTCTATCCACTCTATCATATTTTTAGTTTTATCGCTCATAATTATTCTCCTTCTTTTTTATTCATTTTCTCTACAGTTATTCTTATTACAACCTCAGTACCTTTTCCAAAGATGCTTTTTATATCTATACTGCCATTATTCTGTTCTATTATTTCCTTTGCTATTGCTAGGCCTAAGCCAGTTCCTCCCATTTCTCTAGATCTAGCCTTATCTACTCTATAAAATCTTTCAAATACTCTTCCCAAATCTTGCTCTGGAATACCTATTCCGTTATCTATTATTTTTATATATGCGTCATTGTAAACAAAACCAACATATATTTTAATTTCTCCATTTTCTTTTGTATACTTTATTGCGTTTGATAATACATTCAAAATTACTCTTTCAATTCCATTCTTATCAGCCTTTACTGGTGGTACATCTGCAGTAACATAACATTCCACTTTTTGATTTTTCTTCTTAGCTTCTATGTCTAGTTTTAATTGGCACTGTTTAGCAAGTTCACCCAAATCAAATTCTGTAATCTCTCTTACAACTCTATTCGTATCATATCTTGATAAAGTTAATAAATCGCTAACTAGATTGGCCATTCTATTTCCTTCTGATGAAATTACATTTAAGAATCTATCTTGAGTTTCCTTATCATATTCTCCATCAGCCAAAGTATCTGCATATCCAATAATTGACGTTATAGGAGTTTTTAGCTCATGTGAAACATTAGCAACAAATTCTTTTCTCATATTATCCAATTTTACATGCTCTGTAATATCTTGTATTACAGCTATTATTCCTGATGACAATTTATTTTCATCTTTATATGGTGCAAAGAATATGTTTACTGTTTTTTCACCAATGCAAACACGTTGCTCTGAGGCTGTCCAATTCTCCAAATACATTATTTTTTCCATACTTATATCTAAATTTATTTTATTAAATATTTTGTCAAAAGAGTCATCATTTTCACTTAAGTTTAATAGCTCTCTTGCAGCCGGATTTATGTGTGTAACTACACCTTTTACATTAAAGGCAATTATTCCATCGGTCATGTGCAATAATATTGTTTCAATTTCCCTTTTTTGCCTGTTAACTTCAACTAAATTCTGTTTAAGTTCACCCGTCATTATTTCTATTACATTAGTTAAAGAATCGATTTCTGTCCCCTTTTTTCTTCTTTTCTGTTTTTTACTTTTCTTTTTACCATTTTTAACAGTTATTAATTCCTTGCTACTTCCTTCAGCCACTTTTTGAGCATTCTTTATTAAATTATTTACTGGTTTTACTAAAACTTTTATAACAAAGGCACTCATAATTAGCATAATACAAGAAAATACTAATATAGATATTAATATTAGTATTTTTATTTGTGAAATTTCAGAATTTAATACTTTTGCCATATTTTCTATATTGCCAAGGTTTTGCTCTGCTATTCTTATTGAAAAAAATCCTATTCCTAATATAATAACGATGCCTATAATAAAGAACATTAATATAACTTTTGCTTGTACACTTTTCATCATGTTTTTATCATTCCTTTATTTTGAAGCTAGATAATATCCAATACCTCTTTTGTTTATTATTATTTTAGAATTCTTTGTACTGTCTCCTAATTTTTCTCTTATTCTGCAAATAGTAACATCAACTGTTCTTATATCTCCATAGTATTCGTAATTCCATACTTTCTCTAATAGAGTTTCTCTTGTTACAGGAACCCCTGGCTGCATTGCTAAGTATTTTATTAGCTCAAACTCTTTTGGTGTTAAAGATTTTATTTCTCCTTTTACTCTTGCTTCTACTTTCTCCAAATCCAATTCTAAATCCCCAACTACTATCTTTTTAGTTTCGCTATCATCTTTTAATTTTGCATTTTTCTCTTCTTCCACTTTCCTCAAGTTTGCCTTTACTCTTGCCATTAATTCCCTGACACTAAATGGTTTAGTAATGTAGTCGTCTGCACCTAGTTCCAAGCCTATTATTTTATCTATTTCCTCATCTTTTGCAGATAGCATTAATATTGGAATATTTAAAGATTGTTTTACTCTTTTGCACACAGTTAATCCATCCATTTTAGGAAGCATCACATCTAACAAGATTAAATTAGGCTTTTTTTCCAAAGCCATATTTAATCCCATTTCTCCATCTGTTGCCTCTAATGTGTTATATCCTTCTTTTTGTAAATTATAAACTAGTATATCAATAATTGGCTTTTCATCATCTACCACCAATATTGTTTTCTTATTTGGATCTAGTTCTTCTTTCATAAGGTCCTCCATTTATCTTCTATTATCTTTCTTCTTGCTCTTCTACTGGCGCTGATTTGTCTTTTTCATAGCTAACAACAATATTATTATCTTTATCCAAGCTCAATTTCGCATCTGCAAATTTACGCATACTTCCATATGCCCCAATAACTTCTTCAACGTTCTCTAGATTTTTTAAATCTAAAGTTTTATCAATATTCTCAGTAATTATGGCAACCTCTACAGCATGTCTTAAATTGTTATCCATTATTTTTTCATTAAAGCCATGGAATTTCGTATCTATTCCTACTTTTTCACTTTCATTATTAAACCATATTCTATATCCTCCAGCTTCATCATCAGGAGTGTCTACTATATTTATAGAACTACTGTCTGATAGTTCATATACATTTGCAATTTTTTCTTTAATCATCTGCATATATTTTTTTGAAATAAAGTCTTTATTATCTAAAATTTCCTCACATACTCTCTTATATTCATCTAGATTTTCATTTTTATAGTCTTCATTATTCTCAAAAATATTATATTT
Source organism: uncultured Clostridium sp. (assembly GCA_900553755.1). Lineage (GTDB taxonomy): Bacteria > Bacillota > Clostridia > TANB77 > CAG-508 > UMGS1901. The sequence goes on from USEX01000008.1 coordinate 43,163, forward strand.
TCTTATAGCCTTTTTTAAGTTTTCTATGTTCATCATTTGTTGTTCATCAAATTCTAAAGAATTAAATAATTTACTCTCTGTTTCGTTCGCCATTGCAATAGCATATTTTACATCTTTGTTTTTAGGTTCATTTGCTAAAGCTTTTAAATTTGAAATACTTCCATTTAGAAAATTTCCTGCCCCTGCTACTGTAGCTGCAGTTATGCCTAATCCCAGCGCAACTGTCGCTGTCGTTCTTTTTATGAACGTATTCTTTAGTTTTCTTCTTTCTTCTTTTATCTTACGATTTTTTCTTCTTATGTCTACATCTGTAGGTTCTCTTCTTTCTCTTTTATTTCTGTTATTATAGCTTCGAATTAATTCTTCCCTTTCATGTAATTCTTTATATGGATCAGTATATTTCTTTGGAAATGGTATTATATTATTATCTCTTGTTTTTTTCTCCATATTTTACCTCCGACATTTTGTTTTAATTTTCTTCATTATATATCTAGTTTCTATGCTTGTCAAAGATTTTTATCAAAATTATTACAAAAATATTTCATTTTTAAATAGTTATTTCTACATTATATATTTGCCCACTACTATCTAATGCAATTTCCTCGTGTTCACTTACTTTCCCATTAATTATAACCACCTTTTTCTCTAAATGTTTTTTTGTCACTTTTATATTATATAAGCTTTCACCATATTTATATCTTATACTATATCCTTCCCAGTTTGCTGGTATATGCGGAGTAATTTTCATCATTCCATTTTCTATATCTAATCCTAATATATACTTTATTCCTGCTATATACATCCAGCTGCTTGAACCAGTATACCAAGTCCAGCCGCCTCTTCCTGCCAAATTGTATTTACCATAAACATCTGCAGCTACAACATATGGTTCCACTTTATACTTGCTAGCCGCTTCCCTTGTTCTGCTATGCTCAATAGGATTAATCATTTTATAATATTCAAAAGCTTTGTCGTCCAAATTCAATAACGCCATTGCAATAATAACCCATATTGCCCCGTGTGTATACTGACCTCCATTTTCTCTGGTTCCTGATACATACGATTTTATATAACCTGGATTTAATTTGCTTTTTTCGAACGGCGGATCTAAAAGTTTTATAATTCCATCTG
>USEX01000009.1 GCA_900553755.1 uncultured Clostridium sp.
TTCTATCTATATGGATATTTCTTCTGTAGGTGCAACTATTAATGTTATGCTTGCTTCTGTATTAGCAGATGGGACAACTACGATTGATAACGCTGCCAAAGAGCCTCATGTTGTTGATGTTGCTAACTTTTTGAATACAATGGGAGCCGATATTCACGGCGCTGGAACAGATATGATAAAGATAACTGGTGTAAAGAAATTATTTGGAAATAAATCTTACTCAGTTGTTCCTGATCAAATAGAAGCTGGAACATTTATGCTTGCCGCTGTGGCTTCAAAGGGCGATGTTACAATACACAATTGCATTCCTGAACATTTAGATTGTTTAACAGCTAAAATATTAGAAATGGGCGGAAATGTTGAAGAATCTAACGATTCTATCCGCGTTTGGATGGATCACAGGCCTCTTAAGGCAAACATAAAAACATTGCCATATCCTGGTTTCCCTACAGATTTACAGCCTCAAATAGGTGTTGCTCTTTCTATTGCTGACGGAACCAGCATTATAAACGAAAGTATTTGGGAATCAAGATTTCAATATACAGCAGAGCTTAATAAAATGGGAGCAAATATAACAGCTCAAGGAAAGACTGCTGTTTTTGAAGGAGTTGAATCTTTATCTGGCGCACCAGTATATGCTAGCGATCTTAGAGCAGGCGCTGCATTAATAATTGCTGGTATAATTGCAAATGGTACAACAGAATTATATAATTTAGACCATATAGATAGAGGTTATGAGTCTATAGAAGATGCATTTAGAGGACTAGGTGCAAATATCAAAAGAGTAAAAGAATAGGGTTTTATTATGTTTAATTTTTGTAGTTTATATAGTGGAAGTACAGGAAATAGTTTATTTGTAGAATCAGATCATTCAAAAATTCTTATAGATGCTGGAGAAAGTGCAAAAAAAATCGAGAATGCACTTTCTCTTTATGGTGTGAATGCTAACAATTTAAATGCCATAATTGTTACTCATGAGCATATAGATCATGTAAAAAGCCTTGGAACATTATCAAAAAAATATAATATTCCTGTGTATGCCAATAAAGAAACTTGGAATGCCATGCCAGATCAGGAAAAAAAAATATTAGATGAAAATAAAAAATTTTTTATACCCAATAATGATTTTCAAATAAATGATTTAATTATTTCACCATTTAAAATTCCTCATGATGCAGCTAATCCTTGCGGATTTAATATAAAACATAAAAATAAAAAAATTAGTATTGCAACAGATTTAGGACATATTTCAGAAGAAATAGTACATAATTTAGAAAATAGTTCATTTGCATTGTTAGAATCAAATTATGATTTAAATACATTAAAATGCTCAAAATACCCTTACTTACTAAAGCAAAGAATTTCTGGTCCTAATGGTCACCTTTCAAATGCAGATACTGGAAAACTTATATCTATGCTTATAAAATCTGGTTTATCTTCTGTATTATTAGGTCATTTAAGCAAGGAAAATAATTTCCCTGAATTAGCTTACAGAACAGTTGTAGAAGAATTAATTGATAATCACTATGATGAAAATTCAATTTCTATAGGGGTTGCTAAACGTGATACTCCTAGTAAAATAATAAACATTGCATAAAAGGAGTTTTTAATGGTTCATATTAATATTGTATGTGTTGGAAAAATAAAAGAAAAATTTTTTAAAGATGCTATTGATGAATATTCAAAAAGACTATCTCGTTTTTGCTCTTTGAAGATAATTGAATTAAATGATGAAAAAATTCCCGAAAATTCAAATTATAATATTGAAAATATTATAAAAAATAAAGAAGGAAATAATATAATTTCTCATTTGCCTAAAGATTCTTACATAATTTGCCTTGATTTAAAAGGAAAATCTTTTTCTTCAGTAAAATTTGCTGAAAAAATAAATAATATTTATGATAATATTAATAGCAATATTACTTTTATTATTGGAGGTAGTTTGGGATTATCTCAAGAAGTCTTAAATAGAGCAAATGAATTAATTTCTTTTTCAGAAATGACATTTCCTCATCAATTAATTCGTATTTTTTTATTAGAACAAATTTATCGTTCATTTAAAATAATAAATAATGAAACATATCATAAGTAATTCCATATAATTATTGATGTAATAATTCCTACACAATCAGCTATTAATGCTGCTATTAAAACAAACCTTGTCTTCTTTACTCCAATGCAGCTTGTATATACAGCAATTGTATAAAAAGTTGTTTCTGTTGAACCCATTATTGTAGCTGCTATTTTTCCTATTTTACTATCTACCCCATACGTTTTCATTATATCTGTTGCAATTGCCATTGATGCACTTCCTGATATAGGTCTTAAACATGCTAGTGGAATTATTTCTGTTGGAAATTTTAATTTATATAAAATTCCAGAAAATATATTACTTATTAATTCTAATAAACCTGAATTTCTTAACATTCCTACCGCTATAAAAATGGCCAATAAAGTGGGAAATAATTTTATTACAATTTCAATACCCTCTTTTACCCCTTCAATAAAAATATCATATACTTTCTTCTTTTCTTTAATTCCTACTCCTACAACGAAAGCAATTATTAATGGAATAGAAATTCCAGATATATAATTTATTATTTTCAATTTTTTCTCCTTATTTTATTTTTATTTATCAATATTTTTGTTATTAAAATTCCAGCTATATCTGCAGCAATCGTTGCACCCCATATTGGAACAATAATATTAGTAGGATTTACCGAATTTAAAGATGTTCTTATTGCTATTACTGTGGTTGGAATTATTTGTAAAGAAGCTGTATTTAATACTATAAACATAGCCATATTATTTGTTAATATTTCCTTATTATTATTTTTTTCTTGCATTGATTTCATAGCCTTTAACCCCAATGGTGTAGCAGCATTTCCTAATCCTAATATATTAGCAATCATATTTATTGTTATTTCTTTATATTCTTTATCTTCTTTTTTTATAGTAGGAAATAAAAATTTCATCACCGGAGAAGCAAGTTTTATCATTTTACTCATTATTGAAGTTTCTTGTAATATTTTCATTACCCCATTCCACATACAAATTGTTCCAAAAAAAGTTATAGTCATCTCTACAGCATCTTTTGCCGAATCAAATATAGCTGTATTTAGTTTATCAATTCTTCCCGTTCCAACAGAAAAAATAAATGAAATAATTATAAATATTGGCCACAATATATTTAGCATTTTAATCTCCTCAATATTTATGCTATTCCAAAATATAAATTTTAGAATAGCTTTTTTATTTACCAATCAGTTAAAAAATTTAATAATATTTGCATTTATTTGCTTTTCTATTGTTTTTTTTGACAAAATATGATATTATCTTTATAGTTTTGTCGATTTTTGACACTTTTAGGGAGGTTTGATATGAAATCAACAGGCATTGTTCGTAAGGTAGACGAATTGGGTAGAATAGTTATTCCTATGGAATTAAGAAATAAATTAAAAATTGGAGAAAAAGATCCTATCGAAATATATGTAGATGGTAATTCTGTTATATTAAAAAAATTAGAAGAATCTTGTATTTTCTGTAATAGTAATAAAGCTATTATAAAATATAAAAACAGACCAATATGTAGTAAATGCATGAATTCAATAAAAAATATTGAATCATAATATTTATTTTTGAATAATAAAAAAACTATAATACTATATTTTAGCATTTACCATATTTAATAAATGTTTTTAATATATATTATAAGTTTTATTTTATTATTTTATTTAATTTTTATTTATATGAATTTTTTATATATTGTATCTTTTGGTACATTATTATTTTTTGCTATTTTTTTTATAATTTCTTTTTTATTTAATCCCATTTTTTCATAATAATTATATTGTTCTTCTATGGTTAATTTATTTAATTTTTCCATTTCTATTTGTTTTTCACTTTTTCCTTTTATTTCGAAAATAATTATATATTCCCCTTTTGCTTCCTGAATATTATTTATTATTTCTTCAATATTTCCTCTAATAAATTCTTCATGAATTTTTGTTATTTCTTTTGCTAATACAATTTTAATATTTCCAAATTTTTCATTAATTTCTTTTAATGATGATTTAATTCTATGTGGTGCTTCATAAATTATTATTGTTTTATTTTGTCTTTTTATATCTTCAAATTTTTCTTCTCTTAATTTTTTATTTAATGGTAAAAATCCATAAAAAATAAATTCCTTAGTAGACATCCCAGATGAAATTAATGCATTAATAGCTGCACATGCTCCTGGAATTGGTATTATATTTATATCATTTTCTATTGCCTGTTTTACTACTTCTTCGCCTGGATCCGAAATCCCCGGAGTGCCCGCATCCGTTATTAATCCAACGTTTTTTCCTTGGATTAATAATGCTATTAGCTCTTTAGTTTTTACATCTTCATTGTGTCTATGATAACTAATTAGTGGTTTTGAAATATTTAAATGATTTAATAATTTTAATGAATGTCTTGTATCTTCTGCAGCAATTATGTCTACTTCTTTTAGTGTATTTATTGCTCTTAAAGTTATATCTTCTAAATTCCCTATTGGGGTTGCAATTAAATATAAATTTCCTTTTTCCATTTTATTTTCCTCTTAATTTTTTATTTATTATTTATTTAATCTTTTTTATTCTATTTTATTCTATTTTATTCTATTTTATTCTATTTTTTTCTATTTTTTTCTAATTTATTTTAATTTGTTTTATTTTAATTAATTTATTTTTTATTATTTAATTTTTATTCTGAATAAATTTTATTTATTTTTTCTGAATATTCACCATTTTTTTCATAAATATATAATGGTTCTAATATTTTTAAAAATTTATTTCCACCTTTTATTGCTTTTATTAAAACTAGATTACTTTCTTTCCCCTCACTCGAATAAATAATTTTTAATTCTTTTACTTCCAATTTATTTTCTCTCATTAAATAAATAATGTCTACTAATCTTTCTGGCTTATGAACCATATAAATTTCACCTTTATTTTTTAATAATTGTGCAGATATTTTTATAAAATCTTCCAAATTTGCTTTTACTTCATGCCTTGATATTAATTTTTTTTCATTTTCATTAATAATTCCTTTTCCAATTTCTTTATATGGTGGATTTGTAATTATTACATCAATACTATTTTTATTTAAATATTTTTTATTTATTATTTCTTTTATATCTTCATTAATAATTTTAAATTTATTTTCTAATGAATTTAATTTTATACTTCTTTCTGCCATATTAGCAACTTCTGATTGTATTTCTATCCCTGTAATTTTTTTTAATTCTGTTTTTCCACATAATAAAATTCCTAATATTCCTGTTCCAGTTCCTAAATCTACTACTTCGCTATCTTTTTTTATATTTTTAGCAAAATCTGCTAGAATAACACTATCAATTCCAAAGCAGAAACCATTTTTTTCTTGAATTATTTTTAAATTTTTAAATTGTAAATCATCTATTCTCTCATCAGGTTTTATTTCTATTTCCATTAAAATATCCTCTCACAATTATTTTTTCAGAAACATATTATATATTAAATATGATATTATGTAAATACTTATGGGAGTTTTTATGAATAATTGCAATAATTGTTTTTTAAATAAAAAATATATTTGTAAAAAAAATAATATAAAAAAGAAAGCCCTTTATGCTCTCTTTTTATTGTAGAAAATTTTTTATGTTCTTTACAAAATACTTGTACCTTAATAAAGTTTTGTAATTTTTTTAAATAATTATTCTTCTCTTGCAAATTCATTTTCAAATGTAATTTGATTATCCAAAAAAGCTTTATTTTCTTCTCCATCAATTAATATTTTTATCGAATTAACTTCTGTTAATTCAGTCATTGTTTTTACTATAGAATCAACTGTTTCTTTTTCTGCTTCTTTGCCTCCTTTATGGTTTTCTATAAATTCCTTCGAAAAATCTATAATTAATGTGTCATTATTTAAATTCATTTTATTTATTTTTGTTCCTTCTGGAATTAATGCTTCAAAATTATTATTTTTAGGTCCTTCCATTAATAAATTCATCAATGTTTTATATGGTTCTTTTACCAATTCTTTTACATCCATTAATCTGGCCTCTGGTTCTATTTCTCCAGTATTTTTACTTTTAAAATATAGCGAAATTAAAGTTTCTCTTTCCTGTGCCTGTGAAATTTCTTCTTCTGGTTCATATTCACTAATTTCTATTTTTTTATTTTTTTTATTTATATACCACCAGGCACTTCCTATAATTATTAAAATACAAATTAATATAATTATAATTTTTACTACTCTATTCATAATCTCCTCCTTATTTTTTTCTTTACCCAACTTTATTCCAAACCCGTCCAAATTAGAACATAAATATTTTTTCTTTAATTTTCACATCAAGCTATAATTTGACAAAATCAGCATTTGCATATAAAATACTATTGATTTATGCCGAATTTTAAGGGGATATTCTGATATAAGCTTTTACCATATGGTAATAAGCAGAAGGGATTGATGATTATAGATGAAAAATTTATTACATGTTGGCCTTGATGTAGGCTCTACAACCGTAAAGATTGCAGTATTTGATAGCAATTTTAATATAATTTATACAAATTATGAAAGGCATTTCTCTGATACAAAAAATACTGTTTGTAAAGTTTTAGAAAGCTTAGTAGAAAAATTTTCAGATTCAGATTTTACAATTGCACTAACTGGTTCTGGAGCAATGTCTGCTGCTACTTTCTTAGATTTGCCTTTTATTCAAGAGGTTATAGCCTGTAAAAGAGCTGTGGAAAAATATCTTCCTACTACAAATGTTGTTATCGAGCTCGGCGGTGAAGATGCAAAAATAATTTATTTTGGGAAATCCATTGAACAGCGTATGAATGGAACTTGCGCTGGTGGTACAGGTGCATTTATCGATCAAATGGCATCTTTATTAAATACAGATGCAGCCGGATTAAATGAGCTTGCTAAAAATCATAAGATAATTTATCCTATTGCCTCTCGATGCGGAGTTTTTGCAAAGACAGATATTCAGCCTTTAATAAATGAAGGTGCAGCAAAAGAAGATATTGCAGCATCCATTTTTCAAGCTGTAGTAAACCAAACAATTAGCGGATTAGCTTGTGGAAGGCCTATTAGAGGTAATATTGCATTTTTAGGAGGACCTTTAAATTATCTTTCAGAATTAAGAACTAGATTTATAGATACTTTAAAATTGTCTGAGACCCAAATTATTGTGCCGGAAGATGCTCACCTATTAGTTGCAAAAGGTGCAGCTCTAGATTCTTTGGAAATGAATCCTATTTCCGCACAAAAATTAAAATCAAAAATTGAAGTTTTATATCATTCACATGATACTACTACTAATCCTTTAAAGCCACTCTTTGTTACGGATGCTGAATTTGCTGAATTCAAAGAAAGGCACAGTAAAGATGTAGTAAAAAAAGGTGATTTATCTAAATTTAAAGGCGATTGCTTTGTTGGTATTGATGCTGGTTCTACAACTACGAAACTTGTAGTTATTGACAATGCTGGAACTTTGCTTTATTCACTATATTCAAATAATGAGGGCAATCCCTTAAAGAGTGTTATGAATATGCTTAAAGAACTTTATTCTGTATTGCCTAAAGAAGCTACTATACGCTACAGCGGAGTTACAGGTTATGGGGAAAACTTGATAAAAACAGCTTTAAATATAGACTTAAATGAGATTGAAACAATCGCTCACTATACTGCAGCTAAAAAATTCATGCCTGATGTAACTAGCATTGTAGATATTGGCGGACAAGATATGAAATATATAAAGCTAAAAAATGGCTCTATAGACAACATTATGCTTAATGAAGCCTGTTCATCTGGATGTGGTTCATTTATTGAAACATTTGCAAAAAATTTAGGGTTAACTATTCAAGAATTCGTAGATTCTGCACTTTCATCTAGAAATCCTGTCGATTTAGGTTCTAGATGTACTGTATTTATGAATTCTAAAATAAAGCAATCACAAAAAGAAGGTTATAGCGTTGGAGATATATCTGCTGGACTTTCTTATTCCGTAATAAAGAATGCACTTCAAAAAGTTATGAAAATAAGAGATATGAAAAAACTTGGCTCTCACATTGTTGTTCAAGGTGGAACCTTTTACAATGATGCTGTATTGCGTGCATTCGAATTATTAGTTGGTAAAAATGTAGTAAGACCGGATATCGCAGGTCTTATGGGCGCATATGGTGTATCCCTTTTAGCCGTAGAACAATATGAATCTAATTTGGATATGGAATATAAATCAACTATTGCTACTTTAGATGAATTAAATAATTTAAAGATTACTTCATCTCATATTCGTTGTAATGGTTGTGAAAATCATTGTTTATTAACTATAAATAAATTTAGTAATGGTAGCAAACATATATCTGGCAACAGATGTGAAAAAGGTGCTGGAATCGTAACTGGAAATGCAGAATTACCTAATTTATATAAATATAAATACAAGAGAATTTTTAATTATATACCATTAACAGAGGAAAATGCTCCACGTGGAACTATTGGCATCCCTAGAGTTTTAAACATGTATGAAGATTATCCTTTTTGGTTTACCTTCCTTACAAATTTAGGCTTTAGAGTTATTTTGTCAGAAAATAGCACTAGAAAAACTTACGAAAAAGGTATGGAATCAATGCCTTCTGAATCAGTATGCTATCCTGCAAAATTGTCTCATGGCCACATAATTAGTTTAATAAAACAAGGAATAACAACTATATTTTATCCATGCATACCATATTCAAGAAAAGAATATGAAAAAGCAGATAATAAATATAACTGCCCTATCGTAATTTCATATTCAGAAGTTTTAAAAAATAATGTTGAAGAATTAAAAGATAAAAATATTAAATTTATGAATCCATTTTTACCTTTTGACTCTAAAAATTTAGTAGAAACTATTTTGAAATTACCTGAATTTTCTGAATATAAATTTACTAAAAAGGAACTCCAAGTAGCTGCAAAACTTGCTGAACAAGAATATCAAAAATGCAAAGAAGATATTCACAAAGAAGGTCAAAAAGCCTTAGAATATATAGATAAAAATAATTTAAAAGGTATCGTTTTAGCAGGTAGACCATACCATGTGGATCCAGAAATTAATCATGGTATAGACACTTTAATAACAAGTTTAGGATTAGCAGTATTATCTGAAGATAGCATTTCAAACCTTACTGTTCCTAAGGCTCCATTAAGAGTTGTTAACCAATGGGTATTCCATGCTAGACTATATGCAGCCGCAGATTTTGTTGGAAAACGAAATAATTTGGAATTAGTTCAATTAAATTCTTTCGGTTGTGGAGTAGATGCTGTTACAACTGACCAAGTTGAAGAGATTTTAACAAGCTATGGAAAAATGTATACCCTTCTAAAAATAGATGAAGTAAATAATCTAGGTGCTGTTAGAATACGTATTCGTTCTTTATTAGCAAGTATGAACAAGAGAATGAAAGAACAATATCAATCTGAATCTTTGGGAAATTATGAAGCAAAGAAAAAAATATTTACTAAGGATATGAAAGATTATACAATATTATGTCCTTTAATGGCTCCTATTCATTTTGAATTATTAGAAGCCGGAATGCAATCTCTAGGATACAATCTAGAATTATTACGAAATTGCACTCAAGAAACAGTTGAAACTGGTTTAAAATATGTTAATAATGATGCATGTTATCCTTCAATATTAGTAACAGGTCAAATGATTGAGGCTTTGCAATCTGGAAAATATGATTTAAATAAAACTGCATTAATAATGTCTCAAACAGGAGGTGGCTGTAGAGCTACAAACTATATAGGATTTATTAGAAAAGCTTTAGCAGATGCTGGTTTTGAAAATATTCCTGTTATATCATTTAATGTTGTTGGAATGGAGAAAATGCCTGGATTCAAACTTACTCCAAAAATGCTTGAAGTTTGTTTAAAAGCTGTAATCTACGGTGATTTATTACAAAAATTATTAACTAAAAATAGAGCTTATGAAATTAATAAAGGTGAATCTGAAAAATTATATAATGTTTGGCTTAAAAAATGTAAAAAATTAGTACAAAATTCAACTTTCACAGAATTTAAACAAAGTATTTATGATTTGGTAAATTCTTTTGAACAAATAAAAATAGACACCTTAATTCAAAAACCTAAAGTTGGAATTGTTGGAGAGGTTTTAATAAAATATCATCCTTTTGGAAACAATTTTGTTGCCGAAAAATTAGAAGCTGAAGGAGCCGAGGTTATCTTACCTGATTTTATGGGATTTATTAAATTTATGGCAACACATAAAATTACTTTTAATACTTTAATAAATACTGATAAATATAAAGCAAAATTATTTAAAGTAGCAATAAAATTAATTGATTTATTAGAGAAAGATGAAAAAATCGCTCTTGCTAATTCTAAAAAAGATTATCTTCAACCTTGTGATATCTGGGAATTAGAAGACAAAGTAAAAAATATATTATCTATTGGCAATCAAACTGGTGAAGGCTGGTTCTTAACTGCCGAAATGATTGAATATATCGAACATGGAATTTCTAACATTGTTTGTGTGCAACCATTTGCATGTTTGCCTAACCACGTTGTTGGAAAAGGCGTTATAAAAACAATAAGGGATACATATCCTTATGCTAATATTTCTCCTATAGATTACGATCCTGGTGCGAGTGAAGCTAACCAAACAAATAGAATTAAATTATTAATGTCTGTTGCTAAAGATAATTTAAAAAATAATAAAATTTAAAAATGCATTGACAATTGAACAAAGCATATTAAAATTTTGATTTTGATATGCTTGTTTTTTATATTAATAATGGTGATTATTACCATTAATCAATATTTACTCTATCTGGGAAAAACGAGTGTAACTCCGCTATTGTAACTCCCCAATTTGGATATCTCGCTGTCCATTTTCCTGTATTAATTTTCTTCTTTCTTCACTTATTTTTTCTCTTTTTGACATATTTAAAACCTCCTTATGACTTTTTTATTTTATCATAAGAAGGCTTATTTTTTAACATTACAGAATTTTTTCTATATACTCATAAATTAATTATTTTCTATTTTATCTTCAGGCTCTACTGTTTCGATGCTTACTACCTTTTCGTCTCCTGATGTACGCATTAATGTAACTCCTTGCGTTGCTCTACCTAAAACGCTTACATCTTTCATTTTTAATCTTATTACTGTTCCAGAATTTGTTATAAGCATAACATCATCTTCTTCATTAGCAATTCTTATTCCTACTATATTTCCTGTTTTTGGTGTTATTTTATAAGTAATTACTCCTCTTCCACCTCTATTTTGTACTCTATATTCATCTAGATCTGTTCTCTTGCCAAATCCGTTTTCAGTTATTGCTAACAATGTAGCTTTTTTATTATCTGCTAAAATAGATTCCATTCCAATAACAGCATCTTCATCATTTAGTCTTATTCCTAAAACACCTTGAGCTGATCTTCCAACAGGTCTAACATCTTTTTCGTCAAATGTTATACATAATCCTTTACTTGTTACTAAAACAACATTATCTTCCCCATCTGTTAATCTTACATCAATTAATTCATCATCTTCTTTTAAATTAATTGCCAATAATCCTGTTTTTCTTGTTGAATCATATTCTTTTAAAGATGTTTTCTTTATTAAACCTTTCTTAGTTGCCATTAATAAATATTTTCCATCTTCAAAGTTTGTAATAGGTATTACTGCAGATATTTTTTCTCCTGCCTCTAAGCTTAATAAGTTTACTATTGCTGTTCCTTTAGCAGTTCTTCCTGCCTCTGGAATTTCAAATCCACGTAGCCTATATAATTTTCCTTTATTGCTAAAGAATAAAATTGTATCATGTGTAGAAGCTGTAAATATTTGTTTTACAAAGTCTTCTTCTCTCGTAGAAATTCCTGTAATTCCCTTTCCACCTCTTCTTTGGCTCTTATAAGTATCTACAGGCATTCTTTTTATATAACCAAAATGTGTTAATGCAACTACTGTTTGCTCATTGCTAATAAGGTCTTCCTCATTAAATTCACCTTCAGCGGCAACTATTTTAGTTAATCTTTCGTCTCCATATTTTTCTTTTATTTGTAATAATTCTTCTTTAATTATATCGAATACTAATCTTTCACTTCCTAAAATTTCTCTCAAATGTGCAATTAATTTCATTAATTCGTTATATTCTTCTTCTATTTTTTCTCTTTGCAATCCAGATAATGTTTTTAATCTCATATCTAGAATAGCTTGAGCTTGAATATCAGAAAGTCCAAATCTTTCCATTAATCTTTCTTTTGGATCATCATAAGAAGATCTAATAATATTTATTACTTCATCTATATTGTCTAAAGCTATTTTTAAACCTTCTAAAATGTGAGCTCTTGCTAAAGCTTTATCCAATTCAAATTGAGTTCTACGTAAAATAACATTTTTTCTATGATCTATATAATAATCTAAGCATTGTCTTAATGTTAATATTTTAGGCTCTCCATTTACTAATGCTAACATTATAATTCCAAAGGTGTCTTGCATTTGTGTATTTTTATATAATTGATTTAAAACAACTCTTGCATTTGCATCTTTCTTTAATCCAATATGAATTCTTACTGCATTTTCTCTATCGGATTCATCTCTTAATTCAGAGATTCCCTCAATTCTTTTTTCTTTAACTAAGTTTGCTATATTTTCTATTAATTTAGCTTTATTAACCTGATATGGTAATGATGTAACTAATATTTTTTGTCTTCCATTATTTAATTCTTCTATTTCTGCTTCTGCTCTAACAGTTATTTTTCCTCTTCCTGTAGTATAAGCTTGTTTTATAGCATCTCTGCCTAATATTACCCCTCCCGTAGGGAAATCAGGACCTTTAATTATTTGCATTAATTGATCATCTGTAACATTGTCATCATCTATTATTTTAATAATTCCGTTTATTACTTCTGTTAAGTTATGTGGTGGAATATTTGTTGCCATACCAACTGCAATTCCTGAAGAACCATTAACCAATAAGGCTGGAATCCTTGCGGGTAGCACTTGAGGCTCCTGTAATCTATCATCGAAGTTTGGCATAAAATCAACAGTATTTTTTTCGATGTCTGTTAACATAACTTCAGATAACTTTGACATTCTTGCTTCAGTATAACGGTATGCAGCAGCACCATCTCCATCTATAGAACCAAAGTTTCCATGTCCATCAATTAGTGGATATCTAAGTGAAAATGTTTGTGCCATTCTAACCATTGCATCATATACAGAACTATCTCCGTGTGGATGATATCTACCTAGCACGTCTCCGACTGTTGTAGCAGATTTCCTATATGGTTTATCAGATGTTAATCCATCTTCATACATTGTATACAATATTCTTCTATGTACTGGTTTTAAACCGTCTCTAACATCTGGAAGTGCACGTTGTACTATAACACTCATTGCATAATCAATGTATGCGGTTTTCATCTCTTCTTCAATGTCTCTCTCAACAATTTTGCCATCTCTATTTTCTGTTTCTTTTGAGTCCATATATTTACCTCTTTTCTAAGTCTTTTTTCTTCTTGTATTATACTAAAACGGTAACATTTTTGCAAGTAAAAACATAGATTTTTCAGGCTTTTCCCATTAAATTATTAATTATTTTTATAATACTTTTGCAAGCTCCAATTCCTCTTCATTTAATTCAAAATTTTTTCCATTATTTTTAATTAAGCTATGCAAATTTTCTATCACTCTTGCAGTTTTTATCGTATTTTCTATTGGAACTATTTCCTTCATTCTATCTTTAATTTTATTAAATTCTTTTTCCATTCCATCAAAATCTTTATTATTATAATATTCCTTCCAATTATTACAATATTTATTTATTTTTTCTAAACTATTTAATTGACTTTGAAATTCATTTTCTATATTTTTACTTATATTATCAATTATTACATTTTTTCCTTTTTTAATTAAATTTCCAACTGAATATGGTAATTTTCCATTATTAACAATTTTATTTACCACTGTATTTATTAATCCTGAAATATTATCTAAAATACCACCAGTTTTTATTGCATTTTGAACCTGAGTTATATTTTCAAAATTTCCATTAAATATTCCAATTGCACTCTTTCCTAAATCTATTGCTGAATCAATTGCTTTTTTCACTCCATCCTTAAATCCATTTGTTAAAATAGTATCTTTTATTTCTATCACTTGGTCTTCTATTAAATCCGGTAATAAACATCTTAATCCTAAATTTAGCCCTGAATTAATTGTTTTTCCTAAAGTTGTTTCTAAAAAA
Organism: uncultured Clostridium sp.; assembly: GCA_900553755.1. Taxonomy (GTDB): domain Bacteria; phylum Bacillota; class Clostridia; order TANB77; family CAG-508; genus UMGS1901. The sequence continues at coordinate 14,276 of USEX01000009.1, forward strand.
TTTTTTTGTTTATTATTTATTTCCAAATTATTCGAAATATTATTATTTATTTCTAAATTTTCCATTTAACCTCCTATTATTCTATAATATTTTTTTCATAATCTGCAGAATCAATTTGTGCTAATATATGATCTTCACCAACCATCATCAAACATTCACCTCTTCTAAGCGATTTTATATCTATCGCTTCTTTATCAGAAATATTTGTATATTGTTTTAATATTTTTATATTTTCTTCTTCTAAAGCAAAAAAACTTTTTATACTTGAATTATTTAATATGCTTTTTCCAAATATTCCATCTTCTAATCCAAATAAATCAGATATGTCCTGCGTTGCAGCAACTGCACTTCCTCCATATTTTCTTATGGTTTTAAATATTTTATATATGAAACTTGCTACCTCTTTATTTGATGTTACTCCAATTAATCTCCATATTTCATCTATATAAATTGCTTTTTTTATTTTTCTATCTTTTTTTATTTTATCCCAAAATAATTCTGTAAATAAATACATACCATATTTAAAATTTTCTTCTCCCAATTCATAAATATCTGCAATAATTAATTTATTATTTATTTTAATATTCGTATAATTATTAAAAAATTTTAAAGAGCCTTTTACAAATGGAATTAATTTTATTTTAAATATTTTTGTTTCATCATTTTCATTTAATAAATTATAAAAATCTTCTAATATTGGCATCATATAATTATTTTTAAAAGTTTTTTTACCATTTTCATCAACAAAATATAAAGAATCATCATCAAAAGTAATTCCTTTATTTTTATATAATTCAATTAATTTTTCTTCTAAAATTGCTTTTTCTTTTTCATCTAATTCTCCAAAAATTAAATTAAAAAATCCAATTAATTTACTTATTTTGCTTGCTAAAAATCCACGTTCCTCTTCTAAACTTTCTTCTCTTATATCAAAAATATTAATATATGTATCAGAAGTAGCCCCTATTTTTAATAAAACACCATCTAATTTTTTGCAAATATTTGTATATTCTCTTTCAGAATCTATAATATATTGTTCTATATTGTGTATTCTGTACCTTAATATATTTAATTTTAAAAAATACGATTTTCCTGCGCCACTTGTCCCAAATACACACATATTTGCATTTTTATATTTTTCTTTATCGTATCTATCAATAAAAATTAAAGATTTATTATATATATTTTTTCCTATATAAATTCCCTCTTCATCATATATTGAAGATGAAATAAAAGGATATGTTGCTAATATTCCATTTGTTAAAATATTTCTTTTTGATACTTCTTTTACTTCTTCTTTATTTATCATTAATGGTAAACATGATAAATATGCTGCCTCTTCCCTAAAATATGCTCTTCTTGTTTGCATACCCTGGCTTTGTAAAATTCCTTCAACTTTATTTAATAAATATTCTATTTCATTTTTATTATTTGAAAAAATATTTACATAAATATATAAAAAATATAATTCTTCATTATTTATTTGAATTTCTTTTCTTATATATCGTGCGTCATCATACGCATAATAAGCTAATTCCGAGTCCTGCTTATTACTATTATTCGAGTGAACATCTACTCCTACATTTCCAATATTATAAGTTAATTGTTTTATTGTTTTATATGTATCTTGTTTTTCATAAAAAATAGAAATATTTAAATTAATATTTGAATCAATTAATGTTTTTAAAATTAAATCATTTTGTTCTCTAAAATAATTTGTAATTAAAATTGACGAATAATATGTATCATCAATTTCCAAATATTTTGGATTTTTATTATTTATATAAGTAGGACTTATTTTATCTTTAAAATTAAATAAATGAATTTCTTCTTTATTTTTATTATTTTTTATTTTTAATTTATTTATTTTAATTAATTATTTCCTCCTTAATTATTTATATTTTCTATATATTTTTTTGTGTTAAAAAAAATATATAAAATTTCTTCTATTTCTTCTTGAGTTGACACAGCATAAACCTTGTTACCACAGCGTGCTAAGCATTCTTTTATTTTTAAATAATTATTATTTAATTCTTCTTTTATTATTTCAATATTTTCTTTTTGGGAATCTTTTTTTATAAGAATAAAAAATTTTTTTGACGAAAATTTATTTTCATAATTTATTTTTTTAATATATTCACAATATTTTTCAGAAATATTTTTTATTTTATTATTTTCATTATTTATATTATTTTTTATTTTTTTAATATATTTATTTATATTTTCTTTATTACTTTGAATTAATATTTGAATATTAAAATTACATGTTTTTAAAAATAATTTATAAGAATTTAAAATAGATTCTTTTTCAAAATTAGATTTTAAATTAAAATTAATTGGATTTATTTTTAATATTTTTACATAGGAATTATTTTTTAATTTAATAATTCCATCTTTTGTTATCTCCTCAAACGGCAGCCATTCCTGCGTTGTATTTTTCAATTATTTTTCATCACCTCTTTTTTTATTTTATATAATATTATTTTATTTTTTTATTATAGTCAATATTTATCATATACAAAATATTTACAAAATTATTTATTTTATTTTTAAAACTTATTTTTTATTTTATTTTTTTATTTTTTTCGAATTAATTTTATTTTTTTATTTTTTTTCGAATTAATTTTATTTTTTATTATTTTATAATTAATTAATTTATTTTTTATTAATTAATTATTATTTAATTTATTTAAATAATTTTTATTTTTATGAATAAAAAAATATTAATTGTGTATAATACTATTATAAGGTTAATATTAGTTGAACTAAGAAATATTTGAGGTTATTTATATATTTTATTTTCGGCTTTAAATGTTTCGAGCAAAGATAAATTTATGCTTAATATTTTAGGTATATATTTGTCGGCGACATGAGTATATTGTGTGTATATTGTATATGCTATATATTCTATGTTATGAGTATATTCATATTCCCTAGTGATCTTTTTTAGTCCTTATGGGATGAATAAGGTTGTTACTGGTATATTTATATTCAAGCAAACGATTAATATATTTGATCCAATGGTTTATTTATATAGCAATATATATTAGATTATTATTTAGATATATTAGTTTTAGCTAAGATTAATATTAGCTTCATAATAATACCCCATAAGAAATATCTTATAGGGTATTATATTTATTTTATACGTCTAAGTTTTTAACATATTTTGCATTTTTTTCTATGAATTCTCTTCTAGGAGCAATTTCATCTCCCATTAATATATTAAATATTTGATCTGCTTTCATTGCATCTTCCATAGTAACTTTAATTAATATTCTAGATTTTGGGTCCATTGTTGTTTCCCATAATTGTTCTGGGTTCATTTCTCCTAAACCTTTGTATCTTTGAATTCCAACTTGTTCTCTTGCAATTCCTTTTTCTGCAAGCTCTTTATAAGCTCTAGTTAAATCATCATCTGTGTAGCAATATATATCTTGCATACCTTTTTTAGATAATTTGTATAGTGGTGGTTGAGCTAGGTAAACATTACCATTTTCTATTAATGGTCTCATATATCTAAAGAAAAATGTTAATAAAAGAGTTCTAATATGTGCACCATCAACATCGGCATCTGCCATTATTATTACTTTGCCATAACGTATCTTTGTTATATCAAAATCAGCTCCAATACCAGCTCCTACGGCTAAAATTACTGGTTGTAATTTATCGTTATTATAAATTTTATCTGCTCTTGATTTCTCTACATTTAGCATTTTTCCCCACAATGGAAGTATTGCTTGGAATCTTCTATCTCTTCCCTGCTTTGCACTACCACCTGCAGAATCTCCCTCGACTATATAAACTTCACATTGAGATGCATCTTTTTCACTACAATCTGCTAATTTTCCAGGTAATGTAGTTGATTCTAATGAATTCTTTCTTCTTACTAATTCCCTAGCTTTTCTAGCTGCTTCTCTAGCTCTTGATGCACTAATACATTTTTCCAATATTGCTTTTGCAACAGAAGGATTTTCTTCCAAAAATGGTGTTAACGCCTCTACTACCATTGATTGGACAATACCTGTTACATTACTATTTCCTAATTTTGTTTTAGTTTGACCTTCAAATTGAGGTTCTTTTACCTTTACAGAAATAACTGCAGTCATTCCCTCTCTTATATCTTCACCTTGCAAATTTCCATCTTTATCTTTTAGTATATTGTGATTTCTTGCATAATCATTAAATACTTTAGTAACCCCTCTTTTAAATCCTTCTAAATGAGTTCCACCTTCTATTGTATTAATGTTATTTACAAATGTATAAATATTTTCTGAATATGCTGTAGTATATTGAATTGCAATTTCAACTGGTACTTCTCCATCTTTTTCTATATAAATTGGAAGTGGATGAATTTTTTCTTTATTTTTATTTAAAAATTCTACAAAAGAATTTAATCCTCCCTCAAAGCAAAATTCTGATTTTCTTAAATTTTCATCGTCTCTTTGGTCTTCTATTACAATGTGTAATCCTTTATTTAGGAAAGCTATTTCTCTAAATCTTTCTTCCAATGTATCAAAATCATAATTTAATGTTTCAAAAATAGTGCTGTCAGCTAAAAATCTAACTTTAGTTCCAGTTTTTTTAGATTTTCCTATTTCAGTTAATTTTTCAACTGTTTTACCTCTTTGGAATTTCATTTGGTATATTCCGCCGTCTCTTTGTATTGTTACTTCTGCCCATTCAGATAAAGCATTTACAACAGAAGCACCTACCCCATGAAGACCACCTGAAACCTTGTATCCACTATCTCCTCCAAATTTTCCACCAGCATGCAATACTGTATAAACAGTTTCTGCTGCTGAAATATGTGTTTTAGGATGTATATCTACTGGGATTCCTCTTCCATCATCTTCTACAGATATAATATTTCCCTTTTCAATTACAATATGTATATGCGTACAATACCCAGCTAAAGCCTCGTCAACGCAGTTGTCTACAATTTCATATACAAGATGGTGTAATCCTCTTATAGAAACACTTCCTATATACATACCAGGTCTTTTTCTTACTGCTTCTAAACCTTCTAAGACTTGTATCTGTTCTGCATTGTACTCGTGATTATATTTTTCCATTCTCTAAACATCCTTTCGTATTGTATTTTACATTTATATAATAACATTAATTTTTATTTTTTTGCAATTTTTTTATATTATTTTTCCATTTTTAACATAAAAAACCTTGTACTGTTCTTTTTCTTTAAATTCCATTTTATCTGTACATGTTATTATTACTTGTGTATCTTTAATATAATTTATAAAACTATTTCTTCTTTTTTCATCCAATTCAGACATAAAATCATCCAATAATAATATCGGATATTCCCCTATTTCATCATATATAACATATAATTCTGCTAATTTTAATGATAGCACTGCTGTTCTATGCTGCCCTTGAGAACCATAAATTTCAATTTCTTTTCCATTTATTAAACATTTAAAATCATCTCTATGAATTCCCTTTGTAGTATATCCTTTAAGTATATCTAATTTTTTTCTTTGTTCTAATAATTTTAGATAATTTTCTTTATTTTCACATTCAGTTATATATTTAATTTCTAGAATTTCATTATTAGAAGTTACTTCTGGATGAATTTTTTGTATTTTTTTATTTATTTTATTTATAAATTCTTCCCTATATTTAAAAATAATTTGCCCATACTCTGCTAATTTTTCATTCCAAATTTCTAGCATATTATCAGGTTTATTTTCTTCTCTTATTTGCTTTAAATAATTATTTCTTTGTTCTATCGTTTTTAAATATAAATTTAATGTATAAACATAATTTGGTCTTAATTGACCAATCATCATGTCTAAAAACCTTCTTCTTTTATCAGGCCCACTTTTTAAAATCTGGATATCATCTGGAGTAAAAATAACTATATTTAATTTTCCAATTAATTCACTTAATTTTTTTATTTTTACCCCATTTACTTCAATTTGTTTTTTATTTGATATTATTACTTTTATTTTTCCTTCTCTATCAGATTTTTTATAAAAAACATTGGTTTCTAAAAAATCTTCACCAATCTTTATTATTTCTTTTTCTTTTGTAGTTCTAAAAGACTTTCCAAAGCTACTCATAAAAATTGATTCTAAAATGTTCGTTTTTCCTTGTGCATTGTCCCCATAAAACACATTAATATGTGGATTTAATTCTATCTCTTGCGCTTCATAATTTCTATAATTCTTTAAAATAATTTTATCAATGTACATTTTATATCCTCAAAATAAATCAGTAAATGCTGATTTCCGTATAGAGTTTTCCACATTTTGTGTTCTAACTGTGGAAAACTTTATTTAATCTTTTAGTTTTATTGGTAATATCATATATGTATAATCTCCATCGCTTTCAACTGGTCTTATTATACATGGTGAAATACTTGTACCAAAATCAACAAAGATTTCATCATCGTCAATATTTCTAAGTGCATCTAAGAAATATTTAGGATTAAATCCAGCTTCTAGATTCTTTCCTTCTGTATTTACAAAAATTTCTTCTTTTGCATCACCTGTTTGGTTTGTACAAGAAATTATTACTTTTCCTATATCTATAGTAACTTTTACTGGATATTTCTTTTCTTTTTCTATACTAGATGCAGATATTAAACTTATTCTTTCAAAACATTCTTGTAAAGTGCTTCTTCTAACCCTTATTCTTGTTTCCCAATTTTCTGGAATAACACTAGAATAATTTAAAAATTCACCATCTAATAATCTAGTAACTATTTTACAATTTTCCATTTCAAATAATACTTGATTTTTAGCTACTCCTATTTTTATAATATCAAAAGAATCATTTAAAATCTTATTTATTTCATTTAATGTTCTTCCTGGTATTACTGCAGAAAAATTGTTTACTTTATTTTGTAAAAATTTACTCTTCCATGCTAATCTAAATCCATCAACTGCTACTACATTTAATTTATTGTTTGCTATTTCAAATAAGCAACCTGTAAAAATTGGCCTATTTTCTTCTGTACTAACTGCAAATATAGTTTTTCTAATCATATCTTTTAATGTAGTTTGTTCTATTTCTATTGAATTTTCTATATTAATTTTTGGTAATTCAGGAAATTCATCAGGATTCATTGTTGCTAATTTATATAAAGAACCTTCACATTCAATTACTAATAAATTATTTTCATTTAATGTTATTACTATTTCTGTATCAGGTAATCTTCTTATTATTTCAGTAAACATTATTGCATTAACAACTGTAGCTCCTTGTTCTTTTACATTACAATCATTAATTACATATTCTATTCCTATTTCTAAATCATAAGTTGTTAATTTTATTTGGTTATCATTAGTTTGAATTAAAATTCCTTCTAATATAGGCATTGTAGTTCTAACAGCTACAGCTTTTGTTACGGAATTAAGAGCTTTAAGGATTTTATCCTTTTCACAAATGATTTTCATATCTTAAATTTTCTCCTTTTTATATAATAATATTAATATATTTAGTAGTAGTAGTAGTAGGTGCTGTGGATTGTGTGGAAAACTTGGTCAAATATGTGTGCCCCTAGTTAAATTCATGTTGATAAGTTAGTGGATAAAATTGAAAGTTATCTACACTAAAATTTTACAACTGTGGAAACATGAGTTATCAACATTTTATTAACAGGTTTTCAACAGGGGGCTGTGGATATCTAATGTAAGCTTTCCGTAAGTAAATATTCAAGATTTTAAAAGAAACATATTTTTTACAAACAAGCATTTTAAATAATGAACTTAAATATTTATATATCAATCATTTTCCATTTAGCAAAATGTTTTTCACACTTTCCACAATTAACTTGGTATTACTTTTTTCTTTTATTTCTTTTTCGATTTTACTACAAGCATGCATTACAGTTGTATGATCCCTCTTCCCAAAGTCCTTTCCTATCTGTGGTAAGGACATATTAGCAACATTTCTACATAAATACATTGCTATTTGTCTTGGAAAAGTAATATCGTTTGAACGCTTTGAGCCCTTTAAATCTTTTGGATTTATATTAAAGTATTTTCCAACAACTTCTTGTATATAATCTGAGGAAATTACTTTTTCTTGCTGAGAAACTATATCATTAATAGCTCTTTCTGACATTTCCATTGTAATTGGACTGTTTGTTAAAGACGCTTTGGCTATTAATTTATTTAAGGTTCCTTCTAATTCTCTAATGTTAGAATCTATCCTTGTAGCAATATTAGATAAAATATCATCATCTATTAAGATATTATCTAATTGAGCTTTTTTTCTAAGTATAGCTAGACGGGTTTCGTAATCCGGATTTGAAATATCTGCTATTATTCCCCACTCGAATCTAGATTTCAAACGATCTTCTAATAATTGAATATCTTTTGGTGGTTTATCGCTTGATAAAATTATCTGTTTTCCGCTTTCATATAGTGTATTAAATGTGTGAAAAAATTCTTCTTGAATACTATCTTTTCCAGCGATAAATTGGATATCATCAATTAGCAATACATCAATATTTCGATATTTGGTTCTAAATTGTTCATTTTTATTATCTTTTATAGCGTTTATTAATTGATTTGTAAATGTTTCGGATGTAACATATAATACTTTAGCATTTTTATTGTTTTTTAAAATTTCATTTCCAATAGCATGCATTAAGTGCGTTTTACCTAACCCAACGCCACCATATATATATAGTGGATTGTAAGATGAAGCAGGTGCTTCTGCAACAGCTAATGCTGCGGCATGTGCAAACTTATTATTATTTCCTACAACAAAAGAATCAAAAGTGTATTTTGCATTTAAATTTGTTATTGCATAATTAATAGGAGCTTCAACAATTATATTGTTGCCCGCATTGGGAGATTCCGTTTTTGCCTGCTTTTCTAGTTCTTCTCTTGATACTATTGTAACAGTGCAATCCTTGTTTGTTAAGAAATTAAAAGTATTTGTTAACAAATCATTGTATTTAGAATCAACAATATTTTTTTGAAACTCTGTAGATGTAAGTAAAACAATATCTCCATTGTTTTCACTTTGTATTTCTAATCCTTTAATCCACGTTTCGTAAGAAATTCTTGTGGTTTCTTCTTTTAAAAGTTCTTTTGCTTTTGTTAATAAGTCAGTTAGTTCATTTTGCATTAATGTTCATCCTTCCAAGATCCTAGAAAAAGATAGGAAATAAAAATTTATTCACATAGTTATCAACATAGTTATCCACAAAATGTGGATAACTTTTGCAATAGCTATTTTAATCCATATTGTAGTATTTTGCAAGCAAAAAAACACAAAAGTATTTTTAATAACAGCTCTTTTTTCGTATATAATATCAAAAATGAAGTTCAATAGTCAATATAAAAAATAAAAATATTTATTTTAGCCTAAAAGCTTGACTTTGTTAGGGAAAGTGATATATAATTAACATTACTTATGAATAAAATTATATAACATATATAATATAACTATTTGAATATTTGGAGGTGCAAAGAGATGAAGAGAACATATCAGCCAAAACAAAGACAAAATCAAAAAGAACATGGCTTTATGAAAAGAATGAGCACAAGATCTGGAAGAAATATATTAAAAGCTAGACGTGCAAAAGGAAGAAAGAGATTAAGTGCATAAGGTTGAGACCACTAGATGATTTAGTGGTCTTTTTGCAATAGCATATCAGCCATAAAAGGGAAAAATATGAGAAAAATAAATACTTTAAAAAAGAATTATGAATTTAAAAATGTTTTGCAATATGGTAAATATTATGTTAGAAATCAAATTATAGTATATATAAGAAAAAACAATAAAGAAATAAACAACATTGGAATTGCAATAAATAAAAAGCTTTGCCATGCTGTTACTAGGAACAGATTGAAGAGGCTTATAAGAGAAAATTATATACTTTTAAAAGATAATTTAGAAGTTGGAAATGATATAGTGTTCTTATGGAATAAAAATACGCAGTGTGAAAATGCTGATTTTTATGAAATAAAGAAGGAAATGATAAATATTTTTGAAAAGGCAAATATTTTAAAGTAGAGGTAAAATGAAAAAAGCATTAATATATTTGATAAATAAATATCAAAAAGTAATATCACCAATCATAAATTCTAGAGGGTATAATTGCAAATATTATCCAAGCTGTTCGGAATATACAAAACAAGCGATTGAGAAATATGGAAGCGTAAAAGGAACTATAAAAGGAATAAAACGAATATTTAAATGCAATCCATTTTCAAAAGGAGGGTATGACCCTTTAAAATAGGAGGTTTTGATGGGAGCAATATCAAATTTATTTGGATATTTACTTAATTGGTTATATCAAATTTTTAATAATTATGGTGTAGCGATAATTGTATTTTCTGTTTTATTACGTATAATTTTAATACCTATTACAATAAAACAGCAAAAATCAATGAAAAAATCAGCAGAAATGCAAGAAAAAATGAATGAGATACAAAGAAAATATAGAAATAATCCTGAAAAATTAAATCAAGAAACTATTGATTTATATAAGCGAGAAAAAATGAGTCCTTTTACAGGGTGTCTAAGTTCAATTTTACAGATTATAATTATATTAGCGGTATTTTATTTAGTAAGTAAACCTTTAACTTATATGAAAAAAGTGGATACAGGTTTAATAGATAAATATGTTCAAGAAATAAAAGAAGAAACTGGAACTAGCCCAGCATATGCAGAAATTGCGGTAATCCAAAAGAAATCGGCAGAAGATAGCAATGTATATATAAATATGGAGTTTTTAGGTTTGGATTTAAGCAAAGTTCCAAATCAAAACCTAACAGACTATAAAGTATATATAATTCCGATTTTATACGTTATAACTACTTTTATGAGTATAAAAATTACTAATAATCTTCAATCAAAAAAGAAAAAAGACATAAAACTTATAGAATCTTCAGAAAACGGAGAAAAAAGCAAAGAAGAGGTAGATCCTCAAGAGGAAGCTTTAGAATCAATGCAACAGATGAACAAAAGCATGTCGTATATGATGCCAATAATGTCAGTTTTTATAGCTTTTATAGCTCCATTAGGTTTGGCACTATATTGGTTTGTTAGTAACGTATTAATGATAATAGAAAGATTAATAATAAATAAATTTGATGAAAGTAAGGAAGAAAAATAATGCTTTCAGAAAGGATTTAGAAGATGGAAAATAAGATTATATCAGAAGGAAAGACTACTACAGAAGCAATTGAAAAAGGATTGAAAAAATTAAATGTGTCTAGGCAAGATGTGGAAATAAAGGTTTTAGAAGAAAAAAAGAAAAGCTTTTTTAATATATTGGATCCACATGTTGTAAAAGTTGAAATATCTGTAAAAGATAAAGTTCACGAAGAAAAGAAGAATGCTAAGGTTGAAGAAGTTTCTTCTGAAGATTTTGAAAAAATAAAAAATGCATTAGAAAAGTTTTTGAATGAATTCTTAGGAGCTATTTCAGAGAATATTGAGTATACGATTAGCAAACAGGATGAACAATATTTATTTATAGAAATAAATGGAAAAAATTCTACTAAGTTGATAGGATATAGAGGAGAGGCTTTAAAAGCGTTACAATTGATTCTAACAAATGTAGCCGCAAATGCTATAAATAGTCCTGTAAAAATAATTGTAGATATTGAAAACTACAGAAATAAGAGAAAAAATACACTAGAAGAGTTAGCTGTTAAAATAGAAAAAACAGTTACAAAGAGTGGAAAAAAGGTAACATTAGAGCCAATGAGCCCATATGAAAGAAAAGTAATTCATACGAAGCTACAAGATAGCCAAACAGTAAGAACATACAGCATTGGTGAAGATTCAAATAGAAGAGTGGTAATTTGTAAAAAATAAATAATTTAATAAAAAATCAGAAGTCAAAGTTCAGATTTTAGTTTATAAACTATGTCTAACTTTGTCTTTTTTAAAGAAAGGAGTAATTTAAATGGATACGATAGCTGCAATATCAACGGCAACAGGAAGCGCAGGAATAGGCATAATTAGAATGAGCGGAGAAAAATGCTTTGAAATTTTAGAAAAAATATTTGTACCAAAAAACAATGGCGAAATAAAAGGATATACTATAAAGTATGGCAATATTATAGATTCAGAGTCTAAGGAAATAATTGACGAAGTTTTGGTTTCATATTTTGTGAAGCCTAAGAGCTATACAACTGAGAATATGTGTGAAATAAACTCGCATGGCGGCAGTATGGTGGAAAGAGCAATATTACAAGAATGCTTAAAGAATGGGGCCATATTGGCTGAACCAGGAGAGTTTACCAAAAGAGCTTTTTTAAACGGAAGAATAGATTTATCGCAAGCAGAAGCTGTAATGGATGTGATTAATTCAAAATCAGAAAGTGAAAGAAAAGCTTCAATAAACCAATTAGAAGGAAAACTATCGAAGAAAATAAAGGAAATTGAATCGATTTTATTAGATGCAATGGCTGATATAGAAGCCTCTATAGATTATCCGGAATATGACATAGAGGAAATGACAAATAAAAAATTAGCTGGTATAGTAGAAATTGTAAGAGAAAAGTTGACTAGGCTACAGGAAAGCTATGGGCAAGGAAAGTTAATAAAAGATGGAATAAATACAGCGATAATAGGAAAACCGAATGTGGGAAAATCGTCATTACTTAATTTATTGCTAAATGAAGAGAGAGCAATTGTAAGTGATGTAGAAGGAACCACGAGAGATACAATAGAAGAATACATAAATTTAAAGGGAATAACATTAAAAATAATCGATACTGCCGGAATAAGAAAAACAAACGACGAGATTGAAAAAATAGGTGTTGAAAAGGCAATTAATATAATTAACCATGCTGATCTAATAATTTCGATTTTTGACGATTCTCGTGCGTTTGACGGGGAAGATGAGAAAATAGTCGAATTAATAAAAAATAAAAAAGCAATAGTGCTATTAAATAAATCAGATTTGAAAAATAGCAAAATAGATGTGAGTAAATATTTTAATTCAAATCAGAGAATAATAAAATTTTCAACTAAAACAGAAGAAGGATTAGATAAACTATATGGTTATATCACTGAAATGTTTGATATGAATGAAATTAGCTTTGATGAAGGCGAAATGCTAACAAACATAAGGCAAAAGAACCATATAGATAATGCGATAGAAAATTTAAACAAGCTTGACCAAGAAGTAAAGAATAACCGAACAGTAGACATAATTGCAATTTATATAAAACAAATTTTGGAAGAACTCGAAAGCATAACAGGCGGAAGCGTTTCAGAGGATATTATTAATGAAATTTTTTCCAAATTTTGCCTGGGAAAGTGAAAAACGACAAAATTCGACAAATGGGTAAAGGGACAGCCCAGCAACCACAAAAAGACAAGAAAATTAATGAAAGCATATTAAAATAAGGAAACAAAAAAGTAAAATTGACAAAAAGACGCATCAAACACCAAAATCGTTTCCGCAATATCAGGAGGGAGTAAGAAATGCAGTATTATGCAGGTAATTATGACATAGCAGTAATTGGAGCAGGACATGCTGGATGCGAGGCAGCTTTAGCATCAGCAAGAATGGGAATGAAAACATTGCTATTTTCAATAAGTTTAGAGGCAGTGGCTAATATGCCATGCAATCCTCATATAGGAGGAAGTTCAAAAGGACACTTAGTAAGAGAAATAGATTGCTTAGGAGGTGAAATGGGAAAGAATATAGACAAAACGTTTGTCCAAATGAGAATGCTTAATACTTCAAAGGGACCAGCTGTATATTCTTTAAGAGCGCAAGCTGACAGAAAGCGATACCAAATGGAAATGAAACACACTTTGGAAAAACAAAAAAATCTATTTTTAAAACAAGCTGAAATAGTGAATATTGAAATAGAAAACGGAAAAGTAAAAAGCTTAGAAACTAATATAGGTGCAGTATACAATGTAAAGGAAATTATTTTATGCACAGGAACATATCTTAAAGGAAAAATATTTATAGGAGAGACATCTTTCGAAAGTGGGCCAGATGGCGTATTTCCAGCTAAAAGATTATCAGAAGTACTAGAAAAAGCGGGAGTAAAGTTGGTTAGATTTAAAACTGGTACACCTGCTAGAATAAATAAAAATAGTGTAGATTTTTCAAAAATGGAAATACAAAAAGGAGATGAAGATATAATTCCATTCTCTTTTGAAGATAAGATAGATAATAAGCAAGAGCAATTGCCATGCTATCTTACATATACAAATGCAGAAACACATAGAATTATCAGAGAAAATCTTAGTCGTTCTCCACTATATTCAGGAGAGATAATCGGCACTGGACCTAGATATTGTCCATCTATAGAGGATAAAGTTGTAAGATTTGCAGATAAAGAAAGACATCAAGTATTTATAGAACCATTAGGAAGAGATACTGATGAAATGTATGTGCAAGGAATGAGCTCATCATTACCGGAAGATGTTCAAATTGCAATGTATAGAACGTTACCGGGATTAGAAAATGTAGAATTTACAAGGCCGGCATACGCTATAGAATATGATTGTATAAATCCATCAGATTTAAAATTATCTTTAGAATACAAACAAATAGAAGGATTATTTTGTGCAGGACAAATAAATGGAACTTCTGGATATGAAGAGGCTGCTGCACAAGGAATTATAGCTGGAATAAACGCAGCAAGAAAATTACAAGGAAAAGAACCTATTATTTTAGACCGTTCACAAGCATATATTGGAGTTTTAATTGATGATATAGTTACAAAAGGAACAAACGAACCATATAGAATGATGACGTCTAGAGCAGAATACAGGCTACTTTTGAGGCAAGATAATGCCGATTTAAGGCTTTTAGAGATAGGACATGAAGTAGGACTTATATCTGATGAAAGATATGAAAGATTTTTAAATAAAAAAGCAAATATTTTCAATGAAATAGAAAGAATATCAAATAAAATCATAAAACCTACAGAAAAAGTTAATGAATTCTTAAAAAAATACAATTCTTCTCCAATTACAAATGGTGTAAAAGAGATAGAATTGCTAAAAAGAACAGAAATAAGATATGAATCATTAGGAGAAATTGATGAAGAAATAGGAAAATTGACGAAAGAAGAGGCTGAAGAGGTAGAAATACAAGTAAAATATGCAGGATATATAAAATTACAAGAAGCTCAAGTTGAAAAATTTAAAAAATTGGAAGCAAAAAAGCTTAGAGAGGATATTAATTATTCTGATATAAAAGGTCTAAGAATAGAAGCGAGACAAAAATTAGACAAAATAAAACCTTTATCAATAGGTCAGGCCTCAAGAATATCAGGTGTTTCACCAGCTGATGTATCTGTACTGTTAATATATTTAGAACAATTAAAAAATGCCAAGGAGTAAAAAAATGAAGATAGAAGAATTTAAACAAAAACTGATTAAATGTTTGAATGAAATAAATATACAAGCTAGTGAAGAAGAAATTAAAAAATTATATGAGTATATGAATACTTTGATAGAATGGAACAAAGTAATGAATTTGACCGCTATTGTGGAGCCAAATGAAATAATTGTTAAACATTTTGAAGATTCTTTAACAATAAATAAATATGTAAATGAAAATGATGAAGTGATAGATGTGGGAACTGGTGCGGGTTTCCCAGGAATACCAATAGCGATATTTAACGAAAAAACAAATATAACATTGTTAGATTCATTAAACAAAAGAATTAATTTTCTAGCAGAAGTTACAAAAAATACAGGAATAAATAATTGTAGTTTGGTTCATTCAAGAGCAGAAGATGCTGGTAGATTGGAAAAACATAGAGAAAAATATGACATAGCAACATCTAGAGCTGTAGCACCTTTAAATGTATTACTCGAATATCTTTTGCCTTTTGTAAAAGTTGGTGGATTATGTATATGCATGAAGGGACCAAAAACTGATGAAGAAGTAAAACAATCTGAAAATGCTTTAAAACAATTGGGTGGAAAAGTGGAGAAGATAGAAAAGATTATATTGCAAGGAGAAAATATAGAAAGAAATATAGTTGTAATCAGAAAAATAAAGCAAACGAGTAAGGAATATCCTAGAAAAGCAGGTTTACCAAGTAAAAAACCATTATAAAAAATTTAAAAGAATTATACTAAATTCATTGACATATTGGTAATATTCATATATTATTAATATGTCATTTTTTATACAAAAGGAGGAATCATTTTGGGAAAAGTTATATCAATTGCTAACCAAAAAGGTGGAGTCGGAAAGACTACAACAGCAGTTAATTTAAGTACTGTGTTAGCAAAAAAAGGACGAAAAGTTTTGTTGATGGATGCTGACCCTCAAGGTAATGCAACAAGTGGATTAGGAGTGAATAAGGAGCAACAATTTTCAATATACGATGTATTAATAGAGGACATTGAAGTGGAAAATACTTTACAGAAAACAAATGTAAAGAACCTTGATTTGTGCCCATCTAATATTAATTTGGCAGGAGCTGAAGTTCAACTTGTCTCAATGGAAAATAGAGAACATAGGTTAAAGGAGAAAATTGATAAAATACGAGATCAATATGATTTTATAATAATCGATTGTCCGCCATCATTAGGGCTAACTACATTAAATTCATTTACAGCTTCGGATAGTGTATTAATTCCGATACAGTGTGAATACTATGCGTTAGAGGGACTTGGACAACTTATAAACACAATAGAATTAGTAAGAGAACACATGAACAAAAGTTTGTATATAGAGGGCGCATTGCTTACTATGTACGATGCTAGAACGAATTTATCGAACCAGGTAGTAAAAGAAGTAAAGAGGTATTTTGATAATAAAGTGTATAAAAATATTATACCAAGAAATGTAAAACTAAGTGAAGCTCCAAGCTATGGAATGCCAATAACTTTGTATGATCCAAAGTCTAAAGGAGCAAAGAGTTATGAAAAATTTGCGAAAGAATTTTTAAAAATAAATGATGAAGAGCAAAAAGCAAAACATATGAAATAGGAGGGTATTATGGCTAATAAAACAGGATTAGGAAGAGGTTTAGATGCTTTATTTGGTGATAATTATAAAGCTAGTGATGATAAAGGAAAAGAGGATAACGAAAAAGAAGTAATAGAAAAGATTAAAATAGTAGAAATAGAACCTAATAGGGAACAGCCTAGAAAAAATTTTGATGAAGAAAGCTTAGAGGAATTAGCAAATTCTATAAAAGAGTATGGTGTTATTCAACCAATAATTGTTACTAAGAAAGACGATTATTATGAAATTATAGCCGGAGAAAGAAGATGGAGGGCTGCTAAAAAAGCAGGGCTAACAGAAATGCCTTGTATAATAAGAGAGAACAAGGAGCAAACAAATAGAGAAATTGCTTTAATAGAGAACATTCAAAGAAAGAATTTAAACCCTATAGAGAAGGCTATGGGATTAAGAAAACTTTTGGATGATTATGGAATGAGTCAACAAGCATTAGCAGATAAGCTTGGAATGAGTAGAGCAAGTGTTACAAACTCTGTAAGAATATTAAATTTGGATAAAAGAGTAATTGATTTAGTATTAGCAAATAACTTAACAGAGAGACATTGTAGAGCTTTATTAAGAATTGAAGACCCTGAGAAGCAATATGAGATGGCAAAAAGATTTATAGAAAATAACCAAAAAGTTGAGGATGCTGAATTAGCAGTAAATAATGTAAAACAACTTCCAAAAAAAGATAAAGATAAAGCAAAAAAATATGAAGCCATATATAGAGATATAGAAAACTCATTTCAAGGTTTCTTTGGAACAAAAGTTAAGTTAGAAGCAGGAAAAAGAAAGGGCAAAATTGTTATTGAATATGCTTCAAATGATGATTTAGAGAGAATTTTATCTTTAATAAAATAAGGAGCGAATAGATGGAAGGCTTTTTTAGTTCAAATATTTTGATGATTGTTATATTAGTAATAAATGTATTGATTTTTGTATTATATGTTTTGAGTAATATTAAATTATCAAAATTACGTAAAAATTACTCTGATTTTATGGCAAAACTTGGGAAAGGTGAGAATATAGATATTATGATTAAAGACTATGTTTCCCAAGTTCAAGACATAAAACAAGAGAATAAAGAGATTGAAAAGTATTGTGAAGTGTTAGAGAACAAAGAGAATAAATGCTTACAAAAAATAGGTTTGGTTAGATACAATGCTTATAAGGATACTGGCAGTAATTTAAGTTTTGCTGTGGCTATTTTAGATGAAGAGAATTCTGGAATAGTACTAAATGGAATATATACAAGAGATTCATCAAATATATATTGTAAGAATGTAGAAAAAGGTGAGTCTTCATATGCTTTATCAAAAGAAGAAAAGGAAGCTATATATAAGGCAATTAATAATAATTAGAATAATAAGGTAAAAATAGGAAATAATAAAAAGAGTAGGTTTATAAAAAAATATATAATAAATATTGACAAAACGACTAAAACTGTGATAGTATATAGATTGTCACAGATAATAGTTGTGGAGAGGTGGTCGAGTTGGTTTATGGCACCAGTCTTGAAAATTGGCGTAGGTTTGTAGCCTACCGTGGGTTCGAATCCCACCCTCTCCGCCATTTTTTTATAAAATGGAGGCGTACCCAAGTGGCTGAAGGGGGCAGTTTGCTAAACTGCTAGGGTTCGTAAGGGCCGCGGAGGTTCAAATCCTCTCGCTTCCGCCAATATAAAAAGTTATAAGAATTTAATCTTATAACTTTAATTTTTTGTTATGTAATTTAAATCTTATATCATCACCAAAGAAGTAACAAATATTATAGCTACCAACGAAACGTGAAATCATGCGTTCGCCATAAATTGTTGAAAGATTATTCATATCTAAGTTAGTACTAATAATTGTTTTAGTAACTTTATTACTCTGTGGTAATAGCCTAGAGTTTATCAAAGTAAATAATTCTGCAAATTTCATATTATTCATGCTTTCAGTTCCTAAATCATCGATTATAAGCAAATCTACGTTTAGCAATTGTTCACATATGTTGATACTTGATGTAGACTTACCGCAATTTAAAATTTATTATAGAATCTAGCATAATTGGAGCTGTTTGATATAGTACAGTTTTTCCCTTTTTTAATAAAGAATTTGCGATACAGCTAGATAAGAATGTTTTTCCAAGACCAGAATTGCCTGTGAATAATAAGTTTTTTTCTTCAATATTATCAAAATTATTAATAAAATTTAAAGATAATTTTTTTATTATTTCTATATTTTGTCTAGGAGAAATATTTGATCCATATTTTTCTTTATCTGGAGTATCTGAATAATAAGATGAATTAAAATTCTCAAATGTGTGATTGTGCATATTGTAAACATTTGAACTATTATATTCTAAATCAAATAATCTTTGTTCTAAGCATGTACACATTTTAGTATTATAACCAGATTGAATATATCCTGTATCATTACAAATTGAACATTCATATTTTGGCAAAAGGTCATTTTCTGATATTCCCATATTTTTTAATAGTGTTTTTTTCTCATTTTTTAATGTTGTTATTTTTAAGTTTAATTGGTCTAATAACTCTTTAGAATTACTAGATAATAAAGATTTTGCAGTATCTATAGAGAACTTTGCTAATTGAGAATCAATCTCCTCAAGACGTTTATTTTTAGAATATATTTCTTTTTTTAGTTCCCTTGCTTTAAGCTTTGCAAAATCCCTTTTCTTTTGATACTCATAAAGTAAATCTTTTATATTTGTATTATTCAAAATACCACATCCTGCATTATATATTTTTATATGCTAACGGAATTATTTGCATATAAATTAGAAAAATCATCATATGAGCGTTGATTATAATTGTTGTAACCATTTTTCTTTTCAAAACTTTTTATATCTTTATTTTTTTGCTTAGAATCTAATATAAACTTTTCAATTGATTCAGGTGTTTTTAAGTTTCTTTCATGCCAGGATGAGATTAACTTATCTATATAATCAAAACTTGGATTTGTTTTGGCTGTAGTTTTTTTCAATGCTATTTCTATTATTTTTAAGTCATAACCAAAATCTATTACCCATTTATCAATATATGCTGTTTCATATTGTGATAATTGCCTATTAAGACCAAGTTTCCTTGAGATAGTTTTATATATTTTTGATAAAGCTTCTTGTCTTTCATAATATTTATCAAGATCGCTAAAAGTTTTTATATTATTATTTGCCCAAGCTTCTGCAACTGTTTGAATATAATTTTTATGCAAAGCTGACCTTTCAAAACAGTATCTAAATAGTGCAATCATAACTTCTTCGTCAAAAGAATACTTTGAAAACCATAAATCGATATCGCCATACCAAGAAGGAGGCATAACTCCTTGAAAAAATTCGTTATTAATATTTTCAATTGCCTTGGCACGGTATTGGTTTTGAGCTGTTTTTTGAATTGCCTCAGGAGACAAACTAATTCTAGGATTATATAATTTTCTAAGTTCTAGTTCTTGAATATTAGTAAGCTCATAGCCAGAAGTCTTTTTTAATAATAATCCTTCATTTTCCCAATATTTTACAGAATCTTGAATTGTTTTTAAAGGTAATTCAAGTTTTTTTGCCAAATCATTTATTTTTATTTCTTTACTATATTTTGAAAGAAACAGTAAATATAAATAAACCTTTATTGCATCAGAAGAAGCCTGCGAAAAATATTCTGTAAAGAATATATCTGGCAAGCTAGTTTGAGAAAACATTAAAGATTCATTTACCGATTCAAGTTTCATATTAACACCTCATAATTAAACAAATTATAACATTATTTGCGTTTATTTACAAGGTAAAGTTAATATAAAATTAAAACTTAAATTTGTTTATATAAATATATTTTTCTTGAAATTATAAATTTAAAAATATAATAAAATACATACAAAATATTTTCCTGATTAAAACCAATAATACTAAATAAAAATAAAGGAAAACAAAAAATAATAAAAATAAATATTTTTAATGATAATGAAGAAAATATTAAATTTATAAAACAGAAAATAAAAATATCCCATAATATATTAAAAAAAGCTGTATTGTAATCTATGATACCAAGTAATTTGGGCTTAAAATTATAATTAGATGGAAAAATAAATTTTATAATAATCACTTCCTTTTATTTTATTAAAGAACGAATAGAGCCAATGTGTGCATTTATATCTGTAGATAAACCACCAATTAATTCCTTTAAAAAATAATTAGATTTGCTAAGTGCATAAATGGCGCCTATATACATTAATTGACTAAATAAAGAATTACTGTTTATATTCATTGAAAAAATAATTAATAATATAAATGAAATAAATATTTGAATTAATAATAAAGAAATAAAATTTCTAATCCAGGTTTTAAATAACCAAGATGTGCTCTGAGTAACTAACGAGAGGAAAGCAAAAGGTGATAAAAGAACGAGGACCTGAACCATTATGTATCTTAAAGAATAAGAAAATAGTAAATTTAATAATTCAAATGTTATAAATGATTTTATTAATCCATTAAATGAAAATAAATCAATAGAATTAAAATTATTATATATTGCCAAGTCAAGCTTATTTATTAAATTTAAAAATGATATATCTGTGTGAAATAATGTGGAGCCTATTTCACGAATGGCTGAACAAATTAAAGAATTTATAAAAATTATTTCTTTACATAAGAATAATGAGCTTGCGATGCAGGCAGAAAAAATTAATGCTTTAAATATAAATTGGTATGGGTGTTCAATATTTGTCGTTATATAAGAAGAGAAAATAAGCTTGCAGCAATAATAAATTGTAAATCCCCATAAAAGAGAATTAGCAATTGAAATTAGTCCAATATTAAATACAGAACCAAAAACATTATTAAAAAATGAATTTTCAACAATATCTGTGTCAATAAATACAATATTATCTAAAAGAGAATAAAGGGTAGTATCTATAGAAGAAAGCAGATTGGAAAATAGTGTGTTTAATGTTTCAATTATTATTTTTGAATAATCAATTTGTGATGGATTCATAAAAATACCTTTCAATTAATTTATTAAACTTTTTATAGCAGATAAAATTAAATCTATTGCTAAAATAAACCCATAGGAAAAAAGTGATGTTCTAATTAATTTTTTCCCCGTTCTAATACGTTCCTCATCTCCAAAACTGAATTTTTTCATAAATACACCGGTACCAACTGCTACTGCAGCAGCTGGAGTAGCTAATTTTATAAGCCATGATTCAATTGTAGATAATGCGGAATTTAATTTAGAAATTATTTTAGGGTCACTAGCGTATACAGTAGATGGAATATTGAAAATAATAATAAATATAAAAATATAAAAAATAAAAAAATATTTTTTCTTCATAAAATCAGTCCTTTCTTATTTTTGACTTTTAAAATAAGGTATTAAATTTATTTTGCAAGGGGGAAGAATGTTTGAGCCGTTAGAAATAAAACAAAGGGCAGAAAAGGTTTCTAAATTTTGAGTGAAATAATTAGTATCATATATATAATCAAATTGAGAATAAGTATTTATACTTTCACTAATACTAGAATCTCTAGCGTTGAAAGAATTTACTAAATAATTATAAGAGGCCTTTTGAGAATTTTCAGATATTGTTTTTGATGATTTTGTTTTTTCGGTTTTTCCGATTTGTTTTTGAGCATCTTCTATAGTAAAAATATCATCTGTACGAAACCAAATTTTATTTACTAAATTCTGAATAATTACTTTGGTAGAATATTGATTATTCAATGTATTTAATAAAGAGGTATAACTTTGAGTGGCAATAATATTAATACATTTTGCTTCTCTACTTTGAGAAAAGAAATTTGCGTCATTTGCAGTTACATATTCGCTATATTCATCTGAAATAAAAGCAGTTATTCTTTGTGGAGTTTTGTTGTTAGAAAGTCTAGACATTACTTCAGTTTGAAAATCCATTTTTAAATAAGCAGCTATTATTTTTGATAAATTTCGGTACTCATTAATATTCATGTTTAAAACTACGATTTTTCCATCATTGATTAATTCTGTGAAACCAAGAAAATTCAACTTTTTTTCTTCGCAGCAAAAAGTATCTTTAATCGAATAATCGGATACAAATGAATTTGTGATACGGGTAATCTCAGATTTTAGAATATTTAATGTACGTGGATCTAATGAAAAAAATTCTTTATTAAAAAAATTTAAACTAGAATGGAGTTCGTATAATTGGTCTTGTGAATATTTATTTAAAATAAATGATTTTCGTAATTCTTCTACTTTAGATGTATAATATGATTCTTCTGTAATTAAGTTATGAATTTCAGTAAATGTTACATATCCATTATTATATAATCTACAAAGTTTAATAGCTTCACAAAGAACTTCTTCGGCTTTGTCCAACCAGTATGATTCGGAATTGTTTGGAGAAAATAATAGAAGAATACTTTTTAATTGGTTAGCAATTACAGATGGTTTCAAATGTGGCTTGTGTAAAGGATTATATTTATATTTGCCATTTAATTCAATAACAATTACATCATCTAGTCTATTATATTTTTGGGCATATTCTAATACTTTATTATAATAATTTCCTTTTACATCTAATATTAACATACCGATTTTTGCAGATTTTACAGATGCCTTGTATGAAATTAATTGATTTGTGAAAGGATACATTGCACTGCTGGTTTTACCTGTACCAATAGTTCCAGTTATTAATATGTTCTGATATAGACCTAATTCAGGAATATAAATAGGATTATCATTGCTATAACCAATAAATAATTTTAAACAATTTTTGGAATTATTATCTGATTTATTTAAATTTCTTTTTTTATTTTTGGGATGAATAAAGCAGGACAAATATGTGGAAATAAAAACAGATACATGAGTGTAAGAAATAATAAATAAAAGTTTTAATATGTGCCATAAAATAGGATTGGATGGAAAAATATTTAAAGATTTTTCATAAAAATAAATTGTAATATTATTGCTTGAAAAAACGGGAGAAAAAATAATAACACCAATATGAATTAATATAAAAGATAATAGTATTATAAAAATAAATTTTAAAAGTTTAATTTTTAAGATTATCACCTCCATATTTATTTTTTTCTAATATATTTAATTTGGAACCTTGAAGACTATGAAAAATATATAAATCAAAGAAAGTATAAATTGAATATAAAGTTATAAAAAGATTAAAGAATAATACTATAAAAAATAAATTTGTAAGATTAACAGCAAATCACTCCTTCCAGTTTTTTCCAATATACTATAATATTTTCAATTTGTCTATACATTTTTGAAAAAATGTGTTAAAATATTAATTATGATAAACAATATTTATGAGAGGAGTGAAGATAATGGAGATTAATAAAGATACGAAAATAGGAGATTTATTAAAAGAATGCCCAGAAAAAGCAGAAATATTAATGAGAAAAGGAATGGGTTGCTTAGGATGCCCTGCTGCTCAAATGGAAACAATAGAAGAAGCTTGTGAAGTTCATGGAATAGATGTAAATGAAGTAATAGAAGAACTAAATAAATAATATAATTATAAATAATGTACCGAATATTAAAAAAATAGGAGTTTTATTTAAAAAAATCAAAAAAATTCTCCAAAGTGGTTGACAAATGAAATAAAATGTTGTAGAATTTATAATGCGTTGGCCAATTAATATTTGGGTCATTAGCTCAGGTGGTAGAGCACTTGACTTTTAATCAAGTTGTCCGCGGTTCGAGTCCGCGATGGCTCACCAAATTCTAGGATTTAAGTTTGATTAAATCCTAGGCCAAACGGCCCCGTGGTCAAGCGGTTAAGACATCGCCCTTTCACGGCGGAGACATGGGTTCGATTCCCGTCGGGGTCACCAATTTATATGCCACTTTAGCTCAGCTGGTAGAGCAACTGACTTGTAATCAGTAGGTCATCTGTTCGAATCAGATAAGTGGCTCCATAACTTAAAATCAAGCTTGTTAATAACTTGCTTGATTTTTTGTTTATTTAATTATTTTAAGGAGAAAATATGAGAAAAACAATTGTAGTAACTGGTGGAGCGAAAGGGATTGGGAAAAGCATAGTAGAGCTTTTGTCTACAAAATATAATATTGTATTTAGCTATAATAAATCCGAAGAGCAAGCAAAAAAATTAGAACAAGAGTTAATAAATGCATGTAAAAATGTATGTGCATATAAAGCCGATGTATCTAAAAGAGAAGAGGCAAAGGGATTAATTGAATATTCAATAAAAACCTTTGGAAATGTAGATGGAATAATAAATAATGCAGGTATTTCTCAAATAAAAGTATTTAACGATATTACTGATGAAGATTGGGAAAATATGATGAAAAATAATTTGTATTCAGTATTTTATATGTGCCAGGAAGGCCTAAAATATATGATTCCTAAGAAGTCTGGAAGCATAATAAATATATCATCTATATGGGGAATTACGGGAGCTTCTTGTGAATCTCATTATTCTGTTTCTAAAGCTGGAATAGATGCTTTAACAAAGTCTTTAGCAAAAGAACTTGGACCTTCTAATATTAGAGTAAATAGTATTGCGCCAGGAATTATAGATACTGATATGAATAAAGAATTAAATAATGAAGAAATAAAAGAATTAAAAGAGGAAATACCATTAGGAAAAATAGGGAACACTATAGATATAGCTAAGTGTGTAGAATGGATATTAGAAGATAGCTATGTAACAGGACAAATAATTTCTATTAATGGAGGTTGGTTAATATAAAAAATAAGTCGATATATTCGACTTATTTTTCTATTATAGCTTTTTTCTTATAATTTCCTGAAATGATTTTTGGAAAATAATGAATTATTTTATAAATTGCTAATCTTATTTTTTTGCTCCAGATATAAGATTTTTTTAATCTTCTTGAAGTATCTAGTTCTTTTGATGAATCTAAAGCTATTAATGCAACTTGTGGTTTTTCTATATTGAATGAATAATCTGAACCATTATTATTGTCCCAAATATTTTCACTGTTTCTAAAACATAATTTTAAAACCTCGCTAGAAGGTAAATCTAATTCAGCTTGAAATCCTAAATCTGTTTTATTCATTTCTACTTCTGATACATTATCCCAATTCTCACCAAATCCATAATGAATAAATACTTTATCAGAATTTTGCTCAAATAAAGTTCCTGTATAAGAAATTTTTATTTTTGTATTTTCAATTAATTTATCAGTATTGAAAAATATATTTTTTACCAGTTCCATGATATTAACTCCTATTTTATCTTTTGTCAAAATTATTATAATATTAAAAAAAGATATATGCAAGTATTTTTAATAAAATTTTACAAAAATTTTCATTATTTTTTAATAATCTGTATTAGTTCCCAAAATTTTTCCTACAATATAGAAATCATCTTTATTAGATATTTTTACATCAGGAAAACCAGAGTTGTCTGATTTTAATAAAATAAAATTACTTCTTATAATAAATCTACGAATTAATAATTTATTTTGAAAATAAAATAATCCAATATCTTTATTATTAAGAGGAGAATTAAATTCAGTATAAGCATATGAGCCCTTTGTAAGAGTAGGTTCCATGCTAGTATCATTTATTTTTATAGCAACTGAAGCAGTTCCAAATTTAGTAGGACAAAAAATTAAATCATCCACATTATTTATTGCGGGAATAGAGTTATAGGCGATATGCTCTATAAAATCATATTCTTTATGTTCTTCAGAAGTTTCTTTATCGTATGTATACATAATTTGCTGATATGGCACATCTAAAGAAGCACATATTTTTTTTAATGCTTTATGGCTTGGTGTGCGCTCTTCTTTTTCTATATGACCAATATATCCTAAATTTACATTAGCATTTCTTGCAAGTTCTGCTTTTGTCATATGTCTGTCTTTACGTATTCTAAAAATTAATTCACCTATCATATTAGTCTCCTATTTTTTTATTAATTATATTGTAAAATGGACAAAAAGTCTATACAAATAAAAATATTATTTTAGATTGTAAAAATAAATTTATTATGCTAATATTATTATGGAGGAAATAAAAATAAAATGGAAAAAATAAATAAAAAAAATACTAAAATAATAGGAATTATTATTATTATTTTATTTATATTATTAATATTTTCGGTAATATTTGCAATTATTAATATTCCGAATAATAAAATAATAAAAGGTGTAAGCTTACAGGGAGTGGATATATCAAATTGCACTAAAGAGGAAGCAAACGAAAAAATAAATAAATTAATAGAAGGAAAAATAAATAAAAAAATAATAATAAAATATGATGAAAATGAAATTAATATAATTCCAAATGATATAAATGTAAAATATGATATTAATAATAAAATAGAAGAAGCCTATTTAATAGGAAGAAAAAATAATATATTTATTAATAATATTGAAATAATAAAAACATTTTTATTTAAAAAAGATTTTAATTTATCAGTAGAATTAGATGATAATAAATTAAATGAATTAATAAATGATATTAGTGAAAAAATACCAGGAAAAGTTGAGCAGTATAGTTATTTTATAGAAGACGAACAACTTATTATTACAAAAGGCAAAGATGGAATATTAGTAGATAAAGAAAAGTTAGAAAAAGAAATTAAAGATGAAATATTAAATATAAAAAATGATAATATAAGTACAATAACAATTCCTGTGGAATATGTTAAAGCTGATAACATAGATATAGAAAAAATTCATAGCGAAATTTATAAAGAAGCGCAGGATGCATATATAACAGAGAATCCAACAACTGTACACCCACATGTAAATGGAATTGATTTTGATATTTCTTTAGATGAGGCCCAGGAAATAATTAGCGAAGATAAGGAAGAATATATAATTCCTTTAAAAATAGTAATTCCAAATAAGACGTTAAGTGACTTAGGAGAGGAAGCGTTTCCGGATACTATATCAACATTTTCTACAAAATACGATGTTGGAAATTCAAATAGGGCAACAAATATAAGATTGGCAACAGAAAAAATAAATAATACAATAATAATGCCTGGTGAAGTATTTTCTTATAATCAAATTGTAGGAAAAAGAACTATGGATGCTGGATATAAAGAAGCTGGAGCATATGCAGGAGGCCAAGTAGTGCAAACTGTTGGAGGAGGTATTTGCCAGGTTTCTTCAACACTATATAACGCAGTCTTATATGCTAATCTTGATATAGTTGAGAGATACAATCATTATTTTGAGAGTTCATATGTGGATGCAAGTAGAGATGCTACAGTGTCTTGGGGCTCACTAGATTTTAAATTTAAAAATACTAGAAAGTATCCAATAAAAATAGTTGCAACAGCGAAGAACGGTGTTAATTTAATATCAATTTGTGGAATAAAAGAAGACGATGAACCTGAAATAATAATACAATCAAAAATAATTTCAAAAATAGAAAGAAAAATTGTATATGAAGAAGACGATGAATTAGAGAAAGGTGAAGAGATTATAAAGCAAAATGGTCACGATGGTTGTATTAGTGAAGCTTATAAAATAGTTAGAAAAGATGGTATAATAATTTCAAATACATTACTTTCAAGAGATAAATATAGCGCACTAGATAGAATAATTAGAAAAGGAACGAAAGAAGAGACAAAAATTGAAACAAAAAAAGAAAATGAAAATAATGAGATAGAAAATAAACAAACAGAAAATACTGCAATTGAAAATAAAACCAACGAAATACTTGACAATAATGCTAAAAGGTAATATAATTAAAAAGCTTTAAGTATTATTGTATGCACCATTAGCTCAGCTGGTAGAGCAGCTGACTCTTAATCAGAAGGTCCGCGGTTCGATCCCGCGATGGTGCACCAAAATAAAAAATATATAGATATATTTTTATCTATATATTTTTTTTGCAAATAAATAATAAATAAAAAAATAAAATAAATTTAATTAATTTATTTATATATTAATTATTAATAAATTAATTAATAATAAAAAATAAATAATTAATTATTTAAAATTAATTATTAATTAAATAATAAAAATAAATAATTAATTAAAAAAA